>JAGVYI010000016.1 GCA_018303365.1 Candidatus Woesearchaeota archaeon
TCCTGCTGCAAATATTACCCCTGTGCTTAGTAGAATGAATCCTGCATATAATCCTATCCAGGTAAACATCGCCATAGTTGTTTGGGATGTGAATGCATATTTATATATGCCGTGATATCCGCTTATTGCTGAAGTTGTTGTTCCGTTTATACCTGCGTTTCGTATTAACCATGGCAGTACCAAAACCGTTGTTACTGCTGCAAAGACTATCTTTTTTGGAATCTGCTTGATATCTTTTTTATAGACCTTGTATAGTGCCAGTGCTCCTACTGCAGGCAAGAAGAATGCTCCGATTGCCTTTGTCAGGAGAGCCGCACCCATGCTTATTCCTGCAAAGACATCCCATTTGTAGGACTTCTCCTGAAATGATTTGCAAAGACATCCCATTTGTAGGACTTCTCCTGAAATGATTTGTAAACAAAATAAAATGTAAGCAGCATTAAAGGGTAATAGATGTTTTCAGCCATGATTACTCCTGAAAAGACGAATGTTGGGGGGAGAACTCCAATAATTACTGTTCCCAAAAACGCCTTTTTCTTTTCGAAAAACTCTATTAGAATGAGATACGCTGGGATTATGATGAGTGTTGAGAGGATCGCATTTATTATTTTCATCAATAAATAGACTGTGGGCATGTAGTCTCCAATGTATGCAAAAGATAAAATCGCAGGATACAGCGGTGGAAACTGGTTTGTTGGCTCTCCGTGAATTGCTGATTTGCCTTCATAGAACATGCTTCTTGCTGTTTTGGCATAGCTGTACTCATCTCCGAAAAACGATGGAGAAGTTATCAAAAGACTACTTGCTATCTTTACTACAACTAATATTATATATAGTATTATCAGATTTTTTTTCATAAACTTTCCTCGCTTTTGAGTGTTTAAAAAGCTTTTTTACGGCTGTTTTTGCCTTCTTTCTATTGTCACTATTCTCTGCTGGTAATTAATCTTCTGTTCCTCTGCACAGAAATCTTTATATATGAGAGCCGATGTTTGTCTCTTCAATAATGTTTTATCTATTTAATTCGAAAGGAGGACGATACTAATGGATGTATCTAAAAGACTTATTTTTCTCATCTCTATTTCTTTTGTTTTGGTTGCTTTTTATTTTGCTTATGCAACTTTGGTGCCAAGTTTCGCTACGAGTTTTCCTTCAGCGACCTTAAGTGGTCCGAGAACAAACGGGACAATTATGTCTCATGAGATCTCACAGAGAATCAATATTTCCATTCAGACTACAGGTCCTGGAAACTTTACTAATGTCACAATAATCTTACCTACAGAAGCTATTCTTACGTCTCTTAGTAATGTTACAAGTTTTGGTGCTGGCTGGATATTTGTGAATAACAGTAACAATACTGCTACAGCGGTCACAGGCGAGACTGCTAGGGATAGGCTTAACTGGTCTGCTGGAACAGACCTTGAAATAGATGAAGGTGTAAATGGAACTACTCATTATTTTGCTTTTAATGTTACATGGAAGGCAGGCAATGAGAGTATTACTGCATTTGCAGGAAATAATTTTACTATTATAATCCGTAATGGAACTAGTGATCAGGTTAATACAACCCTTGTTGTTCCATTTGATGGAATAAGTCCAAGAGTTAATTTTAGAAAAATTAATGTTACAGACGGCAATGCTACGTTATTTAGTTTTAATGGGGCTGGTCTAAATGAACTTAATGGAACAGATGTTATTAGCCTTGGTGGAGATGCTAGGTATGGGCCGTCTTTGCAACCTGCAAACTACACAATATACGCTGAGCTTACTGAACCTAATGTTGACACTGTTCTTTTGCTTGTGAATACCAGCGGGGCTCCATTAAACACAACCAGCTTGAACTCTACAGAATTTGTCTTAACCAGTACTCCTGCTGTCTCCAGGATGAGGCAGGTTAACAGCGAGGGAACCATTTATGTTGGTAGTTTTAATGGCGGTGCTCTTACAGGCACAAACGTTATTAGTTTTGCCATATATGTTAATGATACCACAAAACATAGCAATATGAGCATTAACTCTTTTAATGGTAATGCTGCTGGATTCATCTTTAATGTATCTACAACCCTGCCAAAGATAGAGAAGATTACAATTAACAATGCAAACCTTACTAGTTATAATATCCTAGAAGGCATCAACAGTGTTCGTGGTGGGGACGACTGGTTCCAACCAGGCAGCCATAACGTTACGGTTGTTGTGTCTGGGTCAAACCTGACAGACAATATAACCTTATTTTATAATTCTGCAGGGCCTGTTAGTGTTTTTCTTAATGCAAGCGTAGTAAATGCAACTGGGCGTGTTATGATGAATAACATTACAAGTCACTTTGAAGGCACAAACGCTACGTATGCAATACTTCCAGCAAATACAACTTACTTAGACTTTAATGGATTAGAATCCCTGAGTACTGTGTCCTTTGCGCTTGTATTAAATACTACAGAAGCTTATGCCTATGCACCTGCTAACTTTACATACAAGATTGACAAAGTTGCACCAGTGCTTACTATTTCGACTCCAGCGGATAGAGATATATCCCCAACAACAGGATCTATTAGCTATACCTGTACTGCTACTGATGATGGCAGTGGTGTTGATAGTGGTACATTTGAGTGGACTCTAACTAAACCTGGTGGCAAGGGTACTGTTACAAAGACAGGCAGTAGTGTTACATGGACCGGTACTGATGTGAATGAGGCTGGAACTTATCAAGTTGGGTGTACGGTCAAGGATATAGCTGGTCTTCAGGGCTCTAAAACAACTACTTCAGTTAATGATTTTTTAGTGCTAGTTAGTAGCAGTAGTAGCTCATCTGGCGGCGGAGGAGGCGGCGGAGGCTCTGGTGGCAGTGCAACCACACCCTCCTTTGATGTTGACTTTTCAAAGGTTGATGTGACTACAGGACAATCTGTCTCGCAAGCTACCCTTCAGATTGCACAGGGAAGTTCACGAACTTTCAGCTTTGATGGTCAGACTACACATAAGATGACAGTCACTTCAGTAACTTCGGATGAGGTAGTTGTCAGAATTGAGTCAGACCCTATAGAAGTTAGCCTGATGGTTGGTGAGAGCAAACGCGTGGACATCAATGGTGATGGTGTTGATGACCTTGAGGTTACCCTTGATAGCATTGAGAATGGTGTTGCTAACATCACTACAAAGAAGCTTGAAGAGGGTGCGAAGGTTGTTGTGGAAGAAGAACGCAAAGCTGCTGAAGAAGCTGCAATGGAAGAGCCTTCAACGGGCGAGACTCCAACAACTACTCCTCCAAGTGCAGGTGGAAGCAACACAGCGCTTATTGTGACAATCCTTGTTATCCTTGCTCTTTTGGTTGTCGCATACTTTGTGTTTATTAAGAAAAAATAAGGGGTTTTTCCCTTTTCTTTTTTCTATTTTTTTCTTTCTAAAAGCTTATAAATAGATACTTTGCTTTTCTTTTTATGCGTATGAGGTTTATCTTTATTGGACTTTTAGTAATGCTTTTTGTTTTTCCCTCTACCTTTGCTGGAAAGAGCTATTTTCTTAATTTCTCTGAAGAGCCTATCCAAGCAGCGACTCTTGCTGCGGGTGACCGTGTTTCTTTTGAGCTTAATGGGGGGATACATCATATTATTGTTGATGAGATTGGCACTAGGAAGGGGGTTCGTATTGGGTTTGTTCCTGCTGGCCAAAACATGGTTAATCTTGCACCCATAAACACAGACTTTTCTGCGTATATTGATGTTGAAAAGGATAATATTGATGACCTGAAGGTTTCTGTTTTTAATCAAGATCCTAACAAGACAGTCTTGAAATTTGAGGTTTTGAATCCTGAAGATAGGAGTGTTTCCCTTCCTGAGACAGTTCAGCCATCTGCATTTTCGCGGGTTTACAAAGGAATAACTTCTTTTATTTTAGCCTATAAATTTATTGTAGGGCTGTTTGTTGCTTTATTTCTTATTATCATTTGGAAGAGGCGCCTTATACGAAGAAAAATCCGCAGGATAAAAAGGTCTTTTTAGATTTAGTCTTGTTTGTTGTTTTATCTTTAATTTGACAGCGGAGTTAGTTAAACTTCAAGATTGGGCATGTACTATTTTGGACAACGCCTGATAAATTGAGAGTTATTTATAGATATAATCGTGGTGTTGCAAATCTTCAAATTTAATGGCTTTTTGATTTTCATCTACCTTAAATATTAAGACAAAGTGAGAATCTATGTGCACTCTTTTAAACTCTTTCATGTTATGTTTTAAATTTTTGTAATGATTTGGGTCTTCACTATTCAAGACTTCGTCTATTTTTTTTAGTGTTGCTTCATACCTGACTTTATCTTTCCTAATTAATTTTTTTAGTATTCTCTTTAGTTTTTCACTTCTCTCAAATTTATACATTCTCTATTTCTCTTCTTAATTCCTCAACATTGGAGAATCTCTTGAACTTTCCTTTATCTATCTTTAACAATTCTTTTTCGTATTCTGGTCTCAATTCAGGTTCTAAGAAATGTTCCTCGAATTTATTTATTATCAGGTTGATTGCTTCTGTTTTATTTCTTAGCCCAAACTTACCTCTTACAATTTGCAAAACCCTATTTTCATGTTCATTTAAATTTATTATTGCTTGCACCATATGTCCTCCTAATAGATTATTATTTTTTATTATAAAGTATAATTAAATATTATATAAAGATTTCTATTTTTAGTATATAAGGTCGCTGGGGTGACTTTATCAATTAACAAGTTCTGTCCTAAATCTTTCTGAAACCGAAGTTTTTTTAGAGCAGAATTGCGATTTGGGTAAGTAATTCAAATACTACCCTTAGGCATCCAGCGGCTTTCAGGACAGAGTTACACTAACAGAAAAGTTTATAAATATGAAATATATGAAAAGTATGTCAATAAAGGAAAATTGCTATGACTATCGATATTAGTAAAGTCGGCGAACGTGGGCAAATTGTTATTCCACAAGACATTCGTAAAAAACTTCATATTCAACAAGGTGAGAAGTTCTTGGTTATCAATCATGATGGTGACATCATTTTCCGCCCTTTACGAAACATAAAATCTATTGAACGCCTTGAAGAGGATATTATCGATATGCAGATTGCAGCTAAACGATGGAATGAAATTGAAGAAGGAAAAAAAACAGTTACCTCCAAAGAAGAATTTTTACATGAACTAAAAACCTGGTGATTCTGTGCAAATAGCAAGAAGCACGTCTTTTGAAAAGAATGTTAAAAAGTATAGAAAAGATAAAGAAACTATTAAACGATTGCAAAACCATATTCGTAAAATTATAGAAAACCCCGAGCTTGGTGAATTTCTCAAGGGTCAGGGAAGAGGAGAACGAAAAATATACATTCCTCCTTTTCGTTTGTTGTATGCCTATAGCAAAAATGATGATATCCTTTATCTCTTGGATTTCGATCATAGGAATATTATTTATAAGAAAAAATGAAAGAGCAACTTATTGTCTTTAGAAAAAGTTTCCAGAGTTATTAGCAGGTCTATTTCCTTAGCAGTATAGTAATAAATAATTATGGTACGCCGGGGCTGGGATTTGAACCCAGATATCCAAAAGGAAACTGGCTCTCAAGGCCAGCGCACTACCAGATTATGCGACCCCGGCAAGGTGTAGTGACTATCTTTAATTTATAAATTGTTAGTTTAGACTAATCCCTCTTCTTTTATTTTATGATAATCAAAAGGCCTTTTCATATAAAGATGCCTGCATTTTGCAGTGTTATCAAGGTATACCTTAAATCCATTGGCCCAGGCATCATAACCAAGCCACCTGTCGTCCCAGGCATCAATTGATGGGTCGTATCTGAACTTTATTTTTTCCAAAACCTCTCTTGATATCATAACACATCCCATGCCGGTAAATGCTATTTCGAGAAGCTGTGGGTTCCAGACTTCATCAGGATTTATGTATCTTACGGCCCCCCAATGGCCTTGCCTTTTTTCTTCTTTAAACTTCCAGGCAAAGGGCATTATCCTGTTTTCTCCAGTCTCGATAGTATGGTGGCCAAAATAAAGCCCGCAAACAACTGGTTTTTTATGACTTGTAAGTTTTTGAATAACATCTTTTGGAGGAATAATGTCTTGGTCCAAAACCAAAAGGCAATCATATCTTTTATCCAGTGCTTCTTTTCGAAGAAGATTGTGGCTTTGCGTTACCCTGTCACGCATTTTTTCTAAATAATCCAGTTTTACTACAGGGATGTTTTTTTGCTTTATTTTATTAAAAAAGTCATCTGCTTTTGAGTTGTCAACAAGAAGTATGTCATAATTATCGTATGAAAAAGAGGTTATTGCATCTATAAATTCTTCAAAACAGTACTCGTGAAGCTCTGATACAGGGGCTCCAACAAGCACGCTGGCTTTCACTTTAGTATTGGCACTCCATCTTTTACTTCATAGCTTTTTTTGCACTTTTTACAAGTTAGCTTTGTTTTTTCTAATTTTAAGTTTTCTTTGCAAACAGGGCAAGCTATTACTTTAAGAATATCCTCTTTCATTTTTTAATATCCCTCCATTGGTACGGCCTATTCAAAATAAGGTGTTTACATATCACACCTGTGTCAGCATATATTGGAATTTTCTTTTTAAATAAGTCTATGCAAAACCACCTGTCATCAAAGGTACTTTTTTCATACCTGAACCTTATTTTTTTTAAAATATCTTTATGAATAAGGACGCAACCAAGTCCGCAAGAGATAATATTCATGACTTTTCCTGTATCTATTTCTTCTAATGTTAGGGGCCTCATGTCAGGCAATTCTTTTTCTTCTCCAGTTTTTACAAATGCCTGTGGGACAAGGGCTCTTTTGCTGTTTATTATTTCGCTTACTACATAAATTGCAGTCACTACCTTCTTTTTCGTTTCTATAAGCTTTTTTAGTGCATCTTTTTTTGGAATAACGTCCTGCTCTAGGCTGAAAAGATAGTCATAGCCTTTCTCAATTGCTCTTTGACGTAAGATGTTTCTTGAAGCTACAATCCTGTCCCTTGCCCCTTCAAAGTAAGGGCCTCTTATAACTGGGAGGTTTTGCTTTCTTATTTGATCCCTGTATTTATCTTCTTTTGAGTTATCGACCAAAAGTATGTCAAAATTATCATAATCAAGGTTTTTTACCGCTTCTGCATATTGCTGGAGGGCATATTCTTTGTGAAATGAGGTGGGGCAACCAACCAAGACTTTAGGAGCTGACATTTTTGATACAGTAGAAAAGAAATTCTTTAAAATCTTTTGCTCCAAGTTTACTTTTACCTTTTTTCCTATCGTTGAATACTATTGGAATCTCTTTTATTCTCGCACCGCTTTCTTTTGCCCTTTTTAGAAGTTCTATCTGGAAGGCGTAGCCTTTTAGGCTTAGCTCTTTTAGGCCTATTTTCTTTAAGGCTTCTGCTTTCATTGCTCTAAACCCTGATGTGCAGTCTTTCTGGCTTAAACCACAACATAGCCTTGCAAGGCTGTTTCCTACCCTGCTTACAAATCTTCTTTTCCTGTTCCAACCAATTATACCTCCTCCGTCAACATATCTTGACCCTATAACTAAATCATTTCTTCCCAGTTCTTTTATCATCAATGGGATCTTGTCTGTTGGGTGAGAGCAGTCAGCATCCATCTCAAAGACTATCTCTGGATTGAACTTTTTAAGCGCATATGTAAATCCTGCTGTGTAGGCTTTTCCGAGTCCTTCTTTTTTGTCTCTTTTGAGTATGTATACCCCTTCTTTTCCATACTTTGCCGCTTCCTTTGCTGTTCCATCCGGAGAATTATCATCAACAAACAGGATTTTTGCTTTATCTTTTGAAACATATTCTCTAATCCCTTCTACTATTTGTCTTATATTTTCTCTTTCATTATAGGTTGGGATTACTATACAAATTTTCATTTGGGCATTATTCCCAAGAGGCGAAGAAATAACCTATCTGCCCCGCGGATGAGGTCCTCTTCTGTTTTTCCCTCTACAACCACACAGGAGCCTTCTTTGAATATTTTGTTCTCTTCACCAAGCTGGAGCTTTATGACTGCTTCTGTGCCTCCTGTATTCTCACAAGTTCGCACTGTATAATTTGCCTGTTCGATTGTAAATGCGCCATTTACAGTCCTGTTGAAAAACTTTTCAATATTGTCATTTAGCTCCATAGCAGCGACTGTTGTTCTTCCTTTCAACCTTGTATCTGTTGGGTCAATTGCAACGAATACCACTTTCTTTTGGATGATTTCGTTTAGGTTTGCTTCTATTGGAATATCTTCAACGCTTTTTGGGTCGTAGCGTATGAGCAACGATTCTGGATAGGGAATATCGTTGATATATACTGAAATGGTTTTGTCGGCGGTTCTCCTCTTTTTATACCATATATGAATCCCCCCATTATTAGGAGAAGTATTACTGCTATTAATAATCCTCTTTGTTGTGATTTCATTTTCTTTCAATAATTCCAATGCTTTCCAATACCAATTTATCAGTCATTCCAACAAGATCTATGAATGTTGTTTCTATTATAAGGCAGTTTGGCTCTTTTTCAAGTTTTGTAGTGCTTCCCTCTCTAATGATGACTACTCCAATTTCTTTTGTCGCATCTTTACATGTTTTTAGCGGAAGGTTTTCACAGCCGAGGCTGTCTTTCTCGCAAGAGAGGACGGTTGCTTTAAACTGATTAATGCGCGACTTTAAGTAAGCTACTGCTTGGGCCAGGTCACCTGTTGGGGGTGCACTCAAATACACCTTTTGTCTTCCTTCAAAAATGCTTAAGTCAAGGTTTTCATAAGACTGCAGCTGGTCTGGATTTACAGCGATTGTTATGGGGGTCTCATCTTCAAGATAGGTTATCCATCTTCCTTCTGTTTGGGCAAATTTTCTTCCTCCATAGGTCGTCTCTGAGCCCTGCACATTCGGATCTATACCTCCACCAGAGAAGCCAAGAATGCTTAATACCATAGTGCCTATGAAAAATAGTCCTAGGAGAACGGTATACATTTTCTTTCTGTCTTTTTTTGGCATAATTTTCCAATCTTTTTTTCTTTTTTAAGCGTTGTCTTTTAGAAGAAAATCGGGGTTATGTAGACTTCGACAAGTGCTCCTATAATCAAAAGCAGCACAGCAATAATACTAAGATCCAACGAGTCTGATACCACCTTTTTGAACCTTTTTTCTTCTATCCTATGGCGTATTACCGCCACAGAGATTATTCCTCCTGCAAGACCACCAACGAAGTAGGCAAGAATCTCAAATACTCCATGGGTCATGTATTTCATTATTCCAAGTGAGAATACTCCAAGATAGTTTGCAATATGCCCAAAGCCTGTTGTTGCAGCGTATTCTCCAAGTTTTGTTCTTATAAGTGCCCCGCTTGCAGTAGCAATAATTGATGCATTCCATGTTAGGATGAAGATTGCCCCGGACCCGTAAAAGAAAGAGAATATAAATGCGAAAATGAGTACTTTCAAGTTATTTGAAAGGATAAACAGAAGGTGTGTTTCTGAAAGTGCACCCCCAACAACCCTACCATTTATTTTCTGAATCATTCCCATCTGCGAATCAAAAAGGTTATTCACTGTTGTTTCCGGAAGAATAATATAACTTGCCGTAAGGGTAACAAGAATTCCTATAAAAAGGAAGAGGAAAAAAGAAAGTACCCTCGCGTGCTCTTTTAGGAGAATCATTTCTTTCTTTATTTTTTCATCTTTTTTTTCTTCCATAACAATTGTTTTATAAATTAGGGGTATGCTTGCAAAGGCTATAAGAAAAATAGGGATTAAGCTTGCCTGTTTTTGGAACTGCCTTTCAAATACCCACAATGTGAGGATGATTGCCACAACAGCATAGAGAATGCCGAAAAGAAACATTTTTTGCGGGGCTTTCTCTGCTGCTTTCGGGGTAATAAGTGATTCTAATACCATTTATTTCAAGAGAAGTTTGCTTCTTTATATATGTGTTTTGTTCTTTCCTTATGATAATTACACTTTTTGCCAATGTTTTTAAATACCATGCTTTTTTGTGTTGTATGAATTTTGGGATTCTGGTTGTTGTTATTACTATTATAGCCTTATTTCTTGTTGTTCGTTTTGTTTTAGGCGCTGCCAAAATTGCCCTTTATATTGCCACTGTCGGGGCTATTTTCCTGGTTATTTTCTCTTTTGTCGACATAACATCTCTTATTTTTCCCCCAACAACTCCTCCCCAATCCTGTCTTGATTCTGGAGGCATATTTAATGAGAACACTTCTTTTTGCAATCTTCCGCTTCAAGACGGTGGGCAAGGCTGCTCCGATTCTGCAGACTGCTCTGGGCTTTGCCTTTATGCTGAAAATCAGAGTATTGGTTTATGCCAACCTTATGAAGAACTTTTCTCTTGCCAGTTTACTTTTGTAAATGGCAGTAAAGGCCTTGAAGTTTGTCCTGGCCCTATACAATAAGCAAAGCATTTATTACTCTACTGTTTTTTATGTGCTTGTGATTCGGGCAATTGTCTTTGATTTGTGGGGCACCTTAGTCCATAAAGGTTTTTCTGTTAATGGTGAACTTTTGCGTCATTTCAAGATTCGTAGCTATCATGGTTACCTTAATGATTATGAGAGTTCTTTGCAACTTCGGCGTTGGCGCTCTATGGATGGCATGTCGCGCGAGTTTTTGAAGTCTTTTGGCTTATCTATAAATCAGAAAAATGTTCGCTATGTAACCAGCCTTTTTAGGAAGGGGATTAATCAGGCTTGCTTATACGAAGGAATTTTGGAGATTCTTTCTTCTTTGCGTCGGGGCTATTGTCTCGGTTTGCTTTCCAATACCAGTGTTTTTGAGAGTCGCGTTGTTTCACGTTTAGGCTTTCGTCCTTTTTTTAGAGCTACAGTATTTTCTTGGGAGATTGGTGTACTCAAGCCTTCAAAAGAGGCCTTCGTTGAGATTGCTTCAAGACTCTCGGTAAAACCCAAAGAGTGTTTATTTATTGATGATACAAAGGAGAATGTTCTTGGAGCAAGGAGAGCAGGTATGAAGGCGATTCGCTTTACCAGTGTTAAGAACTTGAGTAAACAGCTCAACCGCGTTATTCCATAGGTCTCGCAAAACCAATAAGCTTAAAACGTATTTTTGTTTAGTTTTATCATGGCTGAGCGAGGGAGAACGTTCTATTTGACAATACTCCTAACTTTTTTTATAGTACTGGCTTTCACTAGTTGTACAAATGGGATTAACCAAAAAAATGTAAAGACAAACTTGCCACAATTGGTTCCAGACGAGACGTTGTCTGATGATGAAAAAGTGCAGATTGAGTTTTTTAATTTTTCAGTTATCACTACTTTAGATGAATTAAAAGATACAGGTTACACCGAGTGGCATTATTTTAAAGAATATTTTCCTGATTATGAGCATCTGAATTTTAAAAAGGGTATTAAGTTTTATTTGGGTACGCCTGATTTAGACTTCGTACCTTCGCCTCTTTTCATAGAATATAAAGGAAAACTTTATTTAATCTCAGAAGGGATTAAAGGAACCAACATAGGCTTCTTTCTTGAACCAATAACGAAGGCAGAACAAGCAGAGGAACTGGTGGTTAAGTTTGTGCTCTTGTTGGGTTGTTCTTTAGTTGATATAGATACAACCACGGACGATGGTGTGTTTATTGTGGATGTTACCATTACTGCCCCTAAGGATAATGTGGCTGTTTATTCTTATAAAGTCTATGAAAATGGGTTTGTTAGGCTATTGAGCAAACCTTTAGAAACAGAATATTGTGTGGTTTTTTGATGGGGGCGCCAGGATTTGAACCTGGATCAACTGGTCTGGAGCCAGCCGCACTGCCGGGTTATGCTACGCCCCCTTGCTTTTGAACACTGTCTTTTGATTATTCATAAATGTTTCTATAAAAGCTTAAATAGTGCCGTTCAAACATAAAACAGTGATATGAGGCGGTTTGTAATTACTGGCAGCTCTTGTTCTGGGCGGACCGCTGTGTTTGATTATTTTAAGCGTACAAACGGGTATTATACTCTTGCAGATGTTGCCTGTTATTTGATAGAATTAGAAGATTGGAGGCTAAGTAGGAAAAGACTAGAAGAAAGGGCAGCGCTTCCAATCAATTCTGATGCGAGTGTTGCTAATTTGTTAGAGGCTTGGAATTTGAGGATGGGGGTAAAATTAGAAGAAAAAGCAGTATTTCCGTGGACTGATACTGAGCGGTTTCTTGAAAGAGTCTACAAACTGCAGGCTGAATGGGAACGGGAAATCCCTTCTGATATACCTGTTGCTGTCTTTGACGGGTCCCTTGTGGATTGTGCTGCACAATACAATCTTCATGAAATTCCTGTTCCAAGGGAGCTTGCAGATCTGGTAAGGGGTGCTATTTATGATACTGTATTCCTGTTTGATACCTTGCCTGAGAAATATTGGGAGGGTGTTGAGGTTGATGGACATATTTTAAATCCATATCTACAGGACAAACCTATACATGCCCTACTTAGGAGGGCTTATGAAGAGAAAGGTTCAAATATTATTGAGGTTGGGTTTATGTCCGTGGCTGAAAGAGTAGCTCTTATCAAAGGTTCTATAGGTTAGAGGTTTATACTTTCGGTTGTTTTTTAAGTTTTAAGAGGATTATTATTCCAATAACAAACATAGGGAATGTTAATAACTGTCCCATTGTAAACGGTCCTAAGACAAATCCTAGCTGTGGATCTGGAGCCCTGACAAATTCTATTAAGAACCTCAAAAGACCATACATAGATATGAATGAAAAAAAGAGAAATCCCTTTGGAAGGTCTTTCTTTCTTATTATCCAGAGAACAGCAAACATTAGAAAATTCTTTCCTGATTCGTAGAGTTGTGAGGGGTGCCTGAATCCTTCGATGTTTTGAAATTTTACCCCCCATGGAAGGGTTGTTATTCTTCCATAAAGTTCGCCATTAATAAAATTACCAATTCTTCCAAGAGCAAGCCCTAAAGCAAGGGGAATTACCATTATGTCTGCCAACTTCAAATAATCCACTTTTTTCTTCTTTGCAAGATACCAACCACTAAAGAGGGCGCCTATTAACCCGCCATGAAATGATAGTCCACCCTGCCAAACTGCAAATGTGCGCAACGGATTTTGTGCATAAAATGACAGGTTGTAGAAAAGGACATAAAATACCCTTGCTCCTACGATTGCTCCAATTGCGACCCAAATTAATATATCTTGAATATCTTGCGCTGAGATGTCTATTTTCCTTTCTTTAGCAAGCCTTTTAAGAATAAAATACCCAATGATAAAGCCCAAAACAAAAATAAGCCCGTAATGCCTGATCTGGAATTGGCCTATTGTTACTAACGTTGGGCTAAGATTATGCACCCACATCTATTTTACCTCCACTCATAACGTTTATAAGTTTTTCTTTGAAGGTTTCATAGTATGAATTCAGCTATTTACGGGGTTATTGAGCGCCTCTGCGGTCTGCCTGGCCTTAGCAATGTGGTGCTCCTTGGTGAGAAAGATAAACAACATATTCGTAGCCTTGAGCTTCCAAATAATGAGGGTGTCTTTTCCTGCCTTTCAAGAACATATTGCCTTGCTATGACACATGATGAATCATTTCGACCAGCACTTGGCCCTCTTGTTACAACCCTTGGAGAGGTGCCTATTTTGCCCCCTCTTCCTTTCCCTGAACTTGATGCCAAAGATGTGATATCCTCTTCTCCTAATTGCTTAGTGCATAAGTTTCTTGTTTCTCGTTTTTCAATGAAGGTTACATCTAATGAGGCTACACTTTTAGTTGGATTTAATCTATAGTATTCTCTTGTAGATAGAATTCACTTACCTTTTCTTTTGCACTTTCCAAGTACTTTTCTGTATTTTGCACCGCTACTGCGAACTCGTCTGCCTTTCTTTCTTCTGAATTCTTTTCTTTTTCCCTCAATGCAAACCATGCTACTGGTGCGAACAGGGCTGTTGCTGTTGTACGCAGTTTTGCTTTTGATGCATCGTGCTTTATATGCCCCAGTTCGTGCAACAAAACTGCTTCAAGTTCTTTTTTTGTTAGAAGGTCAACTAATCCAACAGAAATGAAAAGTGATGCTTTCCATCTAGTGATAGAGAATGCAATTGGTTTTGCTTTATCAATAAGATAAACCCCTATATCTGGCAGCCTGTTTTTTTTCCTTGTCTTATCTATAAAACTGTTAATTCTTGTTTGTTCAAGTTTTTTTGCTTTTCTTTCATGCGCTCTTTTCCAGAGCAAGGGCGCAATGACTGTAGTGAGAATCGTTGCTACTCCAATGCTTACAAGACCTATAAGCGATATTGACGCTGGTTTATTACACATTAGGCTTAATTGTTCACAACCTCTAAAGAAACTATAGAACAAGAATGGGAAAATGAAGGTTGCTATATGGGTGTAGAGCAACGCCAGTTTCTTTTTTTCAGAGACTTCTTTTCTTTTCAATAAAAATAGTGCTACAGCAGCAACCATCCATGCTACTAGGACAATTGTTATTTTCCAGGATGTTTGAAAGAATGTTGTTGCACAAGTTGTGCAGACTTCCATTTTTTACCTCACTTTTTTGTAAACCGCTCTTGAAAGTATGCTATGGCATTGTTTCCGAAACGATGTACAAGCTTATTTACTACATCTTCTACAATGTGCCTTTCAAATGAACTTTTGTTGTGAAGTGGGTGGTAGGTATACTTTACTCCACCCCGCGCTGTTTCCATTTGCCTGTCAACAATTTTTTTTGTGTGTAGCCTGTCGAGGATTACTGCGACGCTACTTAGTGCTACTTTTCTTTTTGTTTTAAGTTTTGTGTGGATTTCTTTGACCTTCATTTTTTTGTCTGGCCACAGCATTCGCAATACATCTGCCTCAAGTGGACTTAGAATTGATTCAAATTTCTTGAATGTGCACTGCTTCATTCTTTTTTTGGTTATTTATTTTCTTTATATACCTTTTGTTAAATTAATTTTTAAACCTTTAACTAAATCTATATAACCTCTTTTGAAGAGTATCGATATGTTTAAATACAATTGTTTTACATTGCTTGTAAAAAATCGGAGGGTGTTTTTCATGGACCATGATAAAAAATCTCATAATGATGAGAAAGTAACAATTACCCTTTCCAAAGATTCACTGTGGAAAGGGTTGACAGGCCTTTTTGCCTTACTTTTTGTTGTATCCCTTTTTACCGGGGGCTTTGGTATTGGGAGTGATGATAGAACTTCGCCTAGTCCTGCTCGTGCTGCTCCAAGCCCTAGCCAGCCTATCGCTGCAGGGTCTGCTGGCAGTCGCGTGACCGTTGAAGTTGGAGACTCTTTTACTAAAGGAGATAAAGATGCGCCTGTTACCTTGGTGGAATTTAGTGACTTTCAGTGTCCGTTTTGCGGTCGCTTTTTTGAACAGACTCTTCCTTTGATTGAAGAGCGTTATATTAAGACCGGAAAGGTTCGTTTTGTCTACAAGGATTTCCCTTTAGAGAGCATTCATCCACAGGCACTTCCAGCTGCTAGCGCTGCCCGGTGTGCAGGTGAACAGGGCAAGTTTTGGGATTATCATGACCTTATCTTCAATAATCAAGCTTTATTGAGTGATACAAATTATAAGCAATGGGCTGAACAACTTGGTCTTGACATGGATGACTTTAGTTCCTGCTATGACTCTGGCAAGTATGTAAATGATATACGGGCTGATCTTCAAGAGGGTTCGCGTGCTGGTGTTCAGGGCACTCCTGGCTTTCTGATTAACGGCCAACTTGTAAGTGGTGCACAGCCTTTCGCAAACTTTGAGCAGGTCATCGAGGCGGAGCTTTCTGCAGCTTAATCTTTATGAGGGGGCGCTTTTTTCAGATTAAGGAGGTGCTCTCCCACCGCCTTTACTTTTTTTTGTTTATTTTTTTTTCTCTATTTTATATTGGTATTTATTATGGAATTATCCGGTTTTTTTTCTATGGCTTACAAACATTTTTCGTGACTTACAGGCCTTCTTATGTTTATCCTGCTATTTTTTTGAATTTTATGATTGCACTTCTTGTTGGAACTAACATTTCTCTTCTGGTTTTTTGGATAAAAGAAATTCGCTCTCTTGGTTCTGGAGGCTCTGTTGCCGGGTTTTTTGGCATCTTCGCCGCAGCTCTTGCCAATGGCTGTCCTGGATGCATTGCTGGTCTTTTTCCTTTGTTCCTTTCCCTTTTTGGAATTACTGCTTCACTTAGCATTTTGCCTTTTAATGGGCTTGAGCTTCAAGCGGCAAGTGTTCTTCTTTTGGGAACTTCTATTTTCTTTCTTTCCGGGCAGCGCCGACTTGTTTGTCCAGCCAATATTACAGTTTCCAAGAACGTTAATTTTAAAAGGAGGTAGGCGGTTAGTCTAATATGTGTTCTGTTACCTTTACTTTCCTTATTGCTAGCCTTTTTGTCCTTGCTGGCTGTACAGGCAATGTTGTCAAGGTTTTACCCGGGGAATATGATGGGTTTGTTTCATGTCTTCTTGACAAGAACGTAAAGATGTACGGTGCTTATTGGTGTCCTCATTGTGCTAACCAAAAAGAACTGTTTGGAGATTCTTTCACCCTTTTTGAGGCAAGTGGTGGATATGTTGAGTGCGACCCGAAGGGTAGAAATGCCCAGCCACTTGAATGTACAAAGAAAGGCATTACTGGATTTCCTACTTGGATTTTCTCAGAGGGTCAGCGCGTTAGCGGTACCCAACCGCTTACTTCATTAAGTGAACTTTCTGACTGTCCATTATGAAGTATGACCTATTTATAGTTTTTTTTCTTGCTTTGCTTTCCCCCCTTTTTATTTCTCTTTTTACTATACATCTTTTCGTTTATGATGCTGGATTTTATCATGATGCTTTTTTGAAGTATGGGGTTTATGAGCGTGTGCCTTTTGATGCAGATTCAGCTCTTTTAGATATTATTTCTTTTCTTCGAGGAGGAGAACTTACTTCTTCTGTTTTTTCTGAAACAGAATTTCTTCATCTATTAGACGTCAGGAACTTATTTTTTTACGGAGAAATAATCTTTTATGCCATTAGCATCTTATTCTTATTCTGGATTGGATTTCTTTTCTTTCGTCGCCACTATGCCCTAATTTTCTATCTCTTTTTCTATGGAGGCCTGTTTTCTATATTACTTTTTTCACTTTTTACTTTGCTACCTTTCTCTTCTATATTCCTAAACTTTCATCTGGCCTTTTTTTCTAATGATTACTGGATACTGCCTTCTGATTCTTCGCTTGTCCTTCTATTCCCTCAGGAGTTTTTCTTTGATTTTTATCGTATTATACTACTTTATAGTTTTATCTGGTCATTTTTGTTTCTTGTTATAGCTTTTCTTATTTATAGGCTCAGGTTACGTACCCTTTTATGAGAAGTTTTCCTAGTGTGCTTATCTTTATATCCAGCTTCCCCCTTTTTTGTTGCACGTCAACAAGGCCTAGTTGTTTGAGCCCTTCAGATTTTATTGTTCCATTTACATGATAGGAGACAAGTGGAAGACTCATCTTCGCTTTTCTACTTAGTTCTTCAAGAGATGCACAGCACCCGTCTTCATACAGCAGTTTTAGAATATTCAACTTTCTCTCAGTGAGGATCTTATAATACGAGAATTTCAGCACAGGCAATAGCATCACTTGGTTCTCAGCCACACTAAATGCTTTTAGTCCATTTACGAATGCCGCCGAAGTTGCTGCACACTGGGTTTCCCTGTCTCCTGTTGCTACATTTACAATGATATTCTTGTCTCCTTCCTCGCTTCTTATTTTTGAGACCGCCCTGAACATTTCTTCCCATACTTCACCCTTGATTTCTTTTATCTGCACCTGTATCTTGAATTTTTCAATCTCTTTTTTCAACTTATTTGCGTCATCTATTCTTTTTGGCGGAGAGATAAGGATAATCCTATCTGTGGGGAATTCCTTTAACCCCACAAAAATGGCATCTAGGTTATCCCCTACAGGAGCAACGACAATGTTTTTCATGTTTTGTAACATAAAAAGGTAGTATTTAAGATTTTTCTTTGTTTTTTTCTTCTTAAAACCCTTTTTTTATCTTAAAGCGAATTAAATTATACTCTCTTTCAGTTGCTTTATGTCGGAGGTGGTATTTATGCGCCAAGTTGTTGTTTGCCGTGGAGGCAAATGCTATGATCTGACAAGGGACCTTTTTGAAGATGATGACGACCTTATTTCCCAGATAGAGTCTGACTTGTGGAAGGGGGTGGTCTCTTAAAGGAAATATTTATATAAGTTGTCTGTGTGTATTCTCCATGGCAAAGGTAAAAGTTTATTCAACGAGTACCTGTCCTTGGTGCCATAAGACCAAGGAATTTCTTAAGGAACACCGTATTCCTTTTGATGATATTAATGTTGAGGAAGATCAAAAGGCTGCTCAAGATATGGTTAAAAGGTCTGGTCAGATGGGTGTTCCTGTTATTGATATTGCTGGCGAGATTGTTGTTGGCTTTGACAAATCTCGCATTGAAAAAGCCCTTAAGAAGAACGGTCTACTTAAAGCAGCATAATCAACATTTATATAGTTGTTTTCTTTTTTTCTTTTGTGCTTAGGGTTGCTGTTTTGGGCAAGGATAAGAAACGCGTTTCTTTTTATACCGCTATCCTTAGACGTACAGGCAATTTTCAGATAGTTACCCGACAGCCGGATGTTGTTTTTTCTATTGGTGGCGATGGCTCTTTTTTTTATGCGGAGAGGGCATATCCCGGGATTCTAAAGGTTTTAGTTAAAGACAGCAAGGTGTGCCGACTTTGCAGCAGCCCTAAGTCTTTCTCTACTATTTTATCTTCCCTTCTTAATAAAAAATACAAGGTGGGTTTCTTAAAGAAATTGGGGGCATTTATTCACGGGAAACAATTTTTTCGGTGCATCAATGATTTTGTAATTAGAAATACCCGTCAGTATGAAGCTATCCGTTTTTCTGTTTTTGTTGGTTCAAAAAGGGTTGCTTCTTCTGTTATTGGAGATGGAATTATAATTTCTACTTCCCGAGGCTCTGGTGGATATTTTTCTTCTGTTACAGAGAAATCTTTCTCAAATGGTTTTGGTATTGCTTTTAATAATCCTACCCTACCTATTAAACCGATTTTTTTTAAGGATGGTCAAGGTGTTTCTTTTGTTCTTGAGCGAGGGGAGGCTATTTTGAGTTCTGACAATAATCCGAAAGTTGTTCCTCTTAAGAAAGGCAATCGCGTTTCTTTTAGGAGCATTAAAGAACGAGGAGTTTTGTTTGAGTTTTAGATTTAGGTGCAATAATTATGAGAGATGATTTTCTTTTACTTTGAAGGTAAGTCGAGAAACTGATGTTAATAGGATCTTGGACGAATTTTCAGGCAAGTTACCACAGTTTCCAGATGGCAGGATTGACTATTCCGAATCTTTGAGGGCACCAGTTATAACTTGTTTTGTAAGATTTAAAGATAAAGTTCTTCTTTTGAAAAGAAGCGATAATGTTGGGGCATATCGGGGAAAGTGGAATGCTGTTGCTGGCTATATTGATGAAGCAAAACCTCTCTCTATGAAGGTGATGGATGAACTCAAAGAGGAGCTTGGAATTCTACATGATGATATTCTTAGGATTGAATTTGGTGCGCCTTATGAATTTTATGACCTTGGTATAGAAAGGACATGGATTATCTATCCATGTGTTGCTGATTTAAGAAATAACCGAAAAATAAGGCTTGATTGGGAGCATACTGCGTTTAAGTGGATCTATCCTGATGAAATATTTGATTATGATATTGTTCCACGCTTAGATGAAAGCTTAAACCGTGTATTGGGGTAGATAACTTGCTGCCTTTTTTATAATACGGCTCATTTGACTCATAAGCGGAAATGTATCCCTACTTTTACTCGCAAGATTTTTCTCCAGACCTTCTTTTTTTGACCTCATTGTCTGGAGAAGCGTTTCATAGTCTTGAAAATACGTTCCATTCTCTTCAAACCATTCTTCTGCATATCTTATTGACTGATACCTTCTGTCAGAGATTAACTGTCTTGCCGTGATTATATTAATCCCTCTTAAGACTGCCCCTTCTGCTGTCTCTTTTACGCAGAAAGCTGCATTAATTCCAGTTATAAGCAAGAATTTGACATCCCATTTTCTTAACAGATTTTCTAGTGTTCCACTAGTGAACCCATCATCACTATCTTTTTCAATGAATATGTGCCTTTTAACCTCTTGAATAATTTCCCTTAATCTTTTGGTTGTCCTTCCCTTTCCCTGATACTCTAACGCTATAAGCGGGTAGTCTTGCACACAGTTTATATAAATCGATAGACGGTGCCTCAACTTTACCATTTTTTGTGTGCATGGCTGCTCTTTTTACAGTCTTCTTAGAATCGTATGTTTTAACCGTCTTTCTATAATTATTGCGGCTTTTAAGCCTAGCGAAATTTATATATAGGCTATTTTTGGTATTTTTCTCTATGACCCAGAAACACCAGTCAGTAGCTTCTGTTTATAAGGGATTTTCAGACAAATACAGTCTTCCCTCATTTAAGAAACTTAATAATATTTTTGAGATAAGTGCTTCTTTAGCTGATGGCAAAGACCCTAAATTCTTTCTTCGTGACCTGAGGCGCTGTATGGTCGAGAAGGTATCTGAATGTGCTAACTTTGTTGAAGACATTCTTTCTCCTTCATCTAACTCGGCTGCTCTATTTTACGAAGGGCGCTCTATTAATGGCAAGGTTCACGAAGATGCAGTACTTGTTTTGAAAACATTGATGCCTTTTGTCAGGCGCTCATTTCTTTTAGATATTCTCTCTGACGATTCTGGAGAGTCTAAATTCATTACCGAGATTTTCTGCATATGGGGAGATATTCAACAAGCAATCAAGCGTATTTCCACTTCTCTTGAACTTTCCTGGAAGGAAAAAAGCAAAGCTAATTTCGAGAAGTATATTGGTTAAGATGCGCATTTCTCTTCTTGGCGCACCTGGGTCTGGCAAAGGAAGTCAAGCTAAACTTTTGTGCGAGAGATACTCTCTTGAATGGATTTCTACAGGTGCTCTTTTCAGAGAGGCTATTTCAAATGGAACCGCTCTTGGACGTCAGGTTGCACCTTACCTTGAGAAGGGGGTTCTTGTTCCCTATAGCCTTACAATGGATCTTCTTCGCGGGCGGCTTTCTGCTCGGCATGATGATTTTCTTCTTGACGGATTTCCACGCACTACTGAGCAGGCAAAATCTTTTACAGACATCAATTCTTTTGATCATGTAATTTTTCTTCGCGTTCATGATGAAGTTATTGTATCCCGTCTTTCCAGCCGATATGTATGTTCTTGCAGCATTGCCTATAATCTTCTGACAAAAAAACCAAAACAAGATCTTACTTGCGATGTATGCAAAAGGCCTCTTTATCGGCGTGATGATGATAAGCCAGAAGTTATCCGTTTGCGCCTTGCTATTTATCATCAGGAGACAGAACCTCTTATTAAATATTATAAAGATAGGGGTATTCTGCTTGATGTTGACGGTTCTCTTTCAATCAATAAAGTATTCTCCCAGATTACCTCTTTTCTAGACGGCTAATTTTCCACGAAGTTTTTAAATACCCGCTTTCTTTATTTTCTTCATGCAAAAAAGAGGACAACTTTACATTATTGCTGCACTTATTTTTAGTGCAGTTCTTTATACCCTTGCTACGCAAGCAAATACCTACAGGCAAGAAGACTTTGCCGAGGGTTTTGATGACCTTTCGACCAACTATGCTACTGAGAGCGAACGTCTTGTCAATTCACTTTTATATTCTAATCAAGATGTTCTTTCCGGGTTTACTAATTTTACACTTCTTTTTACCGGCTATACTAAATCGAAGAATCCTTCCTTTGGCTTGATATACATCTTTGAATTTAATGAGACTATTCAGGTTGGCAATTTTCTTGACCGGCCTATTATTATTGATACCGGTGATGCACAAAGTTATGATTTTCATAATTTGGAGGGGTGTTTTGACCGCGTTTCTGCTGTTGTGAAGTTTGCTGGTCTTTCTTTTTCCAGCGACGTTGCTGCAGGTGATATCCAGGAGTGCATTCTTACTTTTCCTACCAAGGATCAGATATGGATTGGAGTTGATGATGCCTGGTATCCTTTCTCTGTTGTTCGCGGCAAACCAACACTTATGATTGTTACCCGCCAAGAAGCCCAAGAACAAAGAAAGGTTTTTATAGGCGGTGAAGGATTTGTTCGTAACAACCGTGACCGTCCTGGACTTCGCTCTCATTGCGAACAGTTGTCTTTGACTTCATGTGAGCTTGCAGGCAATAGGCGTCTTTGCTGTGTCAGGGATGGTGATTGCGTTCCGCAATATAACTGCATGGAAGAGGGGTGATGTTTATCTTGAAAAAAGGTGTCGGTGCTCTTATAGGATGGGTTCTTCTTCTGGGTTTTGTTATTAGTATTGGCACTATGGTTTTTTTGAGTTTGCGGACTCATACTACTGAGCTTAGCGATCGTACTGTGAATTATATATCTGGGCGCCTTGAATGTTCGGAAATCAACATTAACGTTGTTACTGCTCCTTCTTGCTCTTCGTTCTCCGTGACTAACAGGGGTGTTCTTAATATCGACCAAGTTGCTGTACGAATTTATAACGGCGAGACCCCAGTTGGTCAAACCCAGATATTTGAGAGTGTTATTGCGCCACATGCAACTGTAGATTATACGCCAGATTCTTCTGGTGAGCGCATAGAGGTTATTCCTATTGTTCTTATTGATAACAAACCATCAGGCTGTCTTGAGCGGAGGATTATCAAGCCATGTGGTTGACTTCCAGGCAGGGTATTTCACCCTTTATTGCGACTGTTCTTCTGATTGGGCTTACAGTTACTGTTGCGCTTACAGTTATTCTTTGGGGTAGGAGTTACATCCAAGAGCGCGCTGCTAAAGAAGGGGCTCTTTCTGAGAAGCAACTTACCTGCAAGATGATTTCATTTACTGCTACCCAGTCTTATCAGCAGTCTGGAGAGGTACACCTTGTGCTTAAAAATAAGGAAGACATTTCTATTGATAAATTTACTTTCCGCATTGAAGGGTCTGCTGCTGAACCAAAAGAGCGATATGATACGCTTCCTTCCCTTGCTACCAAAGAATATATTCTTTCATTTACTGAGGATGAACTGCAAAATATCGACCAGGTTTTTATTGTTCCTTGGCTTCGCGTTGCTTCAGGAGTTTATGTTCCCTGTTCTGACCAACATTTAACGGTCAATATTCTTTCGACTTCTTGATTTTTCTTTGTATATTCCAAGTGCATAAAGAATACTTATCAAGATGCTTGTTATCAGCAAGTTTGCTGTTGTAAATACCGGGAAGGCTCTTTCCCTTATGCATTCTGCCTGCTCTGCTGGTGTAAATTCAAACCTACACAATTCATTTGTCCCCCTATAAACACATTTTGAGATGTCCCTTGTTCTGATGTTTGTTTCCGGGTCACATTCTGACCATTCTGTTGCAGTACAGTCCCACTCTGCAAGGCACCTTGTCTGTCCTTTTGAGCACCCTTCGTTGTTGACACCTGTGCACAAGGGCGTTGATGTGCAAAGGTCCTGAAGGTTTGTTACACCGTCGCAGTCAAAGTCGTCTGTCCCACATGGCCTTACTTCCAGCTTGTTCGCTGATTTTACTTTTCTTTCCCCTACCTTGACATTGAAGTAATATTCAGGGTCTCCCTGCAAGAATCCATCATCTGTCCAATTAGCAGCCCAGATAGTCCTTGCTGACCTGTTGTCTATTCTTGTTGGTGTTGGAGGTGGAGGGGTTAGGGTATCTCCAACAAGATCATCTTCAATCACTTCAAACTGCAGTTCTTTTCCATTGCAGTCTGGTCTTGTTTGTACTGTGATATTTACTTCTTTTCTATCTGCCGAGCAAGTTGGTTGCCATGATGCTGCTGTGATTGAGCAGCAATCCGGGTCTACACTATTACAGCGAGCATCTGCTGTGCATATTCCATCCGGGAGTGGATTACAGCCGCATGCATATGAAGTACATGCGTTTCCTTGAAGACAGCTATCCTGCTGCTGATTACAGTCAGGGCATAAGCAATTTTCCCCTGGCTCACAGCTGTTTATACCATTACACTGGTAGCAGGTTCCTCCACGCGCCGTGGCGTCTTGCAGACAGGTGTAGCAATTCTCTCCTTGTTGAAGTTGATTGTCTCCGCATGTTCCACAGGTTTGACCTGTTGCTATAAGATCTTGCGGGCATGTTTGGCATATTTCTCCTTCATCTATTATTCCGTTTCCGCAACTTTGACATACTCCCGGGGGCATATCTTGGGGGCAAGTACCACAGTTTTCTCCATTAAGATAGTCTGGTTGGTTATTTCCACAGCTTAGGCATGTTTGTCCGGGCATGTCTTGCGGGCAGTTCCTGCAGTCTTCTCCTGTATCTGGGACACTGTTTCCACAGAAGCTATTTCCAGAGCAGTCTGGGTCAGGGGGTGTACATCCAGCTAAACATCCGTCTCCTCCCTGGCATGTGAGTGCATCACAGTCTGGGTCTGGTGTTAAGCAGCTTTGTGGTCCACATCCATCTCCCGGAGCACAAGTTGCTGCGCCACCACAATCTGGGTCTATTGGATTGCACCCAATTACACAAAAACCATCTTCTCCATTGTCACATACTCTTCCTACACAATCTGGATCTGATGGCAGACAACCTGCCAGGCACCCATTTCCTACTTGGCAAGTTGTTTGTCCGCAATCTGGGTCTTGCGGGTTACATATGCCGCCTCCACATCCGTCGCCTGGAAGACACGTTCCTCCGCCGCAATCCGGATCTATTGGGTTGCAACCTACAGCACACGCATCACCTGGTGAACACGTTGCAACAGGAAAGGATGTGCAAACCCATGAGCCTTGGTTTTGCAGGCAGACCTCTCCATTTCCACACCCCGCATCGTCCGGACAGTTGTTACAATCTTCTCCTGTGTTTATTCTTCCATTCCCACACTCAGTTGTTGGTCCTTCTTCTGTTACTTCCAACAAGGGTGATTTTCTTAAAATCACTTCTGTTCCATTATCAAGGATGTGTGCGTTGAAATAATATTCTGGGTTGTCTGTTATGAATGGGAAGATGCTTTCGTCCTGCCAATCTGCAATCCAAGATGAGCGGGCTTGACCTTCGCTATTAAATGGTGCTGGGAGTGGGTCTGGAGTGTAATCGTCATCAGGCGTTATTGGGGTGTCTTTTTCAAGGATATCCCACTGTACAATTTTCCCTCTGCAAGCCTGCGAACCCTCTACAGAGAGGAATACACGTTGTCTGTTTCCCGCTCTTGTTATTTCAATCAGGCTTGTATCTTTCCAGTTTATTGTATTGATACTACAACAGGCGGGATCTCCTTCATCTACTCCGGTAGAAGGGTCAAGATCAAATCCTCCTTGCGCATTATTGCAGTTATTGTCTATTCTATCTGTACAGTCTTCAACTTGGCCGTAGAAAATTAACGGATCGTTTGGGTTGCAATCCAAGGGATTGTCTGTTATTGGCTGCTGAAATCCTTGTGGTGATGCTGTTTGCACGACTAATAGAAGAAAACCAAGTATTAGTACTGCAAACACTCCTTTTTTGATTGGCATTCACCTCTTTTTTGTTTTAGGTGTGCCTTATTTTAAATATCTTTGTTTTTTAGAATAAGCGACCTACCCAGCTTCCTATGTTATCTATCATTCTTTCAATAACATTTCTTCTTTCTATCCCTTCTTCGGTTAACTCCTCTAATGCTTCCCGCCACTTTCCTGTCCTGATGAGCTTTACAACATTCTCTTCTTCAAGCCCCTTTCTTTGCTTTACCAACTGTTCACGTTGCGCTAATTCCTCTGGTGGCAGTTCTGTTCCAAGAGCTGGTGCTGGCAAGTCTTCGCATAGGGGGGCGTCAAAATCAATAAGCCCGTCCCCATCACGGTCACAAATACTTTTTGTTGAGTCACTTGCTTCATTTATAAGACCGTCACAGTCTTCATCCCTTCCTATTAGGTCACAGCACTCTGTTCCTACATTTCCTTTTTGTTCATAGTATTCGCACCTATTTGCGCATATTCCGTCTCCATCAAAATCAAACCATCCACCACGGCACCCACTGCATTGTCCTTGTTCACATGTGAGGGCATTATTTGCAGCACAACTGTTGCCACATTCTCCACAATTGTTGGGGTCATTTCTTGCATCAAGTTCACACCCATCAGATAAGTCTCCGTTGCAATTTCTGAATCCTTGGTTACAACTTTCAATTAGACATACCCCAGATTCACACCTTCCCCTTGCATTTTGAAGATTACAACTGTTCCCTATTGCACCACAGTTACTTACGTCATTGTTTAGGTCTGCACAGGTGCTTGTTTGTGAATTCCACGAACAACTTTCTCCTGTTGCAACGTTGCATGGGTTTTGCAAGCAAGTTGTTTCATCTTTATAGTCTTGGCAGCTATTTGCATTTTCTTGGCATGCTGTACATAGGTCTGGTAGAAGAGTTCTTTGTGTGTAAAAGCAATTGCCCCCACATGTATCACAGACTTGTCTTGAGCATGTGCTTAGAAGGCCGCTTCCACATTCTTGACAGGATGCGCAGGCACATTCTCCCCTGTTAATACATGCTGGGTTTGATGAACAGGCATCCTGTGTTGCACACCCATCTGAGCCTATTTGGCAACCTGCGGGGGTGTTCCTACATATATCTTGGCAATCATTTATCCCGTCTTCGTCTGAATCTCCTGCGGGTACAAGACGATATCCTTGGCAGATTCTGTTATCCTGAGTGCATTCTCCGTGAGTATTACATTCTTTTTCTCCACCACAGGTTCGTCCTTCAAATGTTCTGCTTAGGATACAGCCTGATGGGCACGTACAAATGCTTGGATTTCCTTTGATGCTTGGGTTTGTACATGTTTCGCCACATGCTGCAACATCTGTTGTCACCACCTGTTGTTGACCTACGCAATCCGGGTCTGGTGTGCTGCACCTTAATGCACACCCGTTTCCCGCGGCACATGTTGATATTGACGTACAATCTTGGTCATAGTATGCACAATTTACTCCTAATTCTACCGGGCAAAACCCATCAGTTGCTCCGCATGCATAACATGTGTTGCAGATTTCTACTGCTTGTCTTGAATTGAGAGTGAAACCAAGTAGTCCGCAGGCGGTTGTTGTTCTTTCTCCTTCAACAATTGTCCTTGTAGGCTGGGTTGTTTGCTGCTCTGTTCCTGTTTGCGTGCTTGCAGGAGCACTTGCCCTTATTGTTAGGCTTGTCTGCCCTGTTGCTCCAGCACTGTCTGTTACTGTAAGCCTGACAGTGTATTGACCTGCACTTTGATAGGTGTGGCTTGGGTTTTGTATCCTAGCTGTTTGTTCGTCTCCAAAATCCCAATTGTATGTAAGTATTCCTCCGTCTGGGTCTGATGAACCTAAACTATTGAATCGTACTGTTAGAGGAACTGTTCCTGAAAGAGGGTCTGCGTTTGCCCTTGCAGTTGGAGGATTGTTTAGCGGCTCTTGGGTTGTTCCTGTTTGTTGTGGTGCTGTTACGGTTATTGTGACAGTTTGACTTGCGCTTTCTCCTTTGTCATCTCTTAATGTAAATGTTGCTGTGTAGATTCCAGGTTGATTATAAGTTTTGGTTGGATTCTGGCTGTTAACTGGCTGAGACCCATCACCATAATCCCATGTGGCAACTGTTGGGTCTCCATCTGGATCTGTTCCAGAACCAAAGAACCTTATAGTATGAGGGGCATTTCCTGATGGAGGGTTAGCTTCTATACTTATTATTGTAGGTGCTCTGTTTTCTGGTTGTGCTTGCTCCTCTCCTGTCTCTTCAGGTGGTGGTGGGGGGATACCTCCTGGACCGCCGAGCTGAGCATTAGATACTCCTATAGGGAGTAAAATAAGAATGATTAGTATTGCAATTAGTCTCTCTGACCTCTTTTTCATGCTTGATTCTCTTTTTATTTGTATTTTTGAAAATATGTTTTTCTTTTAAAACCTTTTGATTCTATTTTCAATAGTTTTTTAAGGTGCGTTCTTTTCTTTTTTTGGTCATGGTTAATCAAGAATTAATTAATTATCTTAAAAATGGGCTTTCACAGGGAAAATCTGTTGACTATCTTCGCTCTGAGCTTACTAAAGCGGGGTGGCCTTCTTCCTTGATTTTTGATGCTGTTCAAGCAGTTTCAGTACAGAAAACTTCTTTACCAAAACAACCTGCTTTAGAGAAAGGGCCTGAACAACCTTCTGTTCAGAAGCCTTTCGAGAAGACACCTGTTTCTTCCCCTATTAAAGCTGGATCTTCTTCAGAGGAGTATTTTGGTTATAGTGCTCCTGCTCCAAGTAAATTAAAGCTTTCTTCCAAACACTATATTGCCTTTGGAGCTGCAGGTATTTCTCTTGTTGTACTTGGAATTGTTTTGTTCTTTGTTTTTGGGCCTGGTGGTGGAGAGCGTGTCCTTACTGTTTCTGAACAATCTGGTGGTGGTTCAGCTTCAGTTGCTTCTTCTGGAAGTAGTACTACCCCTCTTAGCAATACTTCTTCTCAGAGTATTCCTTCTTCAGGTGACTTTGGCATACCATCTAGTCAGGTTAATGCCCTTGGCAGTCAGGGTAGCGCGGTTTGTGAAAATGGGGTTTTAGAGGCTGGAGAGACCTGTGATGGGAATTGTCCGACTAACTGCACTTCCTCATCTTCCTGCGTTAGTGCTGTCCTTTATGGAAGCGCTCCTTCTTGCACCTCACAATGTGTTCTTGCCAACATAACCTCTTGTGTTTCTGGAGATGGCTGCTGCCCCTTTGTTTGCAATGGTTTTACTGATTCTGACTGTTCTGGCGGACAGCAAATTAATCAAACGTCAAATCAGAGTTCTGGACAAGGAGCGTTGCAAAGCTGTTCTTCTCAGGGAGGTAGTGTTTGTCCTTCCGGCCAAAGCTGTTCTGGCAGCATTGTTTCTGCTTCAGATACTTCTTTATGCTGTATCGGTACTTGTGAGAGTTCATCTGAAGAAGACTCTGGAGTTGCTCCTCCACCTCCACCCCCTTCAATGTGATGGGTGGTGTTCTAGTTGATTTGTTGATGGGTTGTTACGAAAATCTTTATATACCGCTTATAGTCTTTTTATTTATTGAAAATGAAGCAACACTCTATGAATCGTAAAGTTATCTTACCCTTTGTTGGTTTACTTTCTTTGTCTCTTCTTGCTGTTTTTGCTTTTTCCCAACAGTCTGTTGTCGAGGATATACTCCGTGTTTCTTATAGCCAACTTAGAAATCAAGTTGGTTTTCGAGTTGGCACTACTGGCGTTACCTTCCCAAATTTTTATGTCTGGTCCAACTATTCCTATAATTATGTTGGTCTTGATAATCAAAGTAATTACCAATATCTGCGCTTTCCTATGTACTTTGCTGAAACTCAACAACTCGCAGAGGGCTGGGTAAGTGGTTCAAAGCTAATTTTTTCTGCTCCAAATAATACAAATCCAGATGGTGTTGAGACTGTTAATACACAGTTTTACGTTCTCTACAAAGAAGGAGTTCCTTCAAATGCGGGTCATCGCTATACTTATCTTTGTTGCTATGACGATTCTGCTGGGGCCTACCCAAACTCAACAGTTCTCTGCCAAAATGCAGACACAACTAAAATCACGAGCAAAGTTACAGACAACAGACCCAATGGTTATTACTGCGGTTGGAATATAGCCAGGTGATTAGATGATTAAGAAATCTATATTTGCTTTGATTTTTGTTTTTGGTTTATTCTTGTTTGGTTGCAGTTCTGGGCTAAGGGAAGCGAGCGGAAGTCTTCCTGTATCTCCCGGAACACCTGAGCAGGCGTCTGAGAATGCCGGTGTTGAGTCTGGTACTCCAAGCAGTCCTCCTCCATTTACCGGAGCTGTTATTGCTGAAGTTCCTCCTTTACCTGAACCTCCAGTGCAAGAAAGGTCTTCTCCTTACTAACTTTTGCTTTCTATAAATTTTTCAGAAACATTTATTAATAACTCATTAAACATTAATTTCAATGAAAAAGAGGTCAAAGAAGAAGCCTTCTTCCAAGTTTTACCATCACCAGCTTTACATTCCAATCATTCTTGTTCTTTCTTTTGCTTCCCTTGCTTTGCTTTGGATATTTAGCACAGGTGCAACCGGTTATGCCACCTACAGCTTCGGCAACACTGTTCCGCAGGGGTTTGGAGTTCCGTGGAATGTATTTTCTTCACAGCATGAGAATATAATAAGCTCATCAAACGGAATGATTACTGCCCAGGCAGACTATGTCTATAAGTATGGCTATGTGTGGGATGGCAGCCAATGGACGCGCTTTGAGTTTCCACAGCAAAAGGTGTCTAATAATTGGGTTGCAAGAGAAGCTTCTTTTGATGTTAACAGTCTTGGTCTTACTGCTGGAGAATATTCTGTTGTTGCATATACATGCCAGTATGTGAATAAGGAATGGAAGTGCGGCTGTCGAACCTCACAGTGTCGAAACGGTGTTGATGGTGGTATGTGGCAGTTGCAGAAGGTAAGAGTTACTGGTTCTTCTCTTGGTCCAAATGCTGAAATTCCAAGGAATATTGAGCTAGATGTTCCCCATAGCCAAACCATATATAGAGGCGATTTATACTATTTAACTATAAATGTCTGGGGTGTTTCTAGCTTAGAGGGAATACATTACAAAGTGTTGTATTGTGATGCCACTGTTAATCCTAGTTGTGAACCAAACGTTGAGGGAAATAACATGATTCTAAATTCTAGTAATTGGAGATTTTTTAGAGGAACGACGAGAGGATGGAATAACTTCAACGCGACAGTTGCAAGATGGAGTGGGGATCGTACAGGGGGATTCAATTCCCTTTTTGGGCGCACAACCCCTCCAGAGGGTGAATATCGAGTTAGGTTTGTGTTGAATGGTATTGAATCTCAAGTCTATAATTTTAAGGTTGAGGATAGCAGGCCGGACAGGTCTCCTAGTTCGGCTGATTTTACTATATATCCGGCCCAAATGATCGAAGGCCAATCAGTTACCCTCCAGATTATAGCTACAGGAATTGCTTCAAGAAATGGTCTTGAAGATGCTGCAATTGAAATCAATACCTGTTATGCGGGGTCTTTTTCAAGTGATTATGAGGAACGAGATTGTTTTCCTGTTGGAGGTCAGAACACGCAGCGTCTTCCTCCTGCAGGGGATGATCCCTGGATACTTAGCAGTGACTCTTTATTTTCTCGAGCAACACTGTTAACTAGACCTTCAACTATTGTTCGTCCTAGGGAGGGTGGTAGTTATCGGCCAGAGGAAGGTTACTACAATGTGTGGATTAAGATATATGGTACTGAATCTCATGTAAGCAGAATTGGAGTTAGAAGTTCTCCATAGTTTTCGAAATATTTATATATTCCCATATAATCTTTCATTTATGTTTTACCAAAAGAGGGGTATTTCACCACTTATTGCTACTGTCTTGATTCTTGGTTTTACCGTGGCACTTGGTGTTCTTATTATTAATTTTAGCACTTCGTTTACAAGAAATATTCAGGAACAGACAACGGAATCTTCAAACACCCAGATTATCTGTGCTCAAGAAGTACTATTTAGCATTTCTAATGCCTGCGATGCAGGAAATAATATTGTTCGCGTGACTGTCAAAAATGATGGTTCCAGAGATATTGATCGGTTTATCTCTAGATTTTATAGGAGTGAGAGTGATGTTGCTCAAGAGACCCTTACATTTATTAATAATGGCAATGGCATTTCTTCTTTTAACATAGAGTCTGATGAGGTTACTATTCCTAATGGTCCTGTTCGCCAAGTTGAACTTATCCCTGTTGTTACTATCTCTGGCAAATCTGTTACGTGTTCAACCAATGTTGACTCTTTCGGAGCTGTTCTTGGAGATGGTCTTCTTGGTTGCTGAAGGGTCATTATGAAGCTGGGTGAGGTTTGGGTTTCTGCAGTTCTTTACTTGGCTTTGGGTCTTATACTTATCACAATTGTTCTTGCTGCCGGCATCCCTCTTATTAACAAAATACGAGACCGCAATACTGTTGCGCAAACAAAGGACATTCTTTTTGTCCTTGATAAAAACATCCGAACTGTTGCTTCTGAAGGCACAGGCTCAAAGCGCTATGTAAGTCCGGTTAACATTGATGCGGGAGAGCTTGTTTTTGATTCTGACCAAGACAGACTTTCCTGGAGCATGACAACAAGCAACAAACTTGCAGAGCCCAGTCTTACACTTCAGGAAGGAGTACTGTTTCTTCGCCTTGATGAGACTCCTATTTCTGATGAGTATAAGGTTAATCTGTGGCTTGATTACCTGAATCTCTATGACCTTTTCATGGTTTCAGACTTTTCCAATCCTTTTTCTGGAACTTATAGTCTTTCTATTGAAAATAATGGAACCTATGCCAATGGTCGACCCACGATTGTTTTAAGGGTTGCTTAGGAAAAAACCTCTGATATACCTTTCTGGTTAAATTTTATTAACTCTTTCACCAGAAATCCCAGTACTTTAGTACGGGGAGGATGTCACTGACGATTATTTCATAGATTGTCGTAAACTTCCAGAAGGGAATCCTTATAGACCTCTGTATAATAGATTGGGAAGTTCTCATTATCGCCCTGTTGGTTGGCATAACATGGTGCATGAATTGCTACATAGGTTTGGAGCAACGGATATTTATCAAGGAACTCTTGATGTTGGAGACCCTCAAAGTAGAGAATTGGAAATATCAATGGACCAAAGATATGGGAGAGTATTATGGGAGATGAGATAAAGAATTGTGTAGAGTGGGTGGGTTTAGAAAGGGACGGAAATATTTGTTCACAAGAAGAATTGGAAAGCATATACTTAGATAGATACAATAGACAATTAATTGGATTAGAATAGATTAAAATTCTTATTAAAAATATCTGTGTCTTATCTAACTTAGATTTAACAGAAAATTATATAAGCCCTTATTTTTTATAATCTTAGTCAAAAGAGGGTGATGCTGTGGAACTTGGTCTTTTTAGTAAAAAGAAAGAGAATCAACCGCAACAACCCCCTTCTTCAGTGCAATCTTCTTCTCAACAAAAACCTGTTTTTTCTCTTGAAGGTGATAAACCTCCAGCACAGCTTCCAGACTTTACAGATGTCTCAAAGGTTGATGTCCGCTACCCATTGCTTGCACCCTATGCTTTAGTTCACATTTACTGGGATGCTCCATCTCACGAGCTTGTCTATGAGGTTGAAGAGCCTCAACTCTCTTCTGAAGAAAAAGAAATGCTTTCAACCCTTGAGGATGGTATTCGCGAGCTTATCAACATTAGCTTTGTAAACATCAAAGACGAGACGATCATTATTTCTTACCTTGAGAAAAATTTGCAGGTTTTACTCTCTGAGTTTCACCTACGTATAAAAAAAGAAACTTTCTTGAAGTTTATGTACTATATGTACCGCGACTTTGTCGGCCTTAATGAGATTGAGCCACTTATGCATGATTATTATATTGAGGATATTGAATGCAACGGCTCCCAAACGCCCCTTTATATTATTCACCGCAAGTATCAGAATTTGCGAACAAATATTGTTTTTCCTTCAAACCAGCCTCTTGCAAGTTTTGTTGAAAAGCTTGCACAGAAAACAGGGAAGTATGTATCATATGCAACGCCCCTTCTTGACGGCAGGCTTCCTGATGGTTCCCGTGTAAATGCAGTCTATTCCTCTGATGTTTCAAGCAGAGGACCGACTTTTACTATTAGGAAGTTTTCGCGTGAGCCATGGACTCCAATAAAACTTGTTGATTTTCGTACTGTTTCTCCCGAGATTCTAGCATATCTTTGGATTCTTATTGAAAACGGTACCAATATCATGGTTGTTGGCGGGACCGGCTCTGGAAAGACTTCATTTTTGAATGCTATTGCTTTTTTTATTCCGCCTGCTGCCCGTATTGTCTCTATTGAAGATACAAAAGAACTGCAACTTGAGCATGAAAACTGGCTTCCAAGCATTGCCAGAGAAGGGATTGGTCTTGCTTCGTCCACTGGTCAGAAAAGGGGAGAGGTTACTTTATTCGACCTTCTTCGTGAGAGTTTTCGCCAGCGTCCTGATTATGTTATTGTTGGAGAGATTCGTGGCAAAGAGGCCTTTGTCCTTATCCAAGGGGCAAGTTCTGGCCATCCTTCTTTTGCAACAATGCATGCGGAGTCTGTTGAGTCCATGGTCAGGCGTCTAATGACTGAGCCTATTAATTTATCTCCCGCACTTGTTGAATCTATTGATGCTGTCTGCGTTTTAGTTCATGCAAAGGTTGGCGGCAAAGATGTTCGCCGGATTCGCGATATTTCTGAAATTATCAAGGTTTATCCAGACGGACAGGTGAAAACTAACGTACCCTTTGTCAGGGATCCACGCAGCGACAAATTTTATTTCCGTACTGGAAGCTATGTCTTTCAAAAGGTTGTTACCCAGCAAGGCATCAACCTGCAGGAGCTGAATCTTGAGTTTTCACGCAGGGCAAAGCTTCTTTTCAAACTATATGAGCAGAAAATTTTTGGATTTTCCGAAGTTCAGCAAGTTATTCACCAGTACTATAAATCTTCTAAGGAGGTTCTTTCCAGGTTCGGGATTTCTTAATTATGGCAGACACATCTTCGTTTGTTGACAAAGAGACTCTTTCGCGCTATGTTGCTTTTCGCAAGAAGCACAAAGGGGATTTGAAAGATGAGTATGTTCTTTATTCTTCAAGCCCATTTGGACAGTTTGCTAATTCTATTTTTGAATCTGTTTCGCTAAATCTTATAAAAAAATATCCGCAATATTTCAAGAGTTTGTTTAAGGTCCTACGCGCTTCTGATTTTCCAATTCTTTCAAAGACATATGTCAGCATTATTCTACTTGTTGGGTTAGCTTCTTATCCTGTTTTTTTTATTCTTCTGCTTCTTTTATTTGGATTCTCAATTACCGGCTTTCTTAACACTTTTCTTCTAAGCCTTTTTGGTGCTGGACTTGCTCTTTTTCTTGCTTACCAATACCCTTCTTTTTTGGTTTCTTCGCGTCAGAGAAAGTTAAAAAATGACCTTCCATTTGCAGTTATCCATATGGCTGCTGTTGGAGGCAGCGGAGCCCATCCTTCTTCTATGTTCAACCTTATTGCAACCTCAGATGAGTATAAAGGGGTTCATCCAGAATTTAAGCGGGTTCTAAACGCTGTGAACCTTTTTGGATATGACCTAAGCACTGCTCTTCGCTCTGTTGCTGACAGTACTGGCTCGAGGGATATTCGCGACTTTTTCGGGGGTATGGCAACAACAATTGAAAGTGGCGGCAGCATGAAGGAGTTTCTTGATTCAAAGTCTGAGGACCTGATGGTAACATATCGTCTTGAGCGCAAGAAGTTTATCGAGAGCCTATCAACCTATTCTGATATTTACATTAGCCTATCAATTGGCGGGCCCCTTTTCTTTTTTATTGTCCTTGCTATCTTAAATCTACTTGGCGGTTCTGTCGGCGGGGTTGCGATCGGCACTCTTGCCACTATCGGTACTTTTGTTATCCTTCCTCTTATCAACCTCGGATTTTTAGCATTTTTAAAATTTAGCAGTTTAGAATGATTAATTTCAAGAAAGAATATTTTGTCGGCATCAGTCTTGCTTTGGTTTTACTAGTTCTAGATGTCTTGTTTCTTCGCTCTACCCGCTGGTTTATTGCTATTATTATTGTTTCTATCAATATTGGCTGGCTTCAGTTCTGGATTGACTTTTTTCGTGAACAGAACCGTCAGAAGGAAATTGATACAAAATTTCTTGAGTTTGTTCGCAATCTTGTCAGCACTGCCAAATCCGGTCTTTCAATTCCCAGGGCTATTATTCAAGCTTCTGGTGAGGACTATGGCGCTCTTACACCATATGTTCGAAAGCTTTCTCACCAGGTTGAGTGGGGTGTTCCTGTTGAAAAGGCTCTTTTGACCTTTGCAAAGGATACTCGAAATGCTGTGATCAGCAGGTCTGTTTCTATTGTTATTGAAGCGAGCAAGGCTGGCGGTGATATAGAAAATGTTCTTGATTCTGTTACTGATTCTGTGATGTACGTAAAGAAAATCAAGCAGGAGAGGAAAAGCGGAACGTACTCGCAAATAGTCCAGGGTTATATTGTTTTTTTTATTTTCATTGCAATAATGCTTGTTTTGCAGCTCTGGCTTTTTCCACAGTTTTCTAATTTGAAAGGTCTTGGCCAAGGCGGCTCAGAGCTTGCTGGTTCTCTTGGTACAGGTGCTATTTTCGGTGAAGGAAAGCGTGCTGACATAGATAGCATTTTTTTTAGTCTTATTCTTGTACAAGGTTTTTTTTCGGGAGTTATGATTGGTGCGTTCTCTGAAGGAAGCGTGAAGCGCGGTCTTTTGCATTCTCTTGTTTTGATGACTCTTGCAACGCTTATTATTACAACTGCGAAGGGCGGGATTTAGCAAAACATTTATTAATAACCCATTAAACATTAATTTTAATGAAAAAGAGATCAAAGAAGAAGCCTTCTTTTAAGTTTTACCATCACCAGCTTTACATTCCAATCCTTCTTGTTCTTTCTTTTGCCTCCCTTGCTTTGCTGTGGATATTTAGCACCGGTGCGACTGGTTATGCCACCTACAGCTTTGGCAACACTGTTCCGCAGGGGTTCGGTGTTCCTTGGAATTTGTTTTCCAGTCAGCATGAGAACTTGCTTGATTCTTCTGATAATACAATAAATGTTAAGGCAACTTTTGTCTATAAGTGGGGTTATATATGGGATCATAATGTCAGGCAGTGGAAGGGGTTTGAGTTTCCACAGCAGAAGGTATTTAATAATTGGGTTGCAAGAGAGGCTTCTTTTGATCTTAATAGCTTAAACCTTGTCCCTGGAGAGTATTCTGTTGTTGCCTATACCTGCCAGTATGTGAATAATGAATGGAAGTGCGGCTGTCGAACCTCACAGTGTCGAAGCGGTGTTGATGGAGGCATGTGGCAGATACAGAAGGTTGATATTATTTCTGGCATAACCAAAGTAGGGACTGTGACTTATCGTGATGGCGATGCTTTTATTGGAGAAAATAAAAATAATCCAAAATGGGTTTGGAATTTAGAAGGTTTAACTACAAGTAATCCTACTCTTGGTGTTGAAAATGATTGGAAATATAGGGGTGTGTCCGATAGGGATACTGGTGTTTCTAGTGCTATTGGGGTTAGACAGTGTACAAACCTTCCAAATAATTATATTACCATTTGTTTTGCTGATATTGTTGGTTTAAACGAGAACATAGATAATTATACTATATCCTTTGAGGAGAATATTGATTTGAGTGGTGCTGGAGGAAGATTTTCAACTTATATAGCCCGAAATGTTATTACCATTAGTAGTAATACCCAAAGTATTGACTTGCATTCTTCTGCATCCCACGTTGTTACAAATTATGTTGCTTTAGTTATAGATGATTTAGATTCTAATAAGATAAACTTGTTCTATAAGGGGAGTAGGGGTTTTGTATTCTTTAGTGATTTAGCGAATTCAAAAGTGGCACTCTCCAATGATTGGTCCAATGATTTGCGACTTGATTTGATGAGTGGGTCTGGTGACTTATACTCTTTGCACATTAATTCTCCTGTTGATGTTATTTCAGCTTTGTTCCGTGCTAGTGGTGGACGCGGTTTTTCTTCTCTTGGTAGCACACGTGGTTATGAAGAGTCTGGAGAATTGGTGTGGCAGTCTGACGACCCTAATACCGGAGTTGCTCTTTACTCTTTGAATATAGGGGCAATAGATGCAGACCTTCGAACGTTGTATGGTGTTGTCATAAAAAATCCACGCGGCAATGGGGCTTCTGATGAAATATCCTTAGAAGTTCCAAGCAAACAACTTAGGGGGATTATTGAGATAACTTCTCCTTCACTTAGACAACGAAAGGAAATTGCACTGGGGGGGTCCATAGGCAATAATCCATTATTTTCGGATAGCAATTATGGACTACTTACTTTTTCAAGAGACAGTCCAAGCCTAGAAACCAGTCTGTCTAGTTCAGAGAATGATTATGGAAGGAGGATATTTATGGAAGTAGATGTTGATTCTATAGCATACACTTCCCGTTCTCTTGACCTTTCAAGGCTAAGAACAGCATCCCCCCAAAATCCAGTTACGATAAATCATTTATTAGGAAGAGATATTACAATAACCGGAGTAACAGATAATTCAATAACAGTACTACAATAAATTCTATCGGTTTAATATTCACAAAAAGCTTATAAGCCTCTTTTCTTTTTGTATTTTTGATGTTTAAAAGAGGTGTAAGCCATATTGACTGGGCTATTAGTATTGGCATCTTTCTTGTCCTTGTCCTCAGCATTGTTGTTTTTTTAAGACCTGGAGTTGAGACTTTTACAAGCCATCAGGCGCTTGTGCAAACTGTCGAGTCAAACCTTAGAAGTGAATTTTCCAACGAACTTGAAAAGACTCCAATTTTTATTAATTCCACTGAGCAGCGTGCTGGAGATTACCAGATTACTTTCACTTTTGATGGTGGGGGCTTTCCATTTGAGGGAGAGAATGAAGAGTTTGTTGTTGTTGACTCTTTGAGCGCTGTTGTCCCGACTCAAATTTCAGGGGATGGCAGGGACCGTACACTTCGCTTTGACGGGTTTTTAGACCCACGCAAGACAAATGTGTTTTATATTCTCCATGCAAACGACACAACTTATTTGTCTTCTAATTTGGAGAACACATTTGTTCTTTTTGCTGGCTTAAACTTTTCTTATGACTTTGGAGTTACCAGAATAGAGCGCGGTTTTGACCTTTCAAGACTTCGTACAATTGAGCAGGATTATGATGCACTTAAAGAAACTTGGGGAATTCCTTCGGACAGAGAGTTTCTTATTCAAATTGCGCAGACTGACACATTTCGCTATACTTTTGATGACATTATTTTTCGCTATGCCAGACAAGACCCTACTTTTCAATCAGATGTTTTTGTTAAGGAGTTTAGAGATATTCTTCTTGACCCAAATGGTACGCGCACACCAATTCTTGTGAATATTCAAGCTGGGTTTTTTGGTGAGCCTACAAAGATTATATGCGCTGTTGATGAAGATTGTGGGGTTTGCAACAGTTGTGTTAACGGCCAATGTGAAGCAGTCTCTTTTGGCAGTGATCCTCTTAACCAATGCAAAGATGTTGACTGCAGTGATTATTACTTTGGGTTTGTCGGCGGTGTTTGCTATGGGCGCGCTTCTATCCAGTCTGTTTGCAATGGTGCTGGGGCATGTACACAGGTTTCCGAGGATGATTGTCCTGTTTCTGGTCGCGGAGAGTCATCAGGTGTGAGCTGTAGTGAATGCCAGCAAGAGAGCGGGTGCTCTGGGACCACTATGGGTTCTTGCTCTGTTGCTCTAGATGGTACAGATTGCATGGGGCTGTGCTCGCAGTGTGTTTCAGGTGCGTGCCGCCAGGCACCTTCTGATGATGCCTCGTGCGGCACTATTGACTGCGATAACCTTGATGGATATAGCGTTGTTGGAGACAACTCTGCAAGCGGCAGTGCGAGCTGTGTTTTACGGGATTACTCCGACTTAACTTCCAATCGCTGTGAGGGGCTTCTTGACTGCCGAGATCCAAATACCGCCCCTGATTGTTCTGTTTTTACAGATAGGACTTTAGCTAATTGCGGTGTTTGCCAGCGTGTGCAAAGCTGTTCTCCTAATGGTGCGACCTGTACCACCTATCCTGCTAATACTCCCTGCGGCCCAGACAGGGTTTGCACTGAGACGGGTCAGTGCGTACGCTCTCCTCTTGAGATTCGTGGGGTCAAGCGCTTTACTTCCGGCAATTATGAATATGGTTTTGTTCGTATTTATCCTGGCGGGAAAATTATTCTTGATGGAGACAATGTTGCTATTACTGTTGATGCATTTTTTGAAAATAACGGTGCTGTTGAGAGCAATACTTTTTCTCCACATCTTACTATTCGCGGCAGAGAGATTACTGGTTCTGGCCCTTATGCCCTTCAAGGAGGAAGGGGTCGCTATGAATGCGGGTGGAATGATGCTTGCTGGTGGGGAAGCGGAGGAGATTCCTCTCTTGTTTTAGATGCCAGTGCTGTATCTACAGGGGCTGTTAATGTTCGTTCTGGTTCTGGAGGTCCTGGAGGCAGGGCTTCTGTGATATTCAGGAATGCCCAAAATGGAAACGTTGCGTCTTTGAGTGTTATTGGGGCTTCAGGAGCCAATAGCGGCATTAGTTCTTTTGGATGTAGCGGTTATAATGGTGGCAGTGCTGATGTTTCCTTTGAGTCTAGCTCTTTAAATATTGGGTCTGTTGTTGTTCAAGGAGGAGATGCTTCTTCTCCTGCATGTGTCGGTGAACCTGGGACCGGCGGGAGTGCTACTTTTCGTGGCAGCGGCAGTGGAGCTTCTATTACCTTTACTTCTTCTTTTAATTTAGAGGGTGGGGATGGCACCAGCGGTTATAGTTCTTATTATAGAACTTCTGTTTTTGGGCGCGGTGGATCTGCAGAGGTTTCTTTGAGCAATGGCGGAGATGTTTCTTTTCTTGGGCCAGTAAACCTTCAAGGCGGTATCGGCGGTTACTCCTCAGGTGCGGGTGTTATGAGCATATCTGCAAACAGACTATCCCAAAAAAGGGAACTTGTTATTGCTGCTGGCCAAGCGCGAAGCGGTGTTTGCCGTGCTTATACCTGTTGGGATTCTGGGGCAGTGCTTAATTCACAGGGTGGAGAAGCGCGTTTGAGCTTTTCAGGGAATTCTTATACTTCTGAGGGGCCTGTTACACTTACTGCTGGGTCTGGGTTTTCTGTCTCTTCTGGAGGCAGCGCCCTTGTTTCCATTCAAGCAACAAACAGCTTTTCTTATACTTCTCCTTTTACTCTGCGCGCCGGGAACTCTTTTGATGGGTGCCTTAATGGCTATTATGGAGGAAATGCAATTGTTGATATCAATAGTCAGACTATTTCAGGCAGCTCCTCTTTTACTACTTATGGTGGTAATGGAGGCCGCGCCTCTGAACCTTACTGGTGTAATGATGCGTGCTATGAACGTGTGGGGGGTAATGGGGGAGATTCTCTTTTGCGCCTTCGTACCAGTTCAACAGACCCACCCCATAATGGGCAGGGAGGGAGTGTGGGAGGCAATGCCGGAAGTTTTTGTCGTTATAAGCAGTCTTCGCGACCAACAAATGGGAGGTTTGCAACAGAAAGATATTGAAAATGACTTTTTTGTTTTGGGATAGAGATGGTGTTTTTTCAAAAAAAGGGTCTACTCTCTTTTTTTTAATCGTTCTTATACTCTTAGGAATAGGCGCTTATTTTGGATATCGTTATTTTTTTCCTGATGACCAGAAAACCTTTAATCAGTCTATCTTAGAAGAAGATGTTGGGGGTTGCTCTAGCATTGATGATCCTTTTTTGCGCCGCTCTTGCATTCATTTTATTTTGGGTAATCCCAACATTACTGAAGAACATTTTCTTTTTACTGACCCTTTAGCACGCACTTTTGAGAGCATCCATAGCGCCACTGTTTATCCTAATGGAACACAAATTCCTTGCGAACGCATTGACGATGCTGGTCTTAGCGAGGCCTGCCTTTCCTTGAAAGGGCAGGATACCACGTGCTCTGATTCGTGCAAGGCTTGGGTTTCTTATCTTAGTGCAATAAAAAAAGATGATCCTTCTTTATGCGATTCCCTGACAGAGGTTCTTGTTTCATCTAAGGGGGTTTCACTTCGAGGGGCTTGCTTTTCTTTTTTTGAGGGTTATGATACTCCACCACTTGAATCTCTTGAACACAATGAGAAGTATTACCGCGATGCTCTTTTTTCTTTGAAATTAGAAGAATGCGAAAAAATTACTCTGGACTCTTTTCGTGAGAAGTGCAGAGAAGATGTTTCTCTACGCCTTTCTGTTCTGGAGGATCAACAATGATTTTCTCCAATCGCTCAGGGTATCTTAGAACACTTGAGGCAATTATTGCTGCTGTCCTTGTCCTTATATTCATTTTTACACTTCTTCCAAGGCGTGAGATTTCTTCCCCTGAGACCCCTTATGTTGTTCAAAGCTCACAGGAATTTATATTGAACCAGATTCTTGTTAATGACACTCTTCGCGGGTGTGTTGTTTCTGATCCGCTGTGCGAGAATTCTGATGCTATGCGTCAGCTTATTCTAGACAATCTTCCTCCGGGGTACACTTATGGATTTAAGATTTGTGACACTACTAATTGCCTTATTTCTACATCTCCGGATAAGTCGGTCTTTGTTGATGACGTGCTTCTCTCTGCTGATTTGGCAAGCCAGAATCCAAAAGTATTTCGCCTTTGGCTCTGGGAAGGAGAGTAATCTTTAAAAATATCCTAGTTTTCTGTTTCCTATGCTTCGAAAGGTTCTGGCTATCTTTATTTTTCTTATTCCTTTTGCTCTTGCCCAGTTTAGCCCTCCGGTTTACATTACCAATCCTGATACTGGCGAGTGCCGCTATTACTTTGCAGGGGATGCTGCTCATTTTAATCCCAGACCCGAGAATTTCACAGTTACTATAGGTCCTGTTAATGCTTTTTCAGATGTTCTTGAAGCCTGTACGGTCTACCATTGTATTTCTAGTGGAGGGGGCTTTGGTGTTTCTAAGGAGTGTATTTGTCCAAATAGGGGCATATTTGTTAATAATACCGGCTGCGTTGGAGGTAAAGAGGCGAATCCTATTGTTTCAGATAGCCCCTCTTTTGATTTTGGACGTATTGTTTTAGCTATTAGCTTAATTGTTAATGGATTTTTATTGTACTTTCTTTTAAAGAGGAGGAAGACTTATCATCAACATTAAAAGAAAAGTATTCTAATTATCAAAATGACTATCTCTAGGGTTAAAGTCCTAATGATAAAGAAGCGAAATCTTTAATAATACTCTTCTTTTTTCTTAACTATATGATGACGATGCTGACTGGCTTTTTGCGTCGCCTTAGTTTTCTTTTTCGCCGTAGGCGTCATGTGAAGCTTGGTCTTTATGGACCACCAAACTCAGGGAAGACCACTCTTGCAAACCGCATATGTAAAGACTGGATTGGTGAGGAGATGGGCATTGCTTCACGTATTCCTCATGAAACAAGGGAAGTTGTTATTAAAGAGAAGATTGAAATGAAGTCGCGCGGGCGTTTTCTTAGTTTCAACTTGGTTGACACTCCCGGAATTGCAACCAAAATTGATTATGAAGATTTTCTCAAGTATAATATGAGTGCAAAGGATGCAAAACAACGGGCGAAAGAAGCAACAAAAGGTGTTATTGAGGCTATTAAGTGGCTTGATGACATGGATAGTGTAATTGTTGTACTTGACTCTACGAAGGATCCATATAGTCAAGTTAATTTAACAATTATTGGAAACCTTGCTGCCCGTGATATTCCTGTTCTTGTTGTTGGTAACAAGGTTGATGTGAGGAGTTCAAATCTGCGACGTATTCAGAATGCATTTCCACAATACAATATTATTGGTATTAGTGCTTTAAGAGGCAAGAACATTGAGGCTTTTTATGAGGCTCTTTTTAAGCTTGTGCGATAGGAGGTTGATGTACTGTGCTTACTTTACAATTCATTCCACGTGCTGAGGTAGAACACCTTCCATCTTCTTCCAGAATTCGCAGACTCCTTGCTCTTGTGAAGGAAGATAAAATTGTCCTTCTTGAAGGGCGGCTAAGCCCTACTGAAGAGACAGAGCTTATTCAACGCACTATGGAAGATGTTTCAAAGGATTTTAAAGGTATTGAGCTTTGTACAATTTATCCTGGAAGCAGTCATAATGATAACCTTATCAGCAAACTGAGGCATAGCCTCATTGGTTTTCTTCTTGGTGACCGCCAGGGTCTTACAGTTATTGGGCCTGCTACAATTATTAAAGAGATTCGTCGTGATCCTAATAAAGTTCAGGTTATTACAGAGAGTATTCGTCGCCGTAAGCGCCGAAACTCACGAAGGTAGGTATGCCTCACCAATGTGTTCGTTGTGGAAACCTGTATCCCGATGGTTCTTCCCAATTGCTTGAGGGTTGCAAATGCGGTGGGAAATTTTTCTTCTTTGTTAAAAAGCATGAGGTTGAAGAGGCAAAAGAGCTTGTTGCTACCCTTACGAAGAAAGACAAGGACACGATGGAGCAGGATGTTTATGATATTCTTGGGATTGAAGACCAGACCAAGCCTGTTATTTTGGATCTTGAATCAATCCGGGTTTTAAGCCCTGGCAAATACCAGCTTGATGTTGTTGAACTTTTCAAGGGAAAACCACTTGTTTACAGGCTTGAAGACGGGAAGTACATTATTGATCTTGCTTCAAGTTTCCGGCGTCAGCAGGCAGACCGCTGATTTCACTAAAGAATCTTTTTATCCTTACTTCAGGGTATTTTGAAATTGTTATGTTCCATTCTTTTGGAAGATATTTTAAGTAATTTTGCCATGCGTACCTCTCATCAATAAACACAACAACCCCCTTGTCTTTTTTGCTTCTTATGCACCTTCCTGCTGCCTGGATAGTCTTTGTTATTGCCGGGACAGTGTAACCATATTCCCATCCTTTTTTGAACCTTTTATCATAGTATTTTATGAGCTGTTCTGTTTCTAAGTCTGGCTTTCCTAACGGCAGGCCGACAATAAGCACTCCCTTTAGAAGATCTCCTGGAAGGTCAATCCCTTCTGCATAGGACCCTGCATTTGACCCAAGGAGCACAGCCCCGATTTTCCTGTACCCTTTGAACTTTTCAATAAGCTCTTCTTTCTCTTCTTTTGTCATTCCCTGCTGTTCAAGAAGCATTGTCCTGTGGCAATGTTTTGTTAGCTCCTGATATACATCATCTCTTATCTGATAACTTGGGAAAAATACTGCACAGTTTCCATGTATTTCTTTTATTATCTGTGATGTAAGCTGCCCTATCTCTTGATACATTTTTGTATTTCTCATGGAGTATTTTGTTGTTGTTTTTGGCACAACAATACTTAGCCTGTTCTTTTTTGGGAACGGGTCTTTGTATTCTTTTATTACCGCATTTATCCCAAGCAGGTCTGCGTACATCTTTGCTGGCTTTAGCGTTCCGCTTATTCCTATAATCATTGCCTGCGATGCTATTTTCTTTAGTAGCGGTGCTGGGTCAAGGCATCGGTAGGTGAGAGTGTACTGAGGCCTTTCTTTTCTATAGGTCCTCTGGAGAATGCGTGCAAATCCTTCATCTTCACCTCCCCATGTATTGAGAAACTCTGCCAGGGTCTTTGTAAAGCTTTTTTGTTTCAATTCAAGGGTCTGCTCTCCAACAAAGTCGAGGTCTCCTACTAGCTGGTCTTTGTTGCCTATCTTCTCTATTTTGTCTCCCCACTCACCTTTTTTTATGAGAACTTCATTTTTATCAAGACCCAGCTTTTTACTCAGGTCTTCAAGCGCTAGCCCAATTTCTTTTACTGTCTCTGCTATCTCTTTGTAGCCTAAGGATTCACATTCTTTTCTTGCTGCTTCCAGGCTGAATGACGAGATGCTTATTGTAAGAAGGTCTCTTATCCTTGCAGGTAGGTTGTGCGCTTCATCTATTATAATTATTGCTTTTGTAAGGTCTTTACCTATCTTTCCAAGAAGGTTATTTCTTACGTTCTCGTTGAATATGTGGAAGTAATCTGCAATGATTATGTCCGAACTCTGTGCATGCATTGCTGTTATCTCGTAGGGGCATACTTTTTTTACCTTACACACTTCTTTTACTTTTTCAACGTCATTAGTATCTGTTTCTAATATTTTTAATACGCTTTTTGCGCTTGAAGACACCTTTCCTTTTTCCTTTAGGTTGCTGTAGAATTCACAGTCTTTTCTTTCTACAAGCGATGTGCAGTATTCACTAAACTCTGCAGCAGACAAATCTGCCACTCCTGATTGCAGACACATCCATTTTTTTCCTATGAAATCTGCAACCTTTAATCTTGTACTGTGCCTTTGTTTTATTTTCTCTACTGTTTCCAGAACTATCTTATGCTGTGTGTGCCTGTTTGTAAGAAAGAAGACTGTCTTATTTTCCTTTTTTGCAACGGCAAGTGCTGGTGCCAGCGCTGCTGCTGTCTTTCCTATTCCTGTTGGCGCGTGAATCAGTATATGTTCTCTTTTCTCGAGCGCTTCTTTTATGTCCTGAATGAGCTGGAGCTGTGTTTCTCTTACTTTGCTATGCGGAAAGAGAATATCATGCATTTTGTACTTTTTATTTTATTAGCTTATAAGCTTTTCATTTACCGGTCTTATATTAGTTATGGGGCTGTTCCAGACTTTATAAAGAAAGAATTCTTAGAAGAACACTGCCCAGTTTCTAAATAATCTCTACTTTTATACTTTCTTTTTCTACCAAACTCTTGAACTTTTCTGCATCTTCTTTTGACCCTATAATACTTCCATAGTGCATTGGTATTGCTATCTTTGGCTTTATTTTCTTTGTCGCCTCTGCTGCTTCTGCTGCGGTCATAACATATGTCCCGCTTACAGGGATAAGGAGGATGTCAATGTCAAGATTATTCATTTCTTCAATAAAATCACTATCACCACAGTGATAGATTCTCTTGCCATCTATTGTTATAAGGTACCCGACCTTTTCATCTTCTTTTGGATGAAATGGTATCCCCTTGGACCTGAATTTGTTTGTATTGTATGCAGGATATGCCTCCACTTTTAGGCCTTCTATTCGGAGTTTACTTTTTGGTCTTACAATCTTCTTTTTGTTATTTTCATACCTCATTAGTTTACTCACACAATCCTGCGTTGCGACGATTACTGTATTTTCCTTTACGATTTTATTGATGTCTTCAATACTGCAGTGGTCATAGTGCTCGTGGGTGATTAGAATTACATCTGCCTTTTCTTCTTTTTCTATTTTAAAAGGATCAATGTAGATTATTTTTCCTTCTTTACTTCTTATTTTAAAGCAGTCATGATTTATCCTTTCTATTTCTATTCCTAGGATGTTCATGCGATTTTTCTTTTTCTTCTATTTTAAAAGTTTCTTATTCAGTAATCCCTTACTTCCCAGATAACTGCGTTTCTTCCCGGTATGTTTCCCAGACAGATTTCATAAGCACTAAACTCAATAATGCAATCAGGAAACAGCTCTATTAGGGCCATCATGTCTTGGTAACTTGACGGTGTCAGAAACAGCTCTAACATCATTCTTGCTTTTAGCCCTTCCGCTCTTTTTCTAAAATTTCCTAGCGCTTCTCTCATTCCTACCTTATCTGTTGAATACTCTAGGAGATAATGGCGAATACTTGTCTCAAGCTCACCTTGGAGTGTCAGTCTTCTATCTGGTGCACTTTCGTTAAATGTTATTAAATCTTTTTCAGCCCCCCTTTTTATTATTTCTTCTTGCCTTTGCCAAATTTTATCAAATGGGACTTCATATAACGCTTCTCCTCCACCCCCTTTTCCTTTGTACCTTATTGAGACACTTCCCGTATAGCCGCTTTTTACAATCTCTTTAAAAGAATCCCACATTCGAAGGTGATTGCCAAACATGCCCCCTTGCAGTAAACGATAGTTCTCTTCTTTTGTCTTTACTATCATCTATTCCTGCCTTATTTTTTACTTTATATCTTTAAGGCTGTTTTATTGTATATTTAGGCTCCCTATTAAGGAATCACAGAAATTCTTTTATATATGTTAAATGGTCTCTTTTTATGCCTACCTTGCTTCCAGATATGAGCCTTCAGCAATTTCAATTGTTTATCAAAGAAGTTTACGAGCTACCAAATAACCGTCAATTTGAATTGGCTGAAATGATCAACAATATCCAAAGATTTGCCATGCGCAGTTTAAAGGGCATACGTAAAGGCGACATTGACCGCACTAAAAAAAATCTACTTATCTCTTTCGGTTGGTTTATGTCTACCCTTATTAGGTTGAAGATAGACCTTGAAGATGAAGTCTGGAAGCGTTTTCCTTATGTCTGTTCTTATTGTAACTCTTGCCCATGCTCCTGTAAAGAAATCAAACCTGAGCATCGCCGAGAAGTATCTTTTGATGCTTCAAAAAGACCAAAGAACCTTTCTGGTTTTCAAAGGATGTTTAATGAAATTTACCCTTCTTCTTTGCGCTCTCTTGACCATGCGGGGGTTCATCTTGCGGAAGAACTTGGTGAGTTCTCTGAGGCCTTATGGGCGTATCGCAGCAATCGTGCTCCTGAGACTTTTCAAGAAATTATGATGGAGGCTGCAGACTATTTTTCATGTTTGGTTGGAATCTTTAATTCCCTTCGTGTTAACCTTGCCTTTGAGCTTTCCAACTTATTTCGAAATAACTGCCATGAGTGTCACAAAGCTCCATGCACCTGTAGTTTTGCAACCATACGGGCATACCGCTCATAGCTTCTGGTTTACCCTCCAACGCGGATTAATATCGATTTCTTCTGGATTTTTTGCATTCTCTTTTTCCTGCATAGCCTGCCAAGCAATCATTGCTGCTTGGTCTCCAGCATAGTACATTGGAACTGCCCTGCATGCAGCTTTTCTTTCTTTACACATTATATCCAGCATTGCGGTGAGCCTTTTATTTGCTGCTACCCCTCCAATTAACAAGAGTTCTTTTTTCCCTGTAAAAGCCATTGCCCGTTCTGTTATTTCTGTTAGCATTGCGAAGATGGTTTCTTGCATTGAATAGCAAAGGTCTTCTTTTTTTGCTCCTTTTTTATATAGGTTTGTTGCCTGCGTTACAATGCCAGAAAATGCTACATCCATACCCTTTACACTATATGTAAGCGGAATATACCTGCCTTTCTTTGCATATTCTTCTATTTTTGGCCCATAAAGCGGTCCTTCGCCAAGGTCAATATTTCTTGCGAATTTGTCCAGGGCATTTCCAAGGCCCGTGTCCAGGGTCTCTCCGAGTATGTAATAGGTATCTTTTTCTTTGGTAATAAGCTGCGTGTTTGCTCCTGATACAAAGAGAAACAATGGGTCTTTTGCTTTTGTCAGAAGTGTACCGATAGAGAGGTGCGCTCTTATGTGGTTTACTGGGATTATTTTTTTGTTGTACTTTTTTGCAATTTCTTTTGCAAGACTGACTCCTTGCAGCAAGCAGGGTGGCAGGCCTGGTCCAGCAGTTACTCCGATTATGTCTATTTCTTCTAGGGACATCTTTGCTTTTTCCAGTGTTTTTTTAAGAAGAGAATGTTTTTCAGTTTCGAAGACCTTTGCTGCTTCTTGAGGCACGATTCCGCCGGATTTTGTATGATAGATTATCCTTTCATCTGCTAGAAACCTGCCTTTTTCATTTACGATTGCAATACCAAAGGTATGTGCAGAGGATTCGATTGCCAAGACTTTCATTTTCTTGCTGCTATTTCAATAATATCTTTATGTTTTAATTTGTGCTCTTTTCCTATCACCCTTTTTGTCCTTACATCAAACGCTTTTATGAAATTCTTTCCAAAATCTGTGTGAAGATGGTATGCAAAGTCAAGGGCTGTGCTTTCTTTTGGCAGAAGAAAACAATCCGGGAGTACATTTCCCTTGCTGTCTTCTAATTTGTTCATTCCCCCTGGGAAGACTGCGATGTATTCAAGAAGATTGAATACCGCTGTATTTAGCACTTCCTGTACACCTGTGCTTTTATACCTTGCTAATACTTCTTTTTTTATGAACTCAAGGGCTTCTTTCTGTTTTTCTGTTGGCTCTTTTCTTATGCTAAATTCTTCTTCTCCAGGTATATATTCTATTATTTCTTTTTTTGCTGCTTCTTTGAGAGCAAGCTCTGCTTCTGCGCTGCAAGGAACTATTTTATATTCCTTATTTTCCTGTTTTAGTTTTTGAATGTTTTTTTCTGAAGATTTTCTATCAATTTTATTTGCTGCAATAAGGATTGGTTTTGTTTTTTTTCTTAGGTTTATTGCCAGAGCAACAAGGTCTTTTTCTTCCCAGGATAGTATATTCTTGTAGAGATTGAGCTCTCTTTGCGCTTCTTTTATATGCTCTTCAGTCACTTTTAATCCTGAAAGCTGTTTTGCAAGGGCTTCTGCGAGTTCAAGTTGCTCCTGCTGGATTTTTCTTGCAAAGCGCTCCCACCCTTTTTTGAGAATCTCCAGATACCACATATCGAGTTCGGTTTCTAGGAATAATATGTCCTTTATTGGTTCATATTCTCCATCCCCTATTGGCTCTCCCTGAGCATTGAGGCTTCCAGAGGCATCTACTATATGGATAAGGACATCTGCTTGGCGAAGGTCATCAAGAAACTGGTTTCCTCTTCCCTTTCCTTTGTGAGCATCTGGCACAAGGCCTGCAACATCAATGAGTTTTACCGGCACAAATCTATAGCTTCCAAGAACATACCCTTCTTTTGGGTTTGATGTCTTACTGAATTCTCTAGCAACATCTTCTACTTTTACATAAGCTACGCCCTCGTTTTTTTCTATTGTCGTAAATGGGTAATTTGCTATTTCAACTTCTGCGAGTGTTGCTGCTTTGAAAAATGTAGATTTTCCTGCTGATGGTTTTCCTACAAGACCTACTATCATGTGGTTGTTACTGCTTTAAGCGTTTTAAAAGGATTTTGCTTGGCTTTTGTGACTTCTTTTGCGTGTTGACGCATTTTTATAAAGACCAGCCCTTTTCTTGTTTTCATGAAACGCACAACAAAGAAGAAAAACAGTGTTCCTCGTGCTGTTGCACCTGGTGCTGCTTCTAAACCAAAAAGTTCTTGTTTTGCTTGTTGTGGCGGCAAAGGTGGCTACGTAATTATGGGCATCATCCTCCTTCTTTTAGCTTATGCGCTTTGGGTTGGGGTCTGGAATCTTACCCAAGTAGTTGCTCTTTTGCTTTTCCTCATGGCAATCAAGAAGTTTATTATGGTGGCTACCTGCCGCTAATTTTTTATTTTTTCTATGTTATTTTATTATTGAAAGGTTTAAAAATTTGGGTAATTCTATATTATTATTGTGAGAGATAAAATACTGCCCCAAATAATAGAAAAAGCAGGGTTTGATTTTCAGTGGAGCGCTGAAAGGGTTTGGGCTCTAAAATACCCTGTTGAAGATATGCATATCAAAGAATTAGAATGGCATTTGAAATTCCTTTTTGGAATAGAAAAGATGGATTTTATGATTTAACACCAAACGAGGTTATTAATAACCCAGATAATTTTAAAGAGGAATATAGTAGAACCATGAAAGCAGATATGACTTATCCGATAGATATCATGAAAAACAATGGAAGGTGGCTAATTTTAGATGGGTTGCATAGATTAGTTAAATCTAAGATTCTTGGTTATAGTAAAGTAAAGGTCAGGAAAATCCCGCGCTCAGAAGTTCCAAATATTGAAAAGCAGGGGCGATTTAAGAAACCTATTTAAATGTGGATTTTTGTTTCTTTTCTAAGGGCCCATAGCTTAGCCTGGAGATTTTCGGGCAATTGGAGCACCGGTCTTATACGACCACTTCCGGTATAAATTACCTCTAAGAAAGCCGGGGGTCCCCGGTTCAAATCCGGGTGGGCCCATTTTTATGAAATCTCGCGTTTTTGTTAATAAGGTAGAGATAGAGCATCTTAATTGGCTGAGTGTTTGCACAGGTGTTCCTATTTCGTATAAGGGTGGTGTAGATTTAGCAAACGAGGCAATAGGTATTGAACTTAAGTCACGCCTTCTAAAACCTCGTTCTATAGAGCCTTATCCTAACTTCGCTGTTCATGAATATCAGTTCAAGTTGTTTCCTGAAGAGAAGCCTGACAGGGAACTTTTTTGGGCGTTTATGCTTTATAACCTTGACATCCCTATTTCTTCTATTAGGGGCGATAGTGATTTAAAAAAGTATATTGTTGATAGGAGAGTTTGGTTTTTTGATTGGGGTTATGTCAGTCAATTTCCAGTATCAAACGTAAAGACAGGGCCTTATATTTATGTGCATGGCCGGTCTTTTGCCTCTGAGAAATTCAACTCTTTTGAAGTAGAAGGCGGCTTATTGTATTTTCCTGTTGGTTCTTCATTAGAGGAGAAGCTTTCTTTTTTGACGAAAAACAATTGAAGAAATTCAAGGAGACTTAGAGAAAACTATAGCTAATTCTAGAGGGTATTTTTATATCTATTTTTGTAAAGGGTTAATTTTCATGTTTTTTACTTAGAAATTACCATTTTTAATGACCACCTGCCACTTCCCAGAAGAGCAAGAGAACTTGTTGCTCCTAGAAGAAGAAAGACAAGCTCTATTCCTCCGTCTTGAATGAAAAATCCGTTTTTGAGATGTACTGTAAAAAGTGCGACTGCCATATCCATTGCAAGAAGCGTGCTTGCTAGCTTTGTAAGTATTCCTAGCAGTATCGCAATACCCCCAAAAAATTCTAGTATTGCTAGAGCCCATGCTGCTAGCGCCGGAAATGGCACACCAATATTTGTGAGAAGTCCTGTGAATCCAGGTATGCCTCCAAACAGCTTTACGTATCCGTGTGCAATAAATATTACTCCTACAACAACGCGTAGTATAAGTAAAGCTATTCCTTTTTTATTCTGCATGTGATTCAAGAGTATCTTTAATTCAAATATCTTTCAGGTTTTTTTATTCTTGAACTTTATTCGGTGTCATGGAGATGTGCAAGCAATTTCTCTAGATCGGGAATCGGGATTTCTACATGACCCCAAACCTTCGCCTCAATACTATCATCAACATCATTGCGACCTGCTTTTCTAACACAATTTATATGGACTGCTTCTCTGGACTGGGTAATTGTATAATAATCATAAATGACGTCAGGCTTACCATTTCTATGCCTCGGAATTAAATTTTCCATAACCCTTCCATCATGGCCTTCGTAGATTGTCTCACCGTTCCGCTTCAAAATATAATAATCCATACCGATAAAGGCATCAACTACCTTATAGAAATATGTGTTGGTAAATATGAGTTTTTCAAAAATATTCTTTAATAGCATGAACTTTTGTAATGAGGTTACCCTTTGCTCTTTTCTGTGGCCAATCATTTCGCCCTTTCGAGGCGAAGACCCGGGTTCAAATCCCGGCCGGAGCACTTTGTTTCTGATATAGAGAATGTTCTTTGTTTCTTTATCTTATATCATCCTTAACGTCAATATTTATAAACCGCGTCTATTTTTGGTGCCACTCATGATAGTCTTGACAATGGCCTTTAGGTTTGCAGTTGTATTCATATTCGCACTTGTTTTTGGACTAGAGAGACAGAGGGCACATAAGCCTATTGGGTTTGGTACATTCGTCTTTGTATCTATCGGGGCTTGTGCTTTAGCATTAATTTCAGTAATTACGAACCAAGGAGGGTCGTTACCTTTACTTGCGGCTATCGTTACCGGAATTGGATTTTTAGGAGCTGGTGCCTTAATTAAGACTACAGATAAAATATTTGGATTTACAACAGCGGCTAGTATATGGTTATTTTCAATAATTGGACTTACAATTGGGATTGGGGAATATATTGTGGGATCTATTCTTTACTTTCTTTGTTGGATGGTTGTCTTTATTGATAGACAACTTGAGAATAGGGGTATTGGGTCTTATCAAAAGAAGATAACCATACGAACTACAAAAGATATAACATCTGAAGAACTTCATTCTGTACTTCAAGCAAAAAGATATAAACTTGTAAGTGTTGAGATTAATACTAAATCTCATGAGTATTTTATAACCTTGCTGTTGGAGGGTGCTAAGGCGGATATAAATGACCTTCCAAAAAGGCTTTTTAAGGTGTCCTGGGTGGCATCTTTTAAAATAGAATAATTTTACCTCAGTTATATCCCTTTTGACTTAGACTTTTGAGAAAGCTTTATAAATCGCCTTTTGAGAAATGACTTTCAGATGAAGCGAAGTTCACGACGTTGGAAGAAAAAGGGTCAAATGCGCTGGAAATGGCAGCGTAAGCGAATGAAAAAGGAAAGACGCAAGCGTCGTGCCAAGTAGTTCTGGCTATGAATACTATTACTCAAAAAAGGCTTAAGAAATACTTTCAACTAACAAGCGAAGCTTTGACCGAGGCTAAGGCTTCTTTGGAGAATCCTTCTTTTGATGGTGCTCGTGCTGATTTTTTAGATATGATTGAGCGTTACCTTTCTGATGCAGACTACTTTGCTAAGAAAGGGGATGTTGTGACAGCATTTGCAGCTCTCAATTATGCCCATGGCTGGCTTGATGCTGGTGCCAGCGTTGGTCTTTTCAAGGTTCATAATAACAGGCTTTTCACTGTTGATGATGTTGACTAAAGATTCTTTATTACTATGTTTGGTAAAAATTTATTCCTGAATTCAAATAGAACTGTTACTTCTGTTTCAATATCTATATTTTTAAACATTTTATGTAATTTATCTAGAAATCCTTTAATCTTATTATTATCATTAAATAAGAACGTCCCAATTAAATCATACTCTCCTTCAAGTTTTGCTGCAAGGTAGCACAAACTTTCATTTTTTATAAAGTCATATACTTTATTGACGAATTCTTTTCTCTTAATCTTAAATATTATATTATAAGGACTGTAACCCATTCTTAGAGAATTAAATATTGTGTGATATGCTTTAATTATCCCCTCCTTCTTTAATTTTTTCATCCTGTTAATAATTGTTTTGCTATCAACATTTAACTTATTTGCAATCTTGCTTGCAGGGATTCTTGCCTCTTCTTCTAAACATTCAAGTATTTGAATATCAATCTTATCCACCTTGGTCTTCTGTTTATCTTCTTTTTCTTTCCTTTGATTTATCTTTATGCCGAATAGGTTATATGGGGGTGTTTCATATCTTGAGATTGTGGAAACTTTTATGTCTGCGTACTTGGTTATTAGATATAATTTAGATAATTGTTCTTGGAATTCATTCATGTCTTTTGCTATAACTGTTATTGTTACATTATAAAAACTTGAAGTTGTAGATATTCCAATATAAAAATCAAGATTTTCTAATTCTTTGAGGATGTTTTCTGTTAAGTTGACCTTGAGGAATATAATCTTTGTGAAGTATCCAAGATTTTTAAAATCTATAACTTATTAAGTGTTGATGACTTACTTAACTTTATTTTTTTTGATATGTTTGTTATTGGTTCCCTTGCATTGCTGATTAGATTTTCAATAATAACTTTGTATTTTCTATCCACTCTTTCTTTATAGTTTATCATTTTATCTGTTATTATAGAACTATTAGGAGTATTATATATAATACTTTCCTTTGTGTTCCATATATCTGTGGTAACATCTATAAACTTTGAAGTACGCTGCAATGTATGGCTTGGATATCTCCTGTAATTGGTGGGACAATAATCAAACCACATAATGATTTATCTTCCCAGTCAAATAGTAAGCTTAAATCCCCATTAATTGCTAGTGTAGAAATAAACCAGAATTGTATGCTCAGCTGTTCTTATTGTTATTTGAATAGGAGGGAGAAAAGCAACCATGTTTTAACAGAGGGGGCTTTAAAATATACCATTGATGAAATGACGAGGGTTGGTGTTTCTATCATAACTCTTGCTGGAAAGGAGATCTTCTTTGATGATAAGGGTATAAACATTCTTAAATTTCTCGACTCTTTAAAGATAAAAAAGGGTAATTTAAGATATGGATTTATAACTAACGGTTATCTTCTTCCTAAGTATTTGCCTAAACTTAAAAAAATTGATTTTGATTGGATGGATATTTCTATTGATAGTTTTACAAATGGTAGTAAATCTTACAAAAATGTGGCAAGAGTTATTTGGGAGCTAGCTAACGATGAGGTTTTATCAAATAAACTGACTATTAGCAGTATCCTTTCTGAAGACAATAGTCTGGATTTGCTTGATTTAAGTTTACATTTGGATAAAATAGGGATTAAGCACCAGACAATAACCCCCAACTTCGATCAAAATCAAGATAGTTTAGTCCCATTACAAAAATATGTGGGAGTTTTTGAGAATTATGTTAATAATGGTAACTTTAAAAACTTAAAAGTATATTTTGTTGTTTCTGGAGACAAAGATAAAGAGTGGTTTAAAACCCATTATAACCTTAAGAAAAAATTTATTGATTCCCTTGACCAAGACACTTATTATCTGGATTCAAGTGAACATATATTTGTTCTATTTCATAATCCTTTGCGTTATTTTAGATTAACAGCAGATGGCTATATTCTTCAAGGGAGGGATATCTTCCAACCAAACTACCGTGACTTTGCGGTTGGAAATGTAGAATTAGACCCTTTAGGCGACATTCTTGTTAAATTACTTAGGAAAAGCGAGGTCTTTGATTATTATATTCCACAACTTAAACTTGCAATTTAGTTTACTTTTGATTTAATAAACTGCTTCTAACCGGCTAAGTTAAATATCACTTTATCTCTATTTTTCTTATGAAAGTTATTGTTGTCTCTGGAACACCCGGGACTGGTAAGACAAGATATGCGAAGAGACTAGCAAAAGAGAAGAATTATCTTTATATTGATATTAATGAGTTTGTCCTAAAACAAAAGATTCCATATGTGTATGACCGAAGACGCAAGGCAAAAGCAGTAGATATTTTTGAATTAAAACGTAAGCTTATTTCTCACTTAAAAAAACTATCTGAAAGAGGAGCTGTTATTGATTCTCATCTTGCGCATTATTTACCAAAAAGATATGTAAGCCTTTGCATAATTATGAAATGTTCTATTCCAAAACTTAAGAGGCGCCTTAAGAGCAGGGGTTATTCGGAGGCCAAGATTTCTGAGAATGTTGATGCAGAGCTTTTTGATGTTTGCTTTAATGAGGCTTTAGAAGCTGGACATAAAGTCAAGGTGATTTTTAGTTGAGCTTTAAAGTCTTACTTAGGGTTAGCAGGCCTCTTGGTCCTTTAGTTTTTCTTTTTGGCAGCTTTCTTTGGAGGGTAGGCCACTTAATATTTTTTCCAGCTTATTTTTCTATCTTTTCCTTATCGTCTTTTTTATGCAGGGTTAATGATTTTTACAATGTTGTTTCTGATTCTAAGTTTTCTTTTATTTTCGAGACTATTTCTTTTTTTTCTTCTTTTGATAATTCTAAAATTGATTTTTTTGATAGAACGTCAAGGAAGTTGCTATACACGTCCTTATACATAGGAATAATATGGAAATGAAGATGCGTTACCAAACCTCCTGTTTGTAACAGGACCACCCTTTTTGGGTTAAATGCTTTTTTAATGGCTTTTGAAATTCTAAATAATACTCTTTGCATGTCGAAATATTCTTCCTCTGACAGTTCTGTGATGTCTTCCTTGTGCTTTCTTAGTGCAAGGAGTGTATACCCTTTTGTTGGTGGGTTTATATCCAAAAATGCAATGACCTTCTTATCTTGATATATTATTCCTTTAGTTTCAATTTGATTCTTGCATATAAAACAGTCTTCTTTGGTAACCCTTTTTAATTTACTTATATCAAACTGTTTTTCTTTCATTATAGAAATTTATTTCTTATCTTGGAAGATAGTATACCCACAGGCTCCACAAGTCTGCCTGTTACTGTGCTGTGCTAAAAAAGTTCCTGGTCCACATCTTTGGCATGAAGCTCCTTTATCTAGCTTATCGCCTTGAACTTTATATTTTTTCCATCGCTGACTTACTTTTTTATTTTTTGGTTTTGCTTTTTTTGCCATTTTACTTCTTTTTTTCTTTCTTTCTCTTTTTTATTTCTTCTGTCTCTTTTAATGCTTCTGGTGTCTCGTATTGGTGCAAGTTTGCAGTTATTTTATTTTCTCCAAATTTACTATTGATGCGTTTTATAATGATCGTATCTTCTGTGCATCCAAGAAGGCTTGCGATCTCTTTTTTGAGTTCCTCTTTTTTTGGTATTGCCCCTTTTACTTGTGCTTCTATCAAGATTTCCTTTCTTTTGAACAAGGGATTTTCAGTTTTTTCATTTATTTTAAGGCTCATCTTGCTTTTATTACATATTCTCCCTTTGCATTAATACCGATTTTCTTTGCAACCTCTGAGCTGTTTGCATCTAATATTGTGATTCTTCCCTGCCAATTTTCTGAGAATTCCTTTCCCTTACACAATGAGCATTCTTCTCCTTTTACAAAGATTTTACACTTTCTACACACTTTTCTCACTTTGCTTTTCCTGTTTTAGTTTTTTTCTTTAATTCTTCTTCTATCCACTTAAGGGATCCCAGACCGACTTGCCTCATTGTTAATCCTACTTTTGGATTTGTCGGATCTTTATAGGATGTTGCGATAATTCTTGCACGGCACCTGTCCCCTACTTTCAGGTTTTTTTTGCTCTCTTTTCCTGCAAGAACTTTGCTTTTTGAGAAGCTGACAAAGTCGTCCATTGCCTGAGAGACGTGAATAAGGCCATCGATAGGGCCGATTTCTATAAATACGCCAAATTCTGCTATGTCTGTTATTCTTCCAAGGACGACTTCCTGCAAATCTGGCTTGAAAGTGTAGATTTTACACACTGTTTCGTAATAAGGGGCACCATCTCCAGGAATAATTACTCCTTCCCCAATTTCTTCCACCGTGGCTACTCCAAGAACAAAACCTAAATCTTTTGAAATATAGCCTTCAAAACGCTTATTGAGTCCGTGTAGGACCGCTTTTTTTGTATCTTCCTGGAATAGGTCTGGCGGCACCCTCACGTGGGTCTTTATTGTTGTCTCGTAAAACATTTGTTTTTGCTCCTATTCCTGTGCAATTGTAAGGTATTTTTTTTGTCTGATTGTTATGATAGTTCTTCCCTGCTTTTTAAGCTTTCTTTTTAATTCTTTGTCTTGGGTTGCCACCCACCATTCTTTTTTTGTTTTGAGTATGCTATCATCCACATCCTTATTTATAGATTCTATCCTTTTTGGTTGCAGGAGTTCTAGCATAGACATCACCATTTTTTCCTTTGGTTTTCCTTTGATTTCCTGCTCTGTTTTGTCTACAATGGCTAGGGTGTGTGGATAATCACAAATCCTTTGTATTTCCCTTTTTATATCAATTTTTTCCGCCGCACACCGAAGCAGAAAATCTGTATCCATCACTATTATTTTTTGCATTCTTTGCTTTCTCTTTATAAACCTTTCTTCTTTTTTAGTTCTCTTATTCTGTTTTATAAATATTTTCTGTATTTTCTGCTATTCTGCTTCTTTATGGTCTAAAATGCCTGTTTTTTGGTGTTTTTAAGCTCGAAAGGTTTTTAAACTATGGCTTGATTTTTAGTTATATCTTGCTGTTTTTTGCCTATTTGTGAGTGTGTTTACCAATGCCTGAGAGTTACCGTGCCGAAAGTATTACTGTCCTTAAGGACCTTGAAGCGGTACGAAAGCGCCCAAGTATGTACATAGGTGATACCGGTCTTCGTGGTCTTCATCATTTAGTCTATGAGGCTGTGGATAATGCTGTTGATGAGGCTATGGGTGGCAATTGTGATAAGATTATTGTGACCCTCCATACTAATGGCTCTGTAAGCGTTCAGGATAACGGTCGCGGCATTCCTGTTGACATTCACCCCGGGGAGGGAAAACCAGCTGTTGAAATTGTCCTTACTATGCTTCATGCAGGGGGTAAGTTTGACCACAAGACTTACAAGGTTTCTGGCGGACTTCATGGGGTTGGCATTTCTGTTGTTAATGCTCTTTCTTCTTTTCTTGAAGTTACGGTTTGTCGTGATGGCAATAAATATTGTCAACGCTTTGAGCGTGGAAAGAAGGCATCTGACTTAATAATCTTAGGTCCTAGCGAAGACAGGGGCACTATAATTTCTTTTCTACCTGACCAAGGTATTTTTGAACAGACCTCTTTTGACGCAACAACACTTTCTACCCGTCTTCAGGAGATCGCTTTTCTTAATGCCGGCCTATCTCTTTCCCTTATTGATGAGCGTAATGGCGGGACAAAACAGACTTTTTGCTATGAAGGCGGGCTTGTATCTTTTGTTGAGTATCTCAATAAAGGGAAAGCTGCTGTTTTTGCAGAACCAATTTACTTTCTTAAGGATGATTTAATTACTGTTGAGATTGCAATGCAGTATAATGAAGGGTTTACAAGCGTAGTTCATAGTTTTTGCAATAACATAAACACAATTGAAGGTGGAACCCATGAAGAAGGGTGGCGCACTTCTCTGACACGTGTAATTAATGATTATATTAAGAAAAATAAGATTGCTGATATTCGTTTGTCTGGAGAAGATGTAAGAGAAGGTCTTGTTGCTGTTATTTCTGTTAAGGTTCCTGACCCACAATTTGAGGGGCAAACTAAAACTAAGCTTGGCAATTCTCAGGTGAGGGGGCTTGTTAGTTCTATTGTATTTGATAAATTGTCTACTTATTTGGAAGAACATGCTCAGGTTGCCCGTGCCATTTGCGCAAAATGCGTCTCTTCTGCCCGTGTACGAGAAGCAGCAAGACGTGCACGTGACCTTGCCAGGAGAAAGAGCGCCCTTGATAGCGGCAGTCTTCCTGGAAAACTTGCTGACTGCCAAGAAAGGGATCCCGCTAAATGCGAGTTATTCCTTGTTGAAGGAGATAGTGCAGGGGGCAGTGCAAAGCAAGCCCGTTCTCGTGAGTTTCAGGCGGTTCTTCCTCTTCGAGGCAAAATATTGAATGTTGAAAAGGCGCGCCTTGACAAGATTTTCCGTAATTCAGAGATAATCACAATCATTATTGCTGCTGGTACCGGTGTTAGAGAGGAGTTTTTAATATCCAAACTCCGTTACCATAAACTTATTTTGATGTGTGATGCAGATGTTGACGGTAATCACATCACCACTCTTCTCCTAACATTTTTTTACCGTTATTTGCGCCCCATTATTGAAGGTGGCTATCTTTACATTGCGATGCCTCCACTTTATAGGGTGAAGAAAGGCAAACTTGAGAAGTATATATATAATGACCTTGAGCTTGAGGGTTTCTTTTCAGAGCAGGATAAAGAAGGATTTTCAATTCAGCGTTACAAAGGGCTTGGTGAAATGAATCCAGAGCAGCTTTGGGAGACCACCATGGACCCATCACTACGTAAACTTAAACAAGTGACTATTGAAGATGCTGTTGTTGCTGATGAACTTTTCTCTGTTCTCATGGGAGATGATGTTGAGCCGCGTCGCGCTTTTATTTCCAAGTATGCCAAAGAGGCAAGAAATATTGATATTTAGGTGAGCTTATGCCTGAGGAGATTCAACCACGTCTTATTGAAGAGGAGCTTAAAAATTCCTATCTTAATTATTCTATGAGTGTCATTGTTGGTCGCGCTCTTCCAGATGTTAGAGATGGTCTTAAGCCTGTTCATCGTCGTATTCTTTATGCTATGCATGAGCTTGGTATGCATTATAATCGTCCATATAAAAAATGCGCGCGTATTGTTGGGGAAGTTTTGGGAAAGTATCATCCTCATGGAGACAGTGCTGTTTATGATGCACTTGTCCGTATGGCTCAGCCTTTCTCTCTCCGCCACCCTCTTATTGATGGGCAGGGTAATTTTGGCAGCATTGACGGCGATAATGCGGCCGCAATGAGGTATACAGAAGCACGTCTTTCCCAAATTGCAGGTGAAATTTTATTCGACATAGAGAAAGAGACTGTTGATTTTACCCCTAATTTTGATAATTCTTTAAAAGAGCCGGTTGTGCTTCCATCACGCATTCCAAACCTTCTTGTTAACGGTAGCTCTGGGATTGCTGTTGGCATGGCAACAAATATTCCTCCGCATAACCTTCGTGAGGTTTGCCGGGCACTAACACATTTTATTGACAATCCTGAATGCAGTGTTTCTGATATAATACCTTTTATTCAAGGTCCAGACTTTCCTACTGGTGGAAACATATGCGGGCGTCAAGGCATTCGAGAGGCTTACGAGACTGGCCATGGACGCATTATTGTTCGCGGAAAGGCTGAAGTGAAGGGAAAGAAAATTGTAATTACCGAGATTCCATACCAAGTTAACAAGACAACCCTTATCGAGGCCATAGCAGCTCTTGTCCGTGAAAAACGAATAGAAGGCATTTCTGATATTCGAGACGAATCCGACCGGAGGGGCATGAGTATTGTTATTGAACTTAAAACCAATGCCAGTGCAGATGTTGTCCTGAACCAGCTCTATAAACACACAAACCTTCAAACTACTTTCGGCGTTCAACTATTGGCCCTTGTTGATAGTCAGCCAAAGGTTCTTTCCATTTTGGATATCTTCTCCCACTACATTTCTTTTAGAAAGGGAGTTATCCTTCGCAGTATAACTTTTGACTTGGTAAAAGCAGAGCGACGACTTCATATTCTTGCAGGTCTTCGTGTCGCATTGCAGGATGTTGATGGTGTTGTCAGTCTTATCCGCTCTTCAAAAGATGTCGAAACTGCAAGGATTGGTCTTGTCTCCCGATATAAACTCTCTGAACTTCAAGCGAACTCTATTCTGGATATGCGTCTTCAACGTTTTACGTCTCTTGAGCAGGAGAAAATTTACAAAGAGATTGAAGAGCTTCGGGTGACTATTTCTGAGCTTCAATTAATCCTTTCTAATGAGTCAAAAGTTTTTGCTATTATTAAAAATGAGCTTTCCAACCTTGCTGAGCAGTATGGGGATGAGCGCCGAACAACCATTATTTCTGCAACTGAAGATTTTGAGACTGAGGACCTTCTTGAGAAGCAGGATGTTGTTATTACTGTTACCCATTCAGGGTATATTAAACAAACTCCTCTTGAGCTTTATCGTCAACAACGTCGCGGTGGAAGGGGAACCAGGGCTACTTTAACTAAAGAAGAAGATCTTGTTGAGCATCTTTTCGTCACTAGTAACCTTAACCATCTTCTTTTCTTTTCTAATCTTGGTCGTGTGTATTGGTTGCACGCATATCAAGTTCCAGAGGGATCCCGTTATGCTAAAGGCAAGGCGCTTGTCAATCTTCTTTCGTTGCAGGAAAGAGAGTACGTAGCTGCAGTCCTTCCAATTCAAACGTTTGATGACCAACACTACCTTCTTTTCGCGACAAAACAAGGCCTTTTGAAAAAAACAAATCTGTATCTTTATTCCAGGCCACGGAAAACAGGAATTGTTGCAATTGGTCTTAGAGATGGTGACGAAGTCGTACAAGTGCGCCTCACCCCAGGAACATTGCGAATGGTTCTTGCAACAAAATATGGGTTTGCGCTTCGTTTTGATGAATCCGCTATTTCCCCTGTTGGTCGCGGTGCTGCAGGTGTTCGCGGTGTTCGTTTGCGATCTGGAGACTGTGTCATTGGTATGGAAGTTGATGTTCCTGGAGCTTCTCTTTTGAGCGTTACCAAGAATGGATTTGGTAAGCGCAGCAACCTTGAAGACTATAGGCTTATATCGCGCGGAGGGAGGGGTGTTGTGAACATTAAGACAAAATACCTTTATCCTGATAACAGAAATGATGCGGTTACAAGCATCAAAACTGTGCGTGATGGTGACGAGGTGCTTCTTATTAGTCATAAGGGAGTCATTATTCGCCTTCCGGTTGGTGGGATTCCTTTGGTTGGGAGGGGTGCCCAAGGAGTTCGCCTTATGCGCCTTGATGAAGATGATGCGCTTGTTAGTATGGCCCGTATTATTGTTGTGCACGACAATGGTAATTAATCTTCTATTTCCCATTTACTTCTTTGTTTTTCATGAATATTTTTAAATAGAATATTCTCTTCTTTTGCATGTTCTTTTCTTCTCTCCCCAGACTTGAGGCTTTAGTCTATGCAACCCTTATTCTTTTTGTTACAAAAGGAACATCTATTGCTCAAAATTCTCATCACGAACCTAAACCTGTGATTCCTATCTATTCGGATGAGGCGGTCTGGGGCAATACTGTTGACGCGTTCAGACAGGGCACTGGGTTAGGCGGTTTCCGGGCTATCCCTAATTTTTCCTATGTTCTTGGAAAACCAGAAAATCCAGATTATAACACTTCTGTTAGTCTTGGTAGAGGCGGTTCGCTTACACTTTCCCATAGGCGGGATGGCCAGATTGTTTGTTTTGTTAACAATCCCCAGGATTATGACTTAGAGGTTATTACCCCTCCAAGAAACTATGATGTTAATGTGGCAGAAGATATTTCAATTTCTATAAGTCTTGATCCTGCAGGTTTATCTTGGAAGGAATTAGGCACATTTTCTTCTGATATGTTTCCGGATGGCGTTCTTCGTATTGATTTAGGAGATGTTCTTTCTGGTTACCATGTTCGCATTACTGACCCGCCTAACGGCAGGAAACACAAAAGTGCTCCTGGTGAAGAAATCGAGGGTGTTCGTTTGCGTTGGCCCTGCCTTGATGTTTCTTAATTACTTTTCTTTTATTGTTCCCCATCCTATGAGGCGGAAACGTGCACCAAGAAGTCTTGATAGTGTTATTCTATCTGTTTTATCTGCACAGACGGGTATTTTTAGTTTAATATGGAACTTTCCTTTTGTTATTTCGTTTACTGTCCCTACCGTTGCTGCGGCATTAACGTTGAGCATGAGTGTCTCTCCTTTTTTTATTGGTTCAACAATAAGTTCATCTTTTGCTCCAACAACCCTGTCTAGCAGGTGCGGCTCTAATGTTAGGTCCCACCATGTTGGTGGTAATTTTCCCTTAAGCCCTACGACACTTCCTGTGAGCGCGTCTGACTTTACTGTGCTTGGATCGAGTTTTGTTGCAATCGCTATCGACCCTCCAGGGATAGCATCGTTTATCTTCTGATCTGCAGTTCTTATTTCAGTTATTTCTGTTATGATTGGCTCATAGATTACTTTTCCTTCTTTTTCTTTTTTTCTACCTGGTCTGATTTCTATGTTGTCTTTCTCTTTAAGGGCCCCTTGCTTGAGTGACCCACCAAGCACACCTCCGACCAGCTTTTCTATAGGGGTTCCAGGTCTATTTGTATCAAAACTTCTTGCAACAAACATCCTTGGTTCTTTTTTTCTGTCCCTTTTTGGTGTTGGAAATAGTTCTTCTATTGCCTGGATAAGCACGTCAATATTGATTCCATGTTGCGCTGATATTGGGATAACTTTAGCATCCTTTGCAATTGTATTTTTAATAAACTCCATGATTTCTTTGTAGTTTTCTTTTGCTTTATCCTTTGACACTAAGTCTATTTTGTTTTGTACAATAAGAATATTTTTTATTCCCGTGATTTCAAGGGCCATGAGGTGCTCCTTTGTTTGTGGTTGTGGACATTTTTCGTTTGCTGCAATAAGGAGCAGTGCTGCATCCATGATTGCTGCTCCTGAGAGCATTGTTGCCATAAGGGTTTCATGCCCTGGTGCGTCAACAAGACTGATAATCCTCTTGTCTTCTATTTCTCCATGTTCTTTGCACTTTGGTTCTATTTTGAAACGTTCCGCTTCTTTACACTTTTTACAAGCGTAAAAGGTTGCATTTGCGTAGCCTAGCCTTATTGTGATTCCTCTTTTGAGTTCTTCTGAATGCGTGTCGGTCCATTTTCCAGAAAGTTGCTCTGTAAGGGTTGTTTTTCCATGGTCAACATGGCCGACCATTCCTATATTTATCTCTGGCTGGGATGTTTCTGTGCTCATGGAAGAATTCTACTGTTTTAGCCTTTTAAACGTTTTGCCTTATTTTTTCTGCATACCTGAAACATGCAATATATCTTTTATTTCTTTGAACTTTACCCTTCTAAGGTTGTTGATAATAAGGTCATGGCTTGGAAGAAGACATTCTACCTCTAACCTTCTTATTTGTACTTTACCGATGTTTCCAAATTCTAGAATCTTTTTTGGACACTCCCCAGTCAAATGAGGATTATTTATATCAAAGAGACTGATAAAGTAAGGGTGTGTTGGTCTTGTTTCACTAGAACTTTTTTTCCCAATGATGACACTCTTTACTTTGTACTCACTTTGCTGTCTCTTCTGTAGGGTTTGTCTTGGTTTCCTGCTTGGCTTCTTGGGCATTATCTTCTTCCTCTTTTTTTATACCAAGGGCCTTTTCTATTGTTTCTTGGCCTTCTTTTGTTATCTTTAGATTGACTTGTGCTGTTTGTGGGGTGATTGTATTTCCCCTTATTGTTTTTCTTTTTTTCAGACCCTTCTTTCTTTTTCGTAAGCCAGGCCCTTTTGACAAGAGTGCGCGTTTTTTCTGATCAGACCCTACGTCCGCTCTCATTGGAAACCCCGCATTGTCACTCCCCCCTGTTATCTGTAATTCAAACCCATTCAACTCAATGGCTTCTCCTGTGACAACTTCGTGAATTTTCTTTCCTAATAGCGGGTCTGCCTGCACAACTTTATGATAGCTTTTGCCTGATTTTGGATGAGCTATTGTTATCTTTATTTCAGTCATTTTTCCCTCTTTGCGCTTTATTAAACTTTATTATATAGTGACTATACAATATATATACCGAGCCTATATCCCCCAAATTGCATTTGCTTCTCTTTTCTTTCTTGCTATCTCTTTGAGCAATTCAACTTCGTCCTCTTTTAAATATTTCGCTAACTTTTTTAGCTTTTTGAATTCTTCTTCTGTCAAATCGCTATAGAGTATATCTCCTTCTGCTATCTGTCTTCCGATAATGATCCCTGGAAGCGATATTGCTGCTTGTTTTCCTTTGTCGATCTCGTGGGCATTTTCGCGCTCGTACTGTATGCTCTTGACTACAGCAATTTGCTTTTCTTTTTTGAACAGCGGTGTTCCTGCTTTAAGTCTTCCTACAATAACTTCAGCCCCCACTATTGCAGGGTTTGACTGGCGGAACACATATCCGTGGAGAATAATGAGTTTACAGGGGTGTGGGATATTCTGCAGGTCTTTTGCTTCCTTTTTCTTTTTTTCTTCTTCCTGCCAAGCTTTGAGGTCGTCAATTAACCTATAAATAACATTTCCTGTAATGACCTTTACTCCATCTATCTTTTCTTGCCCTACATTAAATCCAAGAATTACCCTGTCTGTTTCTTCTTTCTGGCTTGTTGTTTCTGCAATATCTTTTTTTGTTATTTTTCCTATGCCTGCTTTTTTTATTCTTATCCCCTGTTCATGTAGTAGGTTTGTCAGGGCCTCAAGTGAACCCAATGATTCTGCTTTGATTGTAATCCCTTCTTTATCTGTTTCAAATATAACTTCCTGTACCTCTTTTTTGATTTCTTCTTTTGTCTTTTCTATTTCTTTTCCTGCCACCCTTATCGGCATTCCCGCTATTGCTTCTTTACTCTCTGGGGCATAGATTATCACACCTGCTGTAGCAGTTACTTCTTTGGTCCTCTTGGGCCTTCCTTTCTCCTGAAGGAAAAGGGCTCTTGCTTTTGTTATGATTGGTTTTTCAAGCCCCCCGATAACAAGTGTGTCCCCAACAGTTAATCTTCCTTCATAGATTATTGCATCCAAAATTGTTCCTAGGCCTTTTTCTTCTCTTACCTCTAGGATTGTTCCTTTGGCATGACCACTTACTTCTGTTTTCAGTTTTTCTTGCAGATAGCGCTGTGCCAGGCCGGTAAGCACCATCAGCATTTCCGGGATTCCTTCTTTTGTTTTTGCTGAAACAGGTATTAGGGCGACTTGTTTTGTATAATCCTCGACCCTGTCGAATCTTTCTGCTCCAAATCCGATTTCATACAGTTTTCCGACAATCTCGTATAGTTTTGCATCTATATTGTTTTTTGTTGTTTCGTCTTGACTGTTAATTGCTGCAATCATGGTTCCGCCTTTTTTTTGCCATCCTGGAACAAGGTCAATTTTATTTAACGCCACAATGAACGGTGTTTTGTATCCTTTAAGAATTTCTACTGCTTCAATTGTTTGCGGTTTTACTCCCTCATTTATATCAATTACAAGTATTGCTATGTCAGCAAGATTACCCCCTCTTTTTCTTAGGTTAGTGAATGCTGCATGACCTGGAGTATCAATAAACAGAATTCCTGGTAAAGTTATTTTAAGGTCTAGTTTTTCAAGCAGTTTGCCGCATGTTTTTTTTATATAGTTGAGCGGCACATCAATAGAAGATAGTTTTTGTGTAATTCCGCCTGCTTCTTTTTGTGTGATAGAAATCTCTCTAATTGATTCTAGTATTGTTGATTTTCCATGATCGACGTGACCTATGACTGTCACGACCGGTTGTCTTATATTTTTTGTCATTTTCCATGCTCTCTTCGGTTTCCATTGAAATTTGTCTGTTTTTAAAAGCTTTTGTGCATTTTTTATTAAGAAATAGAAAGAGGGAGGCATTACGCCTCCCTTTTTCTTGTTTTTATCTCTTCTTTTTCTTGGCTGTTTTCTTTGAAGCTGTAGTTTTCTTACTTTTTGCTACAGCTTTCTTTGCTGTTTTATTTGCCATTTGTTTTTTCCACCTCCGCGGTGTTATCGTAATGTATTCTTATGTCTCCTTCTTTTGGCTTTTTTAGTAAAGAAAGAGAAATTCGGTTACTTTTAATCTCTTTAACCTCTATTTTATAGTATATAAATGTTTCTATTTTGTTATTACCTATAGATAGTCCTCTTATTTTTTGAAGTGATTATTTCATAATTTTTTTAAGTGATACCTTCATCTTTTTTGGATGTCTATTGCTTCTTTTTTGAAGAGTCTCTTTTCTTTTCCTTCAAATTCTTTTGAAAGTGTTGTTTTATTGAAGGGCGTGGCTTCCCAGATTTGTGAGCTTGCTAGGGCGCATTATCCTCGCGAGGTTGTTTATTTTCTTTCAGGAAAGATTCTAAACCACACTCTTTTTATTGACGGGCTTCTTTACCAGCATTACTCTTCTGATAGTAGACATGGAATAGTATATCAAAATCTTCCTATTCTTTCTTCAATGGTCGGGTCTTTTCACAGTCATCCTGGTTTTTCATGTAACCCTTCAAAAGCAGACCTTTCTTTTTTTAGGAAGTACGGCTTTGTCCATTTTATTATTAGAAGACCATATGATTCTTCTTCTTTTTGTGCTTATGACAGTTATGGGCACCCAATACCATTTCAATTCTCATGATCTTCTTGTTTCATTTTTTTTGTACAATAAGCTGCAATATTCTCAAGATTAATCACATCTTCTTCATTGTATTTCAATAACAACTCAAAATACTCTCCATCGTTTGAAGCGTGCATAGCTTTCCATAATTCAACAGGATTTCCATAGAGGTGCTCTGGTCTTTTGAGATTGAGCTTTTTTTCTATCTCTTTTAGTCCTCCTTTCAGTCTTATTCTCTGGCATGCTCCTTTAAGGTCATAGTGAGGTCCATCGAAAACAACCCCTTCACTTCTCAGTTTTGGAAGGTCAAAGGCGCTACCATTGAAGGTAACAAGCACTTTGGCTTTTGATAGCTCCTTTGCTATTTTGGACATGTCCCAGTTTATCCCCTTCACCCAAGTCTTTGTCTTTTCTCCGTCGTAGATTCCGACCATAATTGGTTTTCCTGCCTGATCAACTTCAATGTCAAGATATTTTGCTTCTTCCTTAAAATAATCATATATCCTGAACATCTCCCTTTTAGGCCAGTTTGCAAAGGCTCTACTCTCTTCTTTTTGCAGGTGCTCTTTTGCTTTTTCTATTAGGGAGTCATACTTTTTCTTGTTCTCTTTTTCTATGCCTTTGATTTTTTCTGCATTGAGAAATCCATTCCAGTCTTTTACCTGTCTTTTTATTTTATTATTCTTTTTAATCCCTATTTTCGGAAGGAAAATAAAAGAGTGTCTTACCATTTATTTCTTACTTCGTGTTAGTGTGAAAATAATGAGGATAACTACGAGTATTGACCCTATAATGCTCATTATTATTATTATTGGTTTTTTAGCTTGTTCTTGTGACGTTAGGTTAACTACAATATTATTTTGATCTTCAGCCGGTGTTTCTACCTCGTTTTCTGGTTCTTGGACACCCGCTTCTATTTTTTGATATCGACAGAAATTACTTACACAGGTTCCTTGAATGGCCTGGTCGTCTTTTTTGCAGTCGCTGTCCTTAAGACAATTAAAACAAAGGTTATTTTTGCATTCGTCTGCGCACGCCTTACTCTCCCTTACATTGAACTCAAATTTTGCTGACTCAAAAATGATCCTGTCCACTTCAATTTCTACACCATCTATCCGCTTTGGACTTCCTTTTGAGAGTATTTGTCTTTTATTGTTTAGACATACAATAACCTTGTTATTTCCTTCGTCAATTTTTAAAAGGGTCATATTATAGCCTTCGAAAAATGTATTTTCTCCTATTTCTATTTCAGACCTTATAATTCGAGCTTCTGCAATCTGCCCAATTAGCCCTAATACTATAATAAGAAAGAGGATGCCTTTGATTGTCTTTTTTTTCATAGTCATTGTTCTCATATTGGATTTTCTTATTTAAGTGTTTTTCTTGTTGCCTTTTTTATATACCCTTTTGATTGCCCAAATCTTTATATATTTTAGCATTTCCTAGAGATTACATAATAATACCTAATCTGAGTGATAAAAGGTGGCAGAATTTTCTTTTATGGCATTTCAAGGCTTTCTTGCTTCCTTGCTCTTTATTATTGCTTTTTTTTCATGGCTTTCTGTCCGCCGAAGGGTTGGCCCTGCTTTTGAGACTGCCGCTGCCTTTCACGCCCTTCTTATCGCTTCACTTGCTTTTGTCATAAGACCTTTTACTTTTTTCTTTGATAATATGATACTCTCTTTTGCATTTTACAGTATTCAGGTTATTCTCCTTGGGGTTGCCTTTATAATTGTTTATCGTATTTATGACCGGCGGAAGGTTGGGACTCTTCCTTCTGGGGCTTCTCCTGTCTCCTTTTTAAAATCAACTTCTAAGGATGTGCGTCGCACCGAGATTTTTGAGCTTGAAAAAGCACTTGAGCGGCACCATGCTACCATTCGCAGGGAGAAAGCAAGGCTTGATTCCCAACAGCAAAAATTAAAAGAGCGTGAACGTACCTTTAATGAGCGCCTATCTTCTTTTAAAACAGACCTTTCTGCTCTTAGGCGTTTGCGGGCAGAGCAGGAGGATTTGTCTGAAGATAAGGCGCAGCTTGAACATGACCATAAGCTTCTTACAGAAAAACAGCAAACTCTTGCTACACAGTCTCAGGAGCTAAAAGAGCGTGAACGTAAACTTTCTAGGGATGAAAAAACTATTGTGGATGTAAAGGAAGACCTTGAAGAATCCCGCAAAGACATTGAACGCAGACAATCTCACCTTGATAAAAGGCTTACAGAGACAAAACAACTTCAAGAACATATTCAAAATGAGAAGCATTTTCTTAGCCGTGAGCGCAAGGAACTTGAGAAGTTTCACTCAAAGCTTCGTGAACAAGAAGCTGATTTTCTGGAAGAGCGCTCAGATTTTCTTAGAGAAAAAGAAAAGTTTGACAAGAAGCGTCTTGAGCTAAAATCTCGTGAAGAACAACTTGATGACCTCTCTGACAGGCTTTCACGTGAGACGGGGATAGTTCAGCAGCAGCGTCGTGAACTGAGCAGGGAGCGTGAACGTCTTTACAAAGAGGTTGCAAATCGCGAGGCAAAGTTTGTAAAAGATATTGAAAGGCGTGAGGCGAAACTTCAAAAAGAACAGGAACATCCTTCTACCAAGAAAGGAGGAAAATCACCATGAGTGCAACTGACATCCTTTTCGGACTTAGTATTTTCTCATTTCTTTTTGCTATTTTCCTTATCTTCTTTGGTTTTCGTGTTCTTCGCTACGAAACTGAAGAATTTCGCCAACGCTTTGCCATTGTTCTTGTTGGATTCATTTTTTATGGTATAACACTTATTTTTGATTTGATTTTGTTCTCTTCTGTTTTTGGAGAACTCCCTTCTTTTCTTGTTTCTTTACAACCTATTCTTGTAAAGGTACAACTTTTGGCGCTCCTTCCACTTAGCGCCCTTTTTATCTTGGTTGCTGTCTTGTCCATTCCACACAACAGGCCAAAAGAGGATAATTAACCAAATACTTTATAAAGTTCTTTCACTTATTTTCTTTTGATGATTAAATCATTCAGCGTTTCTCAAAAAGGGGCTTCATCAGAGCCTCTTTCTTCACTACAGGCTTCCCGCAAAACTTTCTTTATTGATTGTCTTGAACCAAAAGAGGCAGAGCTTAAGGAATTGGTGAGCAAGGTTGGCGTTACTCTTTCTGATTTGAAAAATTGCCTTGACCCTCACGAACATGCCCGTATCGAAAACAGGAAAAATTATTCTCTTATTATTCTTCGCGCAGTTAGTCTTAAGGGACGTAACCCGACCGTTCCTATAGGCATTTTTTTATTTAGAAACGCGATTGTTCTTGTTCATGGAGCCGAGTTAAAAGGCGTATCAGACCTTCTTGAAGATTATAAAACCCTTCTTATTTCTGATAGTCTTTCTGACTTGATCTATACTGTTTTACACCACCTTCTTCTAGATTTCTCGTTATCTCTTGATACAATTGAGGAGGCTTTTGCTCCCCTTGAGGACAAGGCGCTTTTTACTTATGATAAGAACTATCCAACCAAGATTTTTTCTTCTAGGAAAACCCTTCTTTATCTTCGTAAGAGCCTTTCTATGAACAGGGAAGTTATCGACCTTATTGGAAAGGGTTATGTTCCGTGGATTAGGGATCTTGAGCCTTTTTCTCGCCTTTATACCGAATTTATCCAACTGATTGATGTTGAAGAACTTTTCCGTGAGCGTCTGACCAGCACAATCGATATTCATCTTTCTGCTACCTCTAACAGGCTCAATGAAGTTATGCGTTCTTTTACGGTTATTGCTTCCCTTCTTCTTGTTCCTACTGTTATTTCAAGCATTTATGGAATGAACTTTCTCTTCCTTCCGTTTGCAAAGCACCCTCTTGGTTTTTACTTTACAATTGGATTTATGGCAATCTCTGTTAGCATGATGCTCCTTTTTTTCAGGAAAAAACAATGGTTGTAGCTTATGCGTCGTCGCACTTCTCAAAGAAAACGCCATCAACTTGAGGTTTTCTTAGTTGTTGTCTCCCTTTTTGCCATTTTAGGACTTCTTAACCTATTTGAGGTTTATTTCACAGGTTTTGTTGTCTTTACCCCCCAAGAGGATTTGTGGAACTTTTCTGATTCATCTTTGTATTCATACAATTTGAGCGTTGTTTCTTTTAACAATAGTGTGGTCAGCCTTGTTCATTTTTCCAAATCGGTTTCAGTTTCTTTTTCTTTTCCTTCTTCTTTTTATTTTAATTCCAGTGAGGTGTCTTTTGCTGATGGTCGCGCTTCTCTTATTGAGCATACCCTCTTTGCTTCTTACATTCTTAGAGATGGAGATGCTGGCTACAGCAGTACAGAAGATAGCTGGATTAAAAGTGATGAAGAAGACGAGACCTTTGGTCTTTATGATTCCCATAAGGTAAGAGATGAAGACGATGATGATCATGAGCGTTACCTTATTCGTTTTCGTGATGTATTTTCCACACTTCCTTCTGATGCAAACATTACCCAGGCGACACTTTATCTTCGTGTTGAAGGTGATGACGATGATGGTACTTTGAGTCTTTATGAACTTAGACGTGACTGGATTGAAGGCAATGTTAATGGCAAGTTAGATGAATCTGGTGAGCAAGGCGTTACCTGGACTGACGCACAGGCTTATGGAGATGGCACTGCCTCTGTTTCTTGGGAGGCTGGTGGAGCAAGCGGCAGTAGTGACAGGGGCCAATCTGTTGTTTCAAGCGTTGATGTTCCTTCTGATGAGGAGACTGTGTCTTTTGATGTCACTTCATCGATTCTTAGCTGGAAGAATGGAGAACCAAACTATGGCTGGATTATTGTCGGAGATGATGAGGGTGCAAAAAAGGTCTTTAGCAGTAAGCATTCAAACAGCGGAAAAAGGCCGCTTCTTACAATTAATTATACCCGTCCTTTCTTTTCTTCTTCAGCGCAGCTTATTACCCTTTTTTCTCCGCTCTTATTTTCAGACGGGTTTAATTTTACAGGGTTCTCTGCTGATGGGTCTGGTGTTTCTTTTCAGCTAAGCCCTGATAACCAGACATGGTATGCTTATGTTGATGGGGCCTGGCAGCCTTCTTACGAGACCACTTTGATTTCTTCTCTTAGCGAGGGCATTTCTTCTTTCCCTTTTTCTCCAACCCTTTATGTGCGCACTTACCTTGATGGAAACAACACGTCTTGGGTTGAAGGCTTTTCTCTTTCTTACGCTTCTTATCCTTTCTTTGGTCTTATTAGGACTTCGGCTCTTTCTCTTCCGGTGGTTAATTCTACAGGTATTTTTCTTGCAGACTATGATGGCAATGTTTCTTTTAATTATTCTTTTAATGATGGTGATTCATGGACTCTTGTTGATGCAAATAGCACAATCTCCCTTTTGAATGAAAGCAACCTTACTTTCAATGCAGAGCTTGCTTTTTCTGGTGGTCTTTCGCCTGTCTTACGTTCTTTTTCCCTTTCCTATGCTTCCTGCATTGAATCCTGGGAATGTTCTTTGTGGTCTTCTTGCTTTCCCAACAGTACCCGCAGCCGCTCTTGTAGTGACAGTTCCTCTTGTGGAACAACTCTTTTGATACCTTCTTTAGTTTCATCGTGTGTTTATTACCCTCCAAATTACACCCTTCCATCTGATACTACACATCTTATTGGTCTTGTGCACAACCGGACCACCACGATTGATGTAAATAGCACAATGATATCTCTTACTTCTAGTGAGGACTTTTCTAACATCTCTGTTATTGTAGCAACAAATATATCACTTCCTTCTTCTCCTTCTTCGGTTAGCCTTGTTGGTCTTGCCCGTAATATTACTTTTACTAATCAGAGTCTTAATTCGGCCCTCATAAACGCTTCCCTTACTTTCTTTTATGACCCTTCAGATTTAGCTTCTCTTGGTGTTTCTGAAAATTCCCTTCGCATTTATTATTACAATGATAGCTCCTCTTCTTGGGAGATTCTTGATAGCTTTGTGAATACTACAGACTACAGCGTTTACGCTTTAGTTAATCATTTTAGTTTGTATGCCCTATTTGGAGAATCTGGTTCTTCATCCAGCTCTTCGTCTGGGGGTGGTTCCAGAAGACGAGACAAGACTTTGACAGGTGTCTTTACAGAGCCTTCTTTGTTGCAGGAATCTGGGGAGTCTTCTTCTAGCAAGGAACCGACTTCCCTTACAACCTGTTTTGACAGTGTTCTTAATCAGGGAGAAGAAGATATTGATTGCGGTGGGCCTTGTGCTGCCTGTACCTCTCAAGACCTTTTACCTTCCAAGCCAGAAGAATCTTCTTCTGATAGGGGGTTCATTACCGGTCTTTTCAATTTTGAGAAAGATATTCTTTCACATCTTAGCATTTCAAATGTTGTAGCTCTTTTTGTTACAATTGCCTTTGCCTCTTATTACTTATTCTTTCATTCTTTCAGACGCTTTAGAAAAGAGGAAAATAGGTAGGGTTTTTTTAGAATGAAAGCGTATCTTCCTCTTTAAGACTTTCTGCTTTTCCCTTTCTTAGTTCTATCATATACTTTGCTTTCTTTTTCGGGACAATCCATGGGGTAAAAGGGAGCACACCTTTTTTTATATCTACAATCTTTTTTTTGCTGTCCAGCCAGATGATATCAAGAGGAGCGAATACAAAAAGCATATCTACGGTCATATTCAATTTTGTTTCTTTTTTTCCAAGAAATATCGTTGCCTCACCTTCTCTTAGATTTTTTTTGCAGCGTTGCCCTAAGAATCTTTGCCATGGTGTCGTGCACCAGCGGACTTTTCTTGCAACGACTTTATCCCCATTTTTAATCATTTTTAAGGCAAACCTATATAAAGTTATTATTAAGACTTTCTTTTGTCATGGAATTTTGTGCAGTTGGCGGTTATAGTGAAGTTGGCCAGAATATGAGTGCCCTTCGTGTCGGTGATGAGGTTGTAACCCTTGATATGGGTTTTTATCTTCCTAAACTTATGGATTTTGAAGAGGAGGGGGGGGATAGGCGAAATCTTACAACTGATGGGCTTATACGTCTTGGTGCTATTCCTAATGATGCTCCTCTAGCAAAATGGCGGCCACTTACAAAAGCGGTTGTTCTTAGTCATTGCCACTTAGACCATCTCGGTGCAACACCCTACCTTGCTCCGCGCTATGGAAATGCCCCTGTTCTTGGCACACCGTACACTACACGTGTTCTTCGTGACATGATCCGCGATGAGCGTCTTTCTTTCAAGCAACCTATTAAGACAGTCAATCCTAACTCATTTATTCGCGTTTCAAAAAATATTGAAATTGAATTTATTGGCGTTACTCACAGTACAATCCAAACCGCAATAGTCGCGGTCCACACACCAGAAGGGATTGTGCTTTATGCAAATGATTTTAAATTTGACCAGCATCCTATTGTAGGACAGAAACCAAATCTAAAACGTCTTCGACAGTTCAGCAAGGAAAATGTTGTCGCACTTGTTATTGATGCTCTTTATGCCCATGCGCCTGGAAAGACCCCCTCTGAGCGTGTTGCCAGGCATATGCTTGAAGATGTTCTTTTGAATTCCGATAATGCTGGAAATGCTATTTTTACGACCACTTTTGCTTCCCATATCCCTCGCTTGAAGAGCCTGATTGAATTTGGCTCAAAGCTTAACCGCAAGGTTGTCTTTTTAGGCCGTAGCCTTTTGAAATATGCCCGTGCTGCTGAAGCGATTCAGGCAGTTAATTTCTCTTCACAGGCAGAGATTGTAGGTTCTGCAAACAGAATTGCTGCCAAGCTTCAGGAAATTGAGAAAAAAGGAAAGGATAATTACCTTGTTGTTTGCACTGGAGGGCAGGGAGAGCAGACCTCTGTTCTTAATAAGATAATGACCAAGCAACTTCCTTTCGATTTTGCTGCAGATGATCATATGGTGTTTTCCAACAGGACCATCCCTGTTCCTATTAATATCGCCAATCGTGCCAGGCTTGAAGAGAAGCTCCGTCGCCGTGGTGTCCGCATTTTTAAGGATGTTCATGTCTCAGGGCATGTTTTTAGGGAAGACATTCGTGACTTATTTAAAATGGTCAAGCCACAGCATGTTATTCCCTGCCAGGGGAACAGCACGGTTCTTAGTCCATGCGTCGAACTTGCCAAAGAATGTGGCTATCAAGAAGGAAAGTCTGTTCATTTATTTCATGATGGTCAGAAGATTTCTTTGTGAGGACTTAATATATCGCTAATAAATGAAAGGCAACATTTTTCGTTCGAAATGTTTAAATAAATGAAGTATTTATTTAAATGACATGGTGAAAACAAGACCAAAAGATTCAGGCGAACATCATGGGCGGCGAAAGAGAAAAGCAGATGAAGTCTCTTGCTATTCCTGTGGTGGTGTACTAAAGAAATCGCTTAGTATTTGCCCTAAATGTAAGAGCAAACTAAAAAAAGAAACCGAAGCAGATAGCAACAAATCAAAGGGAAGCGTAGGTTGGTTAATTTTTTGGATACTATTTTTTTGGCCTGCCGCGGTTATATATTTTTTTATGAGAAGATGGGAGTAGTTTAATTTACCCTTTTAAATATGAAGAACTGCTCCCCGTTCTTGATGTGTTACATTCACTTTTTAATAGAACCTTGTTAATCATGTTATGGACTCGGCGGGATTCGAACCCGCGGCCCCCGCCTTGCGAAGGCGATGCTCTACCAGACTGAGCTACGAGCCCTTATGAAGTTATCTGCTTTTTCAATCAATCCATTTAGGTTTTTAAACTTTAAGAGTTTTTGTGCTTCTTCTTTTTCAGCCCACATGAAAGCTTCATGCTCATCTGACAGGATGACTTTATCTTCTTTTGTTTCTCCAAGAAAGTATGTGACTTCTTTTTTTACTTTATTTCCTTGAAAATAATATATCCAGTATGTTTTTTCTTTGAAGTTGTCTTCCAACTTAATATCATCTAATCCAGTCTCTTCTTTTGTCTCTCTTCTTGCTGTTTTTTCATCTGACTCTCCTTTTTCTTTGGTTCCTTTCGGAAAATTGAAGTTAGTGTGCCCCTTTCCTTTTAATAGGAGATACTCCACTCTACCATTTTTCTCTTTATATACAATAATTCCTGCTGATATTTCGCTTTTCATTTTATGGGGTTGCCCGGATTTGGACCGGGGTCTGGGCATCCCGAATGCCCGATGCTCGTCCAAGCTACACCACAACCCCCTTGTATATGTGACATTACAGCTATCTTTATAAAAATCGCTGCTGTCTTTACTTTATGAAGTTTGCCCATCTTGCTGACTGCCATATTGGTGGCTGGCGAGAAGAATCCTTGAAGGCTCTTGGCATAAAATCCTTTGAAAGAATAATGGATATTTGTATTAAAGAGCATGTTGGATTTATCCTTATTGCTGGTGACCTCTTTAACACGGCTATCCCATCTATAGACCTTCTACGCGAGACTGCAGCCCTACTTCGCCGCGTTCGTGACCATGATATTAATGTTTATATTATTCCTGGAAGCCATGATTTTTCTTATAGTGGTAAGACTATGCTTGATGTTCTTGAAGAGGCTGGTTTAGTTCATAATGTTATGCGCTTTGATGATGATGGAAAACTTGTCTTTACAACAGACAAAACAGGGGTTAAGTTAACGGGTCTTCTTGGTAAAAAGGGGGGTCTTGAGCGTCTTGATTATGAGCGCCTTTCACGAGAGCATCTTGAGAAAGAAGCAGGGTTTAAGATTTTTTTATTTCATACCCTTATCAATGAATTCAGGCCTCCCGAGCTTGAGATGGTTGATAGTACCTCCGTTGCCACCTTACCAAAAAATTTCCATTATTATGCGGGTGGGCACCCTCATTTTGTTTTTAAAACCTCTTTTTCAGATGGCATTCTTTCCTACCCAGGACCTTCTTTTCCGAATAACTTTAAGGAGCTTGAAGAGCTTGGTTGCGGAGGATTTTACATTGTTGATGATAAGCTTAACATTCGCCATATCCCAATTCGCCTGAAAGAAGTTGTTTCTTATGTGTTTGATGCCGCTGACAAGACTCCTGATGCTATTGAAAGAGACGTAATTTCAACTGTCAAAGATGTTACAGACAGGATTGTTACTTTGCGTTTTGAAGGGGTGCTTTCTTCTGGCAAACCTTCTGATATTAATTTTCGCAACATTTTCTCAAACCTTTCTTCTGCTTACTGTGTGCTCAAGAATACGCATAAACTAACAAGCAAGGAGTTTATTGAAGAGGAGACTATTGCTTCAGAGCAAATCTTAGAGATTGAGTCTTCAGTTGTTCGGGATAATAAGAGCCCTGTCGATATTTCTTCTTTTGGTATTTCCAATATAGAGTCTTTTGTTTCCTCTCTTATGGTCTGTCTTAATACAGAGAAACAAGACGGGGAGAAGAATGCTGATTTTGAGAAGCGTGTTGTCCGCAATGTTTCTTCGTTGTTCTCCCTGCAGGAGAATTTATAATGCTTTTTTTGAGACTTGTGCTTCACAATATAAGAAGTTATGTTGATGCCACTATTAACTTTCCAAAGGGAAGCGTTCTTCTTTCCGGAGATGTTGGCAGCGGGAAATCCACGATTCTACTTGCTGTTGAGTTTGCTCTTTTTGGTATTAACAGGGGGTTTATTTCTGGCAGTACTATTTTACGAAATGGTGCTTCTTCTGGTTTTGTCCGCCTTACATTTGAGATTTCTGGAAAGGAAATCTGCATTGAACGGCACCTCAAACGCACATCTACTTCTGTGAGCCAAGACGCCGGGATTTTGACTGTTGATGGAGTTTCCAAGGAATATACTGCACTTGAACTTCGTCAGCGGATTTTAGATATACTTTCTTATCCTCCGGACCTTCTTACAAAGTCAAAGTCTCTTGTTTACCGGTATACTATCTATACCCCCCAGGAAGAGATGAAGCATATTCTTCTTGGTGACAAAGAGGTTCGACTTACCACTCTTCGAAAGGTTTTTGGAATCGATAAATATCAAAGGATAAAAGACAATGCCTCTATTTTTCTTACCAGCCTTCGTGGTCGCACCAGAGAGCTTTCAGGGCAGGTTAGTGACCTTTCGCAGAAAAAGCAACAACTTGATGGGCTTTCTTCTCAGCTTAACTCTCTAAAAGAGAATCTTGCTTCTGTTACCAAAGAACTTGGCCGCATTCAAAATACTCTTTTTTCTTTATTGGAGAATTATACTTCCCTTGAGAAGCAGATGCAAGTTCTCAGTTCATTGCAGCAACAGAAAGCTCTTTTGGAGCAAGAGTATACGCAGCTTCATAAAGGCTTATCTACCCAGATGGGTGAGCTTTCTGCAGTTGCTTCTTCACTTTTACAACTTAGAGAGCAGCATATATTGCCAGAGACTTCTGCAGAGAAACTTTCATCAGAGCTTTTTTCTCTTAATGAGAAGATCAAACTATCTGAGCAGGCTCTTTATGAGGATCGGCTTTCCATACATCGCTTCCAGACTTTTAAGCAGTCTTCTGAAGGCTTTTTATCACACATCTCTTCCTTGTCTTCGTGTCCTGTTTGTAGGCAGGAGGTTGGTTTGTCCCATAAAAAAGAGGTTCATGCAGCCGAGTCTTCTAAAATTATATCTTATTTAGCTGGGATTTCCAAGCTTGAAGGGAAGTGCAAGAAGAATGAAGAAGACCTTGCCGCTTTTCGGTTGCAGCAAGAAAATCTTCGCGAGAGTGAGAAGCAGCTTCAGGTTGCTCTCATTTATCAACAACACATTTTTGAGCAGGAGCAGAGGGAAAAACAGCTTCAAGGACAAATTTTTAGCCTTAACGAGCAACTTAAAACTGCCTCTTTGCGCCAAAGCGAGGTATCTTCAAAGATTGATGGGCTTTCTGACCTTCAGGCGCGCATTCAGTCTCTTAAACATGAGATTGATACTTTATCATTACAGGAGCGCGAGTTTGCTCTAAAGGAAAACACGCTATCTGTTGAAATCCGTGAGACTGGGCGTTCTCTTCTTGAGCTTCAGTCTGAAATTTCCCGCAAAGAGGCTATTTCTTCTCTTGCCAGCAGGCTTTCTCTTATTGAGCAATGGGTTTTGCAGTATTTTCTTTCAGTTCTTGATGTTATTGAAAGGCATGTTTTTTCAAAAGTTCACCGTGATTTTGATGTTTTGTTTCAAAAATGGTTTTCTATTCTTGTAGCTGAAGAGGGGTTTTCGGTTCGTCTTGACAGCGACTTTACCCCCCTGATTGAACAGAATTCCCATGATATTGACTATACTTTTCTTAGCGGCGGAGAGAAGACAGCGTGCGCTCTTTCCTACAGGTTAGCACTCAATCAGGTTATCAATAATGTGCTTAGCACAATTAAGACAAACGATGTGATTATACTTGATGAGCCTACAGATGGGTTTTCTTCAGAGCAGCTTGAGCGTGTCAGATATGTTCTTGAAGAGCTTGATTTGCAGCAGGTTATTCTTGTAAGTCATGAACCCAAAATAGAGAGCTTTGTCAACAATGTCATTCATCTTCGTAAAGAGAATCATGTAAGTTTTGTTGATTGAGTGTTGTATTAGATTTTTATAACTCTCAGATAATTACGAAAATTATACTTATGAAGGTTGGAGCTTTAGCTTGTCTAGGTTCCATATGCCCAAATTTGTTGCTTTTCGCATATGAACTGTTATACGAAATCGAGAAAAGAGCTATTTTGAATTTTGAGTGGGCAAAACTTTTAAATATCATAATTTTTCAATAGTATTATGGTAACGAAAATCACTTACTTTGTTCACGGAACTACAACTGACAATGAGCAGGAAATCTCCTCTGGCTGGTTTGATGTCGATCTATCGGAGTTAGGCGTTCAACAATCAATTGAATTGTGGAATAAAATCGAAGATAAACACTTTGATGTTGTTTTTTGTTCTGACTTAAAACGGGCTGTGCATTCTGCTGAATTAACTTTCAAAGATAAAGTCAAAATTATTCCAGACAACCGCTTGCGGGAGTGTAATTATGGAAAATATAATGCACAGCCATCTAAAATTGTTGAACCCATCCAAGAAGAACACGTAACGAGGAGATTTCCTGACGGTGAAAGTTACGAAGATGTTAAAGAGAGAATAAGTGATTTTCTTGATTTTTTGAAGAAAAATTATGATGGAAAGTCGGTCGCCATTGTTGCCCATAAAGCTCCACAATTAGCATTAGATGTTTTGTTGAAGAATAAAACTTGGGAGCAGGCTTTTGCCGATGATTGGAGAAAAACAAAAGCATGGCAACCGGGCTGGGAATATTCATTGGAGTGAAAGTTTTGCCCCCTTTATTATAAACGCTCTTTTCTCGACTCACTCTGCTTCGCTCCGTGCCACGCTGCGCTCTCGCTACACTTCGTTTTGCTCGGGGCGTATAACACCGATTAAATACAATAAAATTTCCATTTCTTAGACGAAAAAAACGGGGGAGTTTCGTGCTTCGCACATATTGGCTCACTTCGTTCGATATTTATTAGTGTAAGGGGGAGTTCTTTGAGTTCCTTAGTCCTGACGGACATCTACACTCGCAACTTCGTTGCTCAAAAATTTATATTTTTAGAAAGGGGCGAGAAAACTTATTGTTCGTATTTATGTTTGAATTCTCTATAAATTTAATTTGTTTAATAATTTGATAATATCTGCAGAGTCAAGTCCGCCATCGCTTCCATCTTTGGTAATGATAAGCGTTCCTTTTTTACCTCCGCCTTCTTCAACAGTCAATATATCTTGTTCTTTATACCAATTTAATTTATCAGTCCATTTTTTTCTATAAGATTCCATTCCAAGCATACCTAAATGTTCCCAATAGTACATATTACCTGAATCCTCATCTTCAATTGTAAAATCAGGATATCTTTCTGCACCATCATTTCCTATAAGTTTTCTTTCATATGTATATTCTATTTTTTTACTTTCAAGTATATTTCCAATAATCACTTCTGATTTTGATCTCATAAATATGCCGTTAATAGTCCTATGAATTAGATTCTGCTCGAAGAATACATTATCAACTTCAATTAGATTTGGTTTGAAGAAAAGATTTGTTATTCTCTTGCTTGTTTCTGAAAACTTATCAATTGAATACTTTTGAAATTCTTTAATGTCTCCTTGATAAAAAACAATAATCCTATCTTTTTGTCTTGTCAATGAAGTATATAATAATTCCCTAGAAAGCAATAAACAAGGGTTTGGCAATACCAATAATAAAAGATTAAAATCACTACCTTGTGATTTATGCACTGTTATTGTATAAGCCAACTCAAGTTTGGATCCTCTTTCTTCACTAAAATCTGATCCACTAAATGTATATTCATAACCTGGTTGAGATGAAAAACATACTTTAAGTGGTAATTTGCCTTTCCAATTAACATTTTTAGAATTAAGAAGACCGGTTACAATCCCCATTTCTCCATTTGCTATATATTGCAATGAACCTTCGAGAGGGTAAACTTTATATTTTCCTGTTCTCCTATGGTTCTCAATATTTATTACTTTATCACCATATACTATTTTATCAGGTCCTTGAGGCGTTGGTATTTTGCGCCAATTTTTATTTGCGAGTTCAATGACCGATTTTTTAAAATTTTTTTGAATAAATCTATTAAGCTCCTTAACGCCAAATCCTTGTGCTTTTACAGGTGATAAAATTTGCCAGTCTTCAACATGATTTTCAGCCCCTTTGCGAAAATATACATGTTCTTTGTATTCATTTCCGCCTAATGATTTTTCAAATCCGATTTCATCATCTTTACTTTTAAGTTTTAGTTCTTCAACCAAGCTTAATAAAATCTTTTCTTGTAAATCATCGGCTTCTATCCATGGAATTAATTTAATCCTTTTAAATTCATTATTG
>JAGVYI010000017.1 GCA_018303365.1 Candidatus Woesearchaeota archaeon
GAATTTGGTGAGGATTTGGCGGTGAGTCATGAGTTAAAGATTCTTTTTAGTAACAAAGAGTTTGTAAATGCACTGCTAAGAAAAGCATCTGAAGATGAAGGCGTAAACCGTTTATTGCAAGGTGTTATAGTGAATGTTATCCCAAAAAGAGGTATGCTAGGGATCTTAAAATATAAACTTTGAAAACTTTCTAAGTTGTGCTTGTTGTTACACGAACATTTTTTACCAAAATGGGAGAAGTAAATACTGGAATACCTACTTCCCAACCGTACACCTGCTGCTGATCATTTCCTACCCCATTTATGTTATGCAATAAATTTAGCATATTCTCTGTCACCCTTATTTCTTTTACTGGGTGCTTTATCCGGCCATTTTCTATGTAGAAGATAGCGTCCCTCGGTATTGTCGAGAAGTCTCCGGTCTGATAGCTTTGAAACCTTGTGTACCAGGTGTTTGTTATGAAAAACCCTTTCCTCACTTCCTTTATCATCTCATCAACACTTTTATTTCCTTTCTTAAGAACAATGTTTGTTGGTTCTGGAGCAATAAGGCCTGCATTCGCTGTAGTTTTTGTGTTGTACCTTTTGGCTGTTGATGTGTTGTGCAAGTACGTCTTAAGCACACCGCCTTGTATAAGGACATTCTTTTTTGTTGGCACACCCTCTGCATCATATATAGAACTTGCTAAGCCATCTTTTTTTGTTGCATCGTCATGTATTGTTACTTTATCACTTGCAACTTCCTTTCCTTTCTTTCCTTCTAGAAATGAAAGCGCTGCTTCTACATTAAAAATTGATGCTGACTCCCCCACGTGCATAAGCATATTTGCTGCAGGGATATGATCAAAAACACAATCAAACTTTCCTGGATTACACTTCTTCGGGTTTCTTGCATTGACTGCGTACTCGGCAGCTTTCTTCGCTGCCCTTTCTGGCTTAAATCTTTGCAAGGTCCTTCCGACCAATGTTTGGTGGCCAGATGCATCTTTTTCTGCCAAGGCCCTTATAGAAAAATAGAGGGCTGTGGCCTTTGCTCCTGCTTCTACCCCTCCAGAGGTTAGAAGGTAATTCTCTGTACCTGTAACTTCCAATAAACCGGCGGTTCTTTGTGCTTTCTCTTTTAGCGCCTGATTAATACACCCATCTACAATATCAACAGCACTCTCCTTGAGTTTTCCTACATTTCTGTCATACAGACCATCTATTTTCTTATACCTGAATGGACCGGTTGCAATCCCCATATAGCCTTTGTTTTCTTCTGTATTTTTTACTAATTCCAGCAGACGAGCTACTGTCTTGTCTGCAGCCTTTGTTGAAAAATCTTTTATTGTTGTTGTAACCAACTTTTTTTTCATTGCAATAAGTACCGACAATGAGAGAGCCTCCCAAGTCTTCGTCGTACTTATTTTGTTGTTTGAAAATTTTATTTGGTTGTTTGTGCTTTCTGTCATAGAAACAACTATATCATCTGCACCCCCCTTTTTTAATTTACGAAGTATATATGATGCCAGAGCTTCCTTCATCTTCTATCTTAGCCTTACCCCTCTTATTCTTATTGACGGACCACCAAAAAATACAGGCACTGCCTGCATCGGCTCTCCCTTTCCACAACTCCCTGCATGAAGCTCAAAGTTCTTTGCAACTGCATCTATTTTTTTCCAAAGTTCAAATGAAGAAATCTCAAGTGCAGGACTCAACACAGGCTTTGTAATTTTACCATTCTCAATAAGGTAGCTTTCTGCACCAACATATTTTTGGTGTATTCTCTTGTCATCAATATTCCACTCTGTAAAACTTTTCATATAGATTCCTTTTTTTACCCCTCCAATAAGCTCATCTTCAGACATCCTTCCAGGTAAAATAAACGTGTTGGACATACGAACAATGCTTTCTTTGTCATAGTCTGTTGCACGCGATGAGCCGTTGCTTGGTAAACCCATCTTTGCTGCAGTCTCACGGTTGTGCAGAAATTCGTTGATTTTTCCATTCACAACCAAATTTTTTCTTCTTGCTTTAACACCTTCATTATCATAAAGGTAAAAACCATAACTTCCCGGAATTGTTGGGTCGTCAACAATATTTACCACTTCTGAGCCTATTTGGTAACCAATCATTGACTCGTCAATAAATGATTCTCCTGCTTGGGCAGCTTCTCTTCCAAATATCCTATCTGCTTCATATGGATGACCCCCTGACTCATGAACCATAATCCCGGCTACCTGAGGTGCGCAAATAAGATCAATATTTTGTTTTGGGGGTTTTATTCCGTACTTAAGGTTTTTTTGAAGGAGTTTTGCTTCATTAGATAGAGTGTTTTCCATATCCCACTTTAATGCCTGCTCCCAACCCCCAGATGCTCCATAACTCCAGAAATGCTGCGACCTTCTTGTTCCTTCACGAAGAGTAAGAATATAATAGTAACCTTCCTTTGGAACTGTCGCCTCTATCCTTGTTCCTTCTGAAGTTACCAAATACTCGGTTGTAAGACTATCGCTTAGTGAAATAAACCTCCCAGGAAGGGTTGCACCGGTATTTTGGAGCGCTTTTTCTGTGTCAAAGAGCATTGCAATTTTCTCTTTTGTATCCACATCTGGTAAAGCTATTTTCTGCTGAACCTTGTATCTTTTTTTATGCACTTTTTCCTGCGCAAGTTCAACGTTTTCTGTTATTGGACCTGCCTTTATTGTTGTTTTGAGCGCGCTATTTAACAAACTTTTTAGTTTAGCTTTTGTCATGTCATTTGTTGAGACAAAACCCAATGTATTTTTTATAAGAAACCTTATTCCAATGCCTGAAAAGCTCTCGAAACCACCCACTTCAAGGTTACCATTTTTTAGAATGAATGTATTTTGATCTGTTTGTTCAGCCCTAGCTTCTACATAGTCTGCACCTTTCTTTTGAAGATATGCTATAGAAAACTCAGCTAATTCTTTTGTCATAAGTACAAACAAAAAGTTGTAATATAAATAGTTTTGGTTTACCTTCTATTTTGTTTTTTATAATGGACTCCTGCGGCTATGAGTGCAAAGAATATTAGGGCTGCAGAGAGCCAAAAATAAAACTCATAACGTCCATCCTGAGGAAGATTGCTCTCATTTTGTGGAGGCTGTGGAATTACATTTGAGGGGTTTACCTCTGTTGGCAGTTGTGCAAGTACTGGAGTAATCAATATTAAGAGAAAACCAAGAAGGACTATTCCTCTTTTCATCTTACTTTCTACAATAGAAGTCATATAAATAGTTTTCCTACGAAGACCCAGGATAGATTGTTGCAAGGAATGTACAAACATCTTGTGGAACATCTTGGCTACAACCTCCGTTGGTTATGGAAGTAATTGAAGGCGGTACACTTCCTGGAGCAACAGGACCTTGCACTACCTCTTTTGCCACTTCTACATAATCTCCTTGGGCAATAATGAAGAAGTATTCACTATTTTCTACACATAAGACTCCACCTTGTCTAGGTTGAAGGTTTTTTATGTTGAATGTTGCTGTTTCAAACGATGTAATTGGTGAAAACGTGATCCGTTCGTGTGTGAAGCAAACTTTCTTTACTTTAACTGGAAGACTTATTGTTTTCTTCCTTGTACTTCCTACATCTAAAAAGTAGTAGGTGTCCACATCCTGTCGGAGACTTGTGACGAAATCTACTACTTGAACTTGGTCTACGGTACTTTTTAGACCAGCAATCCAACGAAAGCCGATGACAAGGATAAGGATTCCGACTAGGAGGCCAAATATAAGTACGAATGGGTGGTCAAGAAGCTGGCCTCTCTTTTCCATATAAATATTTTCTCTGATATTTATTTAAAGGTTTCTTAACTTTTTGCAAGCTATTAATACCAAGTAAGAACTATCAAAGGTAAATTATTTAAGTGATTCAAAACCACCCTTATTATGCAAACCCTTGGTGGACAGGCAGTTATTGAAGGTGTTATGATCCGGAATAAAGACATTGTAGGGATTGCTGTACGCTGTCCTGATGGGAAAATAACCACCAAGAGAATTGCCTTTCGTTCATGGACAACTAAAAACAAATTTTTCGGGATGCCTGTTATTCGGGGATTTCTTTCTTTTCTCGAAATGATTGTGCTTGGAATCAAGGCCCTTAACTATTCTGCTTCAGTTGCCCTTTACGAAGACGAAAAGGTTGAAAAATCTGGTGGCCCTCTTTCTTCAATAATTGTTGCTCTGTCTTTTATCGCTGGAGCTGCCTTGTTTGTTGCTGTGCCAATATTTTTAACTACCAAGATATTTAATGTAGATAAAGAGGCATTTCTATTTAACCTATTTGCGGGTGGTTTTCGGATTGCTATTTTCATTTTATATGTTTATATACTCTCCTTTTCAAAGGATGTACGACGCGTTTTTTCTTATCATGGAGCAGAACACAAGGTTGTAAATTGCTATGAAAGAGGAGATAACCTTCAGTACACCTCAATCAGGAGGCATTCTAGAATTCACAAGAGATGCGGGACAAGTTTTCTTCTTGCGGTGCTTTTTGTTGCTATTGTTTCTTTTATCTTTCTTGACAGCACCCTCCTTATTTTTCTTGACACTGTAACCATATTTCACCGCATAGCCTTTCACCTACTTATACTGCCACTGATTATGGGTGTTTCTTATGAAATTATCAAGCTTGCTGGAAAGGATAACAATTTTGCAGAATTTATTGTACAGCCTGGACTTTGGATGCAACACATTACCACAAAAGAGCCAGACGAGCAACAGATTGAAGTTGCTATCGCTGCATTGAATGTTGTTCTATCATAAAAGGTGTTGTCACTATAAAAAAAGAACAATTACAACCTATATGTTATCTTGTAAGAAAGCTTATAAGAAAAGCTTGGGGGCTATTTATACATGGTTCTTTGGAGAACAGTTGGCATTATTGTCGCGATTATTATTCTTATTGTGATTTTATATAAGGTTACCAGAAAGACTCCAGAGAAACACCTTAGCAAGGCAAGAAAAGCCCATAAACTGGGGGAGAAATATTTTAATATTGGAGAAGACGACCTTGCAAGAGACTATTATCAAGAAGCTGAAAAACACCGGAAAAAGGCAGAGGAAATTGACAATGTGGTATGAACGTCTAGGGTTTGATGATAATCCATTTGATGATGAGAAAACAAGCAACCTTGTTGGTTATGATGGGGTTGTTGAGGATGTTCTTTATGGTATTGAAGCTGGCAACATCCTCTTTATTGAGGCTGCTTCTGGAGCTGGAAAGAGCGCACTGTTGCGGGTTGCAATAAACCAGTTTAAAGGGGAAGGAAAAGTGGCCTACATTGACTGTAGAAAAGTAGGCGAAGTAAATATAGAAGAAGTTATCCTCAAAAAGTACGGCTTTTTTTCAAGACTCAAGTCAAAAATACCAAAAGGCATGATTGTACTTATTGATGATGTGCAAAGCCTGTCTCAGAAAAATTGTGAACGGGTGAAATATTTCTACGACCAAGATTATATTCGCTCAATTGTCTTTACTGGAGAATCATTCTCTAAGGTCAACTTTACACCTAGCCTTAAGGATCGTGTGAGCAAAGTGATCACTCTTAACGGTCTTAGTGACGGAGATGCTGTTGATATTGTACGCCAACGCCTTGGAAAACAAGCTGAAGTTGTTTCACAAGATATTATTAAGGAGATATTTCAAAGATCAAACAAACTTCCAAAACCCTTTCTTGAGAATGTACAACACCTAATTGAACATGCAGTTATGAATAATCCTGAGATGAAAGTCCAGCACAAAGACATGGAACATTTGTTTAAGAAAGTCGGAACAAGACTTGGTCATCAACCAGTAAAAACTTTAGCCAAAAAACCTAAAGTTACACCTAAGAAAGCTGAGAAAAAACGTAGTAAAAAGCAGACAAGAAAGAGGAGGGTGAAGAAAAAGAAGAAGAGAGTTCCTACAGCAGAGCAAAGGCGTTTAAAAATCTTAAAACATAAGATTAGAGAAGAAGAGAGGAAACTCAAACGACAACTGGCTGTTGTGGAACGATTGAAGAGCAAGATTGAAGCGAAACAAAACGGTGATAAAGCAAAGCAATCTGTTAAAGAGAAGGCACAAGAAGGAACAGTTCGAATAACCCCCATAAAGAAGAAAGAAGAGCAACCAAAGGTAGAGGTTGCCTATGAGGATATAGCGGAGAAATACTATTAAAATGGAGCCTTGGTATCGACAATTGGGATTTTACCACAATCCATTTAGTATTAAGCCCCTTTCCTACCATAATGAAATATATGGGTATGACCTTGATAGTATCCAAAAAAAGATTGCAGAGGGAAATGTTTTATTTCTTGAAGGAGAATATGGGAGGGGGAAGACAAGCATCCTCAAAAAAATTATCAAACAATTTGGTGGTAGGCGCAACCTCATCTATTATAGTTGCAATCGACTTGAGGGGCAACTAGATTTAGACCAACTCCTTAAAGGCGCAGGGAGTTTTCTTCGTCGTCTCATAGGGAATAATTCTAAAGATGCCATCTTTCTTCTTGATGAGGTCCAAGATTTGAGTGTTGAAGATGGTGAAAGGATTGCTAGGCTTTACAACGATAAGCAAATAAAATCAATAATACTTGTAAGCCATGACTACCAGGATGTAAAATTTGGTAAAGAGCTCAGTGCCCTTATTGAAGGGAACGTTATCCGTCTTAATGAGATAAGTGACCAAGAGGCTATCCGGATTGTTCGCGGGCGTATTGGAAACATTCGCCTTCTTTCTGAAGCCACAATTACTGATATCTTTGATATATCTCAGCGAAATCCTAGGCAACTTCTAAAGAATTGTGAGAAAGTATGCCGGTATGCTGTCGAACAGGGTGCGCGAATCGTCGGTGCAGAACATGTCAGGAAGGTACTCGGGGCTGTTCCTAATAAACTAGAGAAACCTGAAATCAAGATAATTCAGTAGTTATTTTTTCTGTAAATGTTGTAAGGTTTTCCCTTGTTTTCTCTAGGGATTCGTTCGCCTTTTTTACAAGCATCTTCTGATATGCCAGGTTCATATTTTTGTGTAAGGGGGCATTTATAAATTCTGAACCACGCACCTCTACAACTATCCTTTTTTTCATAGTCTGGATCCCCGAATGCTTAAAACCAGTATCCCTTGCAATATCGAGAAGTTTTGATGCCCCATCAAGAGAGCGAGCTATAATGTGAAGAATCGCTGGCTCTTGGCGAAACCAAACATTCCGTTTATCTGCCAAGTGCTTTTCTAAGTCAGGTTGGGCAACTTTTGAATGTGCTCTGAACAGGAAATTGGCTTCACTCTTTTTTGACGTCTTTCCAAGATCCAATATAACAATCCTTCCTGCACAAGAACTTGTAGTGTAGTAATCTTTTTTTCTGTTGATTGTATCTACTGTATTTCTTACCTGTCTATCTACAGCACCAATGTTACTCTTATCATGGCCCCTTAATTTGTAGAGGGCATTCTTTTTATCATTATCAAAGCCCATTCTATTATTTTATGAGTTTTTTTATAATTTCTGTGACTTCTCTTGGTGTTGCTGTCCCTTTTGTTTTTGCCATCACCTTTCCCATAAGAAAGTGCAATGCTTTTTCTTCACCTGAAAGGTAGTCTTGGACTGCTCTCTCATTCTCCTCAACTACTTCCTTACAAACACCTTTGAGAACTTGAAGATCATTGACCACTTTCAAGCCGTGCTCTTTCACATAAGACTTTGGTGAAAGTGGACCTTTGATTAGTTTTAAGAGGATATCCTTAGCAGTATTGTCAGTAATCTTTTTTTCTTGAACCAACTCCAAGAGTTCAAGGAGACTGTTTGCATCAATATTCACATCTTCAAGTGTCCTCTTATCATAGTATAGATATTTAAGAAGGTCCCTTCGTAACCAGCGGACAACAATATCTGGTCTTACTTTTTTTACCAACACCTCAAAAAGATTTGCAAGCTGCAGGTCACTTGCAATAACTAATGCATCTTCTCTTGATAATTTATACTCTTTTGTCAAACGTTGTACTTTTTTTACTGAAGATTCTGGAAGTTCATCTTTTATTTTAGATATGGTAGTAGTGTCAATGAGAATTGCTGGAAGGTCTGGCTCAGGTATGAACATGTATTCTTCTGCTGTTTCTTTAAAGCGCATATGCCTGGTTGTCTGCGTCTTATCGTGAAACATCCTGGTCTCTGAGAGCATTTGTTTTCCTTCTTTTAGCGCTTCTTGCTGTCGTAGTAACTCGTATTCAATTGCCCTGCATATGCTCTTGAAAGAATTAACGTTCTTCACCTCGACACGGGGATGCCCTTCGATACTGACATTAACATCGGCTTTAATTCCTGCATCTTTTTGTATAGCTTTAATATAAGAAAGAGTTGTAATAAGCTGCCTAATCCATAAGCGCGCCTGATCAGCACTTTTCAAGTCTGGGGCGGTCACAATTTCTACAAGTGGCACGCCCGCACGATTGTAATCAACCCTGCCTGTCTGTGGATCCCACTTTGCAGGGTCTTCCTCGATGTGTACCTGCCAAATTCCGACTCCATTAAATTCTCCTTTCACCCCAGTCGGAACTGAATATGAACCAGACATTGTCTTTTGGTAACCATAGGGCATATCTGGCCAGTCATAGTGTTTTCTTTGAAACAAAACAGGCTCTGTTGGGATTTGACAGTCAAGCATAAGTGCGATTGCCAGTGCCCTATCTACTGCTTCTTTATTTGGAAGCATTGGTTTTGCGCCAGGCATTCCTGTACAACGCGGGCAGATGTTTGTATTTGGTTCTGCCTCCTGATAGTTTACCTTACACGGACAGAAGAGCTTTGTCTTTATCTTCTCTACATTAAGGTACGCGTGCACTTCTAATCCAATTTTTACTTTCATTTTTCAAGAGACTTCATCACACTTACAAGGACATCTTCTTTAAAGCTTGGAGCAATTACCTGAACACCCACAGGAACCCCATCAATCTCACCTGCGTTCACTACCCCTGCACACACTCCTGCAAGATTTGCCGGTACAGTGAGAGCATCAAAAGCATACGCATCCTCTACAGCGAGTTTCTCTGTTATCTTTGTCGGCAAAGCAGGAGTTACTGGAACGAAGATCACATCCACATTTTTGAATGCCTTCTCAAAATCTTCTTTAATAAGATTTTTTGTTCTGAGTGCTTTTCTATAGTATGCCCCTTTATATTCTGCTTTAGAAATTTCTCTTCCTCCGATGATTCTTCTCAGCACTTCTTCCCCACAAGTATCCTCAATCTTCTCTGCATATTTTCTTCCATCAAATTTTCTTGTACCTGAGAAGAATTCAACAAATAGCAATGGGTAGTAGGTTTGCACTCCCAGCTTTGTGTGGGATAAATTAAGTTCTATGACCTTTCCTTGCATGTTGTCTGCAAATTCCATAGCTTTTTCTCTTATTAGATTAACAATTCTTTTATCAGATACCAGCCCTTCCAACTCTTGCACAACACCTATCCTTGGCTTTTGAATAGGTTTTACCTTCGTGTATGAAGGTATCTTCTCTTTAACAGTTATCGGGTCATTTTGTGAGTGAGCAGAAATCACTTCAAGTAGCAAGGCTGCACCATAAACCTCCTTTGCCATAGGTCCTATCTGGTCTAGGCTCATTGCTAGGTCAATGAGACCATATCGCGATACCCTTCCGTATGTTGGCTTGATTCCGACAACTTTGCAATGCGACGCTGGGTTTCTAATAGAACCTCCTGTATCAGAACCAAGAGCAAGATCACAGAGACCTGCTGCAACTGCAGCTGCCGATCCTGAAGAAGACCCACCTGGTACATGGTCCGGAGCCACAGGGTTTAGTGTCGGGCCAAATGCGGATGTCTGACCTGAGACTCCACATGCAAATTCATCACAATTAAGTACACCTATAATAATCCCATCTTCCTCTTTTATTCTTTTTATTACATCTGCATCATAGGGAGAACGATATGCTTTCAAGGTCCTTGATGCACATGAAGCAGTAAGACCCTGCACACAGATATTTGCTTTTACACCGATAGCAAGACCATATAACTTGCCTTTATCTTTTTTTCCTTCAATAGCTTTTGCTTGCTGCAATGCTGCTTCGTTTAGCTCAAGAAAGGCGTTTATCTTTTTATTTTCTTTTTTTATTTTATCAAGAAATTGCCTTATGTTTTCAGTCGGAGTAAGCCGTCCAGATTTTAAATTCTCTATTTTTTCTTTAATCATCGGAAAGAACCTTTTTCTGCAAGAATATATGCTCCTTGTTTTTTCGGGGCAATACGAAACCAGCCATCCCTAAATTCTTTTGTATCTTCGTCTTGTTCTTTCTCACGCATAGAATCTTCTCTTCTTATAACAAAATGGGTTTCCTCTTTCATTCCCTTGAGTGCTGTAAGAAAATCATCCATTATTTTCTTTGCCTGGTCTTTTATCTCAGACTCTTTCATTATTGCTCCTTTGAATGGTCTTATGGTTCTAACCTATCTTCATCTCTTGGAAACAAGGTTGCTTCACGTACATTGCTCAGATTTAACAGCGACTGTGTAAGCCTTTCTATACCCACCGCAAAACCGCCGTGTGGCGGTGCGGCATACCTGAAAAACTTCGTAAACCATTCTATGTTCTTTGGACTGAGACCTTTTTCTTTTACCTGTTGCATCAGTTGTTTGTACCTATGTTCTCTTTGCCCTCCTGAACTTAATTCAAGCCCCTTGAAATTTAAGTCGACACTTCTTGCCCATTCTGGCTCATCATCAAATTTCATAACATAAAATGGCTTTATCTTAAATGGAAAACGGTTAAAAAAATAAAACTGGGACTTATACTTTTTTTGTACATAAGCCCAAAGGATTCTTTCTGCTTCTGCATCGGGGTCTTCTCCGTACATATCCTTTCCTTCCTTGGATAAGATATCATATATTTGAGGAAACTTCAACTCTGGGAAGGGTGTTTCTGGAATTTTTAACTTTACATCTAGGAGTTCAAGTTCTGCCGAACATTTTTCTTTTACATTTTTTATTGCGGCAACTATTACCCCTTCTTCCACCCTCATTGTATCTCTTTCATCTTTGATAAATGCCAGTTCTACTGCACATGTCCGGTGCTCAGAAAGGTGTTTGATTGTATGTGATTTTTCTGCCCGCCAACTTGGGCCTATGTCATAAAGTTTTTCTATACCCCCCAAAACAGTTAGCTGACGGTGAAGTTGGGGGTCCTGTCTTAAGAAAGATTTTCTCTTGTAGTAGTTTACTTCAAAGACTTCTGACCCAGACTCAGAAGCAACGCCCATCAGGCAAGGTGTAAATACCTGAATAAACCCCCCTTTTGCCAAATATTCTTGCATTCCCTGCATGATGGCAGATTGCACTTTAAATATAGCTGTGTTTGCAGGCTTTCGAAGGTCAATTGCGCGGTAGTCTAATCTTTTTGGGAGGGTTGTTCTCATACTGCCCTTCTCTACTACTGGGATCGGAAGAATTGGTTCTGCTTCACTAAGCACAATATAATTTTCTAGTTTGACCTCTGCTCCGCCTGGGGCTTGATCACTTTTTTGAACTGTCCCTCTTACACTCACTACAGACTCTTTTGAAAGCCTTGTAACTTTATCAAAGGCTGCTTCACCCTCTTTCAAGACTACCTGTACTATTCCGGTTATATCCCTTAGAAGAATAAATTTTATCTTACTTTGATCCCTAATTTCATGTACCCACCCTTTTAACTCAACTTTATGACCATCTAAGTTCGCATTCACATCTTTAGTGTATGTTCTGCTTACTTCTTTTTCTTTAGATCTATTTTCCATTTTAAATAGCTCCTTTCCTTGTGCATAATAATAAGTCTTCAACCTTTGTTAGGTTCCACTTTATTGCATCTGATTTCTTTCTTAGCTCTCCATTCCTAAGGTTAAAATGTAGAAATTCCCCATAAATTTCCATAAGAAGGTCCTTTATTTTTTGGACATCATCAACCTTTCCCTGAATCATTTTTCCTACTGCCATACGCATGAGTTCTCCTGTGAGGTCACACAAACCACAGAGATAAGATTCAGTATCTACTTTCAGATCGCTTCTGGTGGGTAGCTTGCCTTTTTTTATAAACCAATAGAGTGTAGATGCTTCGACGTACTCTGCTAGGGCGGTCTTGTCTATAGAAGTATCTGTAGAACCTTTTTTTATTGATTTAACCTGCTTTTCAATTAAATCCATATTTTTCTGTGCAGCGCTTTCTTCGTTTCTTAAAAGAGCATATATAGCCAATTTTGAAAGCTTTATGACCTTGCGCGAATTATGGATAACTGCTTCACGCTCCTTGTCAAGCCTTTCCAGGTCGCGTCGAATAGTTTTAAACTCACCTTTATCCAACATTACAGGTATTCTCTTACCTTTTCCTTATATGCTTTTCTGCAGAGGAGATATCACTTCTGTATTTAGTCTAGATTGATATTATCGCGTAGTAGTCACTTACAATAATTAATGTTAAATAATCTAGACCCCCTTTATTTAGGTTGTGCTATCTTCATGTCCTATATGCATTGCAACTGCCAGCCGCAGCGGTTTTTGCCCACTTCATACATCCGCCTCATCCTTTTTTTCTAGTAATAGAATTTCAAACAAACAAGAATTTAGCGGACCCAGCCCTGCCCCCTTTATTGGAAGGTTTGGCTATCCTTGTGTGAATGTTGGATTTCTTAGCGTCCCCTATCCAATTAAAGATGCAGAGCTTTATGATGCCCCACGTCATTGGGCAAATGAAGGGTATACAATACCACAAATTATCAATCTTCGAAGTTTCCTTCTACATTCACGTAAAAAGTCTTCAGTATATCATCCTGAGAGGTTTGTTTCTCTTATTCAAGAAGTAGGAACGGCCTCAAAACCATTTGAGATAGAAATATCTTTGAAGAATAGGCCAGTTTTTAAGACAACTTTCTTTAAATATGCTTCCCCAGTTGGACCCCAGGCAGAATTTCAACTTGCTCGGGCAACAGAGAACCCAGTAGTTCACCGGCATGTTGATAAGGTGGTTTGTGATGGCGACCTTCCTGCAAAAGAAGCAATACATTACTTATATCAAATGGGGCATGGTGAAGGAGAAATCAGCAAGGTACTTAGCGTTGGTGCCATAGGTATTCAAAAACAACGTCGGCTTGTCCCTACACGATACTCAATTACGGCAACAGACGACCAAATTGGCGGATATCTACTTTCTTCTGTAAAGGACTTTCAAGAGGATGATTACGAAGCTTTTTTTGGCGGATATCTTGGAAACTATTTTCTTGTCCTGTTCTTTTCACAACCTTGGAGTTTTGAGCTTTTTGAGATCTACCTACCAAAAGACCATAAAACAAATAACACCATCTCCTACACAACAGATTTTGAATCATTTTACAATCGCAAAACCTACGCCCGAGAGACTGTTGGAGGGTATTATGCATGTCGTCTTGCTGTTCTTGAGCATCTTTTTAAAAAGAGAAGACAGGCAGGTGCCCTTGTCTTGCGTTTTATCACAGAAGATTACACATCTCCATTAGGAGTATTTGTTGTTCGAGAAGCCTCCAGACGTGCTCTTTTAGGACTACAAAAATGGTCCTTTAGCTCCAAAGAAGAACTTATTTTGTTTGGGGAAGGGTTTTGTCAAAGAGAGCTTAAGGTGCCCATCGAAATTCTTTTAAAGAGCAGTAAACTCATTTCCCAAAGAACCATTGGAGAATATTGATATGAAACAAAGACCATCTTTTCTTCCACTTTCACTTTTCGGAGGGATTTGGGAAAGTGACGAGAACTCACCAGCTATTTTTGTTAACCCAGACGGCAAAATAGTCTATATTGCTTCTTAAGACTTTCCCCCTGCTAACTTTTTATTTTGAGACCTTCTTCGTATAGGCTTTTTCTTTTTTGTTTCCTTTTTTTTCGCAGTTTTATTTTTTGGCTTTTTTTGTTCTTGGGACTGGGCCGTCATCTCCTGCTCAAGGTAGGCTATTTGTTTTTTTAATTCTTCAATATGTTTTTCTTTTACTTCCTGAACCATCACTTCCCCGCACTCCGGACATTTAAACTCATTTTCTAATGCTTCTTCTGGTGTGAGGCGCAAACACTCGCTTTTACATATAAAATGGTCTTGCGTTGATTCTTCTACAAGTTCCTTTTTAAGCCTCTCGAGTTTTGTCTGTTGGTGAATTGTTAGAAGTGCTTTTGCTTCTTGAACGTGGAAAGTCCAATAATAAATGTACCAACCTTTCTTCTTATCTTTTCTTCTTGTTGATGTAACAAGGTTGTGCTCATGCATCTTATAAAGAAGATGGCGCACCTGGTTAATATTCAATTTTAGCTTTTCTGCAAGTTTGAATTCACTAACATTTCGCCTAGCACCCAACGCCCTTAGAAGCGGGACAACTTCATCTCCGACTACCTCTTTTACTAGAACCTCAAATTGGGGTGGTTTCTGCTTCATTTTTTATACCCTTTACTCAATTATTTAAAACCTTTTTGTCCTTTAAAGATACCATTTTCCAATGATACGGAAAAGTTTATAAGTGTTCGTCATTTTTATGGTTTAAAGGGAGGTGCATAGTTAATGAGGTTCTTTCGCAAAAAAGAGGATAAAGAAGAGTCTGAAGAGCACAATGACCTTCCGCCATTAAAGTTTCCAAGTGAATTTCCAAGATATGAATCTGAGATAGGATTGTCTGACGAGTTTCATCATCCTTCTCCAAAACCCACTCCGCCTCCTGTCAGCAATGGTAGCTCAAAGTTATCTGAAGAAGACCATCCTTCATTTTCTACACGACCAATGACCCACCAACTAGGGGGTCATTCTAAAAGGCAGGCAGAACCAAACGGCAAAACACTTTTTGTAAAAATAGATAATTACAAAGAGGCTATGCGTACAATGGACAAGGTAAAATCAAAACTTGCTGATACAGAGAAAGTCCTCAACCGTCTTCGTGATATAAAACAAGAGGAGGACCGAGAACTTTCAAGTTGGCATGATGAATTTGAAGACCTTAAAGAAAAACTGCTTAGCATAGATAGAGAACTTTTTGAAGAATGAAAAAATCAAGTTCTGAAGCAATGCATGTTGGTATAGAGAATCCAAAAACATATCGTAAAGAGGTTCTTACATCAGCAATAGACACAATACAGATTCTTAAACGATATGAAACACTTCGTACACTTAGAAAGGAAAAGGCGGATCAAACCCTCACCTTGCGAAAGCATATCAAAGAACTTAGGGATATGTTTGGAGAGTTTCACAATCTTCCAAATGTTCACATAGAGACAGAGCACCCACATCAGCATTCTTCAAAAAATAAGAAGACTGTACATCCTAAAGAACCCCACAACCCTTATCTAGATAAGTTACAGCGAGATATTAGCACTCTTCGCAGCAAATTAAACAGCTTGTAGAATAGGACTCCTACTTTAATTTACATTTATACTCTTTAATGAACAGATAAGGAAATTTATTTAAACCATGTTCCTGCCTTTATCTTATGCTCAGCGACAAGGCACTTAAAGAGAAGTACAGACCTGAATTCTGGAAACACCCTTCGAAGCATTATGCCACAGCTGTTCTTGAAACAGAAGGGTTTAAACGACACACCTGCAGTGTATGCAAAAAACCATTTTGGAGCACTAGTCAGAGACCTGTCTGTGGTGATCCGTCCTGTAGCCCTGATGAGAGCTTTGGGTTTATAGGAAAGAGTCCTGCAAAAAACCCACTCTCTTATGTTGAAGTCTGGAAGAAATTCTCAAAGATGTTTAAAAGACTTGGTTACACCCCAATCCGCCGTTATCCGACAGTTGCACGATGGAATCCGACAATGGAATTTACAAACGCTTCTATTGCAGCGTTCCAGCCATTCGTTGTTTCTGGTGAAGTTTCCCCTCCTGCAAACCCCCTCGTTATTCCTCAATTTTGTTTTCGAACAGTAGATATAGACAATGTAGGAATAACAATGTCCCACTTTACTGGGTTTGTTATGATTGGCCAACACCTTTTTGTCCCTCCATCTTCATGGAACCAAAACAAAGTTTTCCAAGACATTTACTCCTGGCTTTCAATTGGTCTTGGAATACCAAAAGATGAATTAATTTTACATGAGGATGCATGGGCTGGAGGAGGTAACTTTGGACCGTGTATGGAATTCTTCTCAAGGGGATGTGAAATTGCCAACCAAGTATACATGACCTCTGAGCAGACAAACAAAGGAGTAAAAGAACTATCGCTGAAGGTTCTTGATATGGGGATGGGGATGGAGCGGTGCGCTTGGTTCAGCCAGGGAGCTTCGACAGGGTATGATGCAACATTTCCTGAAGTTATCAAAAAACTCTGTGCTAAGACCGGCATTCGACCTGACAGGGACCTTCTTTTGCGTTACGTCCCACATGCTGGAAGATTGAATCTTGATGAGGTTCCGGACATTTCAAAAGCATGGAAAAAGGTGAGTACACATGTCGGCATAGATGTTTCTTCACTTCAAAAACAAATCCTTCCACTTTCTGCACTATACTCTGTCGGGGAACACGCCAGAACCCTTCTAGTCCTATTCTCGGATGGTGCACTCCCTTCCAACATAGGAGGTGGATACAACCTTCGCGTACTTATACGGCGCGTACTCTCTTTTTTAGACAAATATCAATGGAATCTTGATCTTTCTACAATCTGCAAGTGGCACAGCAGTGAACTTCGCCCGATTTTTCCAGAACTTCGCGACAACTTTAATGACGTTGAGCGCATAATTTCTGTTGAAGAAGAAAAGTATAGTGCAAGCAAGGAGAAATCACGAAAGGTTCTCTCTGGAATGCTAAAGAAGAGCATTCCTGAAAAAAAACTCCTTCAGCTTTATGACAGCCACGGCATAACCCCTGAATTGGTCGGCGAGGAGGCCAGGCATGTCGGGATCAAAGTCCATATTCCAGAGAATTTTTACAGCAAAGTTGCCTTGCTGCATGAAAAAAAAGAGCAAGCACATGCAACAAAAAAGGAAATTATCCTAAATGTTAAGAACGTACCATCGACCAACGCACTTTATTTTAATGACCATAACACCACAGAATTTCAAGCACAGGTTGTCTACGTAAAGGGTAAAAATGTCATTCTTAATGAGACTTATTTCTACCCAACCTCTGGAGGACAGATGCACGATGTCGGTATGGTTGGGGAATTTAGGGTTGTGCATGTGATAAAACAAGGGGACCTTATTATTCACGAACTTTATTCTTCACCATCTTTTAGAAAAGGGGATATTGTCTCATGCACCATTGATAAAGAAAGGCGTACGCAACTGACCAAACATCATGATGCGGCCCATATCCTTCTTGCTGCGAGTAGGAAGGTTCTTGGAAATCACATTCACCAAGCATCTGCATTCAAAGATGTTGATAAAGCACACCTTGATATAAGCCATTACCGCGGACTATCTTTCGAAGAGGTAAAAGCAATTGAGAAGGAGGCAAACAGATTAGTAAAGGCAAACCTTCCTATTTCAAAGGAATTTATGGAGCGCACAGATGCAGAGCAGCGTTATGGTATGAATATCTACCAAGGTCCTGCAGTTCCTGGAAAAAGGCTTAGAATTGTATCTATTGGAAATGTTGATGTTGAGGCTTGCGGAGGAACACATGACGACCAGACATCTTCTATTGGCAGGATACTAATAACAAAGGCAGGCAAGATATCTGATGCAGTTATACGTCTTGAATACCTTGCTGGCAATGCTGCAGAAAAATACATGAATAGTAAGGAAGACTCAATTGACTCTGTAGCCTCTTTTTTGAATGTTCCTCCTTCCCAGATTCCAGGGCGTGCAGAAGAAATTTTCCTTTTGTGGAAAGAGGTTGTTAAAAAGAAAAAGAAAGTTCCAATAAAGTTATCAAGCAGCGAGAAATACAAAGGAGGGAATATTCTAGAAGAGGCTGCAAGGCGGCTTAAGACCCAACCAGAACATGTTCTTAAGACACTGAAAAGGTTTTTGAAGGACCTTGAGTGCCTTACCTAAAGCGTATTACTTTGTAGAAATAAATCAAGGACTTTTTAGAATAAATTTACTCACTCTTCTCTAAGCATATTATATACTCTTGATTCTGCTCCCAATTACACTTTCCATTCTGGCAAATACAGTTTGTAAGTTCAAGACAGGCATATTCCGGGCGAAAGTCACAAGTTGTGATAATATTCTCTGCTTTCTCTTTTGTTGCGCATACCTGCCCAGAACATCCGCCAACACCACAATCAGCATCTGACAGGCACTCTGCATTTACCTTTGGAAGGTTGTCTTGAGGTTTGCATGCACTAAGAATTACAAACCCAAGAAGGATGAGCAGGGCTATCCTCATTAAAATTCCCCCCTGTTAAGACATCAACTCTTTATAGAGTTTAAGTCCCTTTTTTATCGTTTCTTTTGCTTCCTTAGCACCAAGATAGTCAAAAACCTTTACTTCAACTTTTTGTAATGTCTTGTAGATTTCAAAAAAGTGCTTTATCTCTTTTTTCTGATGTTCTGAAATCTGTGAAATATCCTTTATTTCATTAAATTTAGGGTCATCAATTGGAACTGCAATAATCTTATCATCTTCTTCATTTTTGTCAAGCATTCTAAGTACTCCAATTGGTCTTGCCCCCATAAGAACACCGGGTGTTACCGGGTGATGTGTTAGTACAAGTACATCAACAGGGTCGTTATCAAACCACACTGTCCTTGGAATAAAGCCATAATCTCCAGGATAATGAACTGGGCTATAAAGGACTCTATCTAAACGTAAAAGACCTGTTTTTTTGTCTAGCTCGTACTTATTTCTTGAGCCTGCAGGTGTCTCAATAAATGCTTCAAACTCTTCAGGAATATTTTCTCCTGGTGAGACATCGTGCCAAACATTCATAAGAGGACCCTTTTTAGAGAATTTATAAAGATTTCTAAACTACTGCATTGTAACGTTAAAGGTTGATAATAAGCAATTGTGTTAAATTTATTATTAACATCTAGGTTAATTGCTTTTTCATTCTATGTTGGAAAAAAGGTTTCCTTATAAGTTTTTACAAGTGTAAAATAAGTATAATTTTTTAACGATGTATTAAATTTGTCCTGTAATTCTTGCATAATCTCTTTAAAATGCTCTTTGGATCGTGCATAAATCTCTATCTCGAAGTCAGTAGTTCCAATAGTTTTATCAATCTGGAAAATATAAAGATGATTTTTACAATATTCAAAAAGCTCTTTATAATTTTTATAACTTTTAAGAGTGATGTCAACCTTATAATAATCATAGCCAAGAAGATGCCAATTAAGTATTGGTCTGTAACCTTGAATTATACCTTTCTTCTCTAATATTTTAAGACGATTTATTACAAACTGTAAAGATTTTTGTAGTTTTGAAGCGATTTCTGTTAGTGGTTTTCTAATATTTGGTACAAGTTCTTTAATAATTTGAATGTCTAATATATCAAATTCTACTTTTTCACTTCCACCGAGAATTAAAGTTTTAGGAATTTCACCTCTTTTTGGGCTTAAAAACGTACGTGTGAAATGATATATTGGAGAATAAATTGCGATATGATAGGAATCAATAAACTCCTTATATACCATGATTTTGTCCAAAATATCATAGAATTCATAAATTTCTTTTACCATTGCGGCAAATCCAGCTTCCCATTGACCATCAATGGTAAGTAGGATAGTTATTTCATTTATTGCAGTAAGATAATCAAAAATCTCATCTTTCTTTTGAGTTGTTAAATGCTGAAATTTTAAATATACTCTATAGGTTGTGTAGCCTAATTTCGATGTATCGATTATAGCATGATAGCCCTCAATAATTCTTTCTTCTTCCAAACGTTTGATCTTGTAGCTGACTAATTGCTTTGATAGACCTACTTTTTTAGCTATGTCGGAAATCTTTACCCGTGCATTCTTTTCTAGCTCATATAATATTCTCTTGTCCTTTAGGTTCAATTTATCCATAGATTTGATATATTCTCTCTAATATTTAAATATTTTGATTTTGTCAAATTATTTAATAGGATAGTTTTATATAATTAGGTATAACCACATATAAGTAACTAAAAGTAAAATTCGGGAGAATAAAAAATGGAATATCTTAAAGATGGTAGAATAAGGACAGAAGTGGAATCTAACCTCAGAAAAATTTTAAGGCTAGATAGTGGTTTTGATAAATTTCAGAGAAACGCAACTGCCATTTTAGGAGGATTAGTAATGCTCACTTCCATAATGTTATATTCTGCGATAAAAGATGATTATCAACGATCTCAAAGAACAGCAAGAGCACAAGTTCAAGAAAGGAGAATTGATGCAGTTTTTACAAATGTTGATCGTGATGAAATTCCTGATTTAATTCTTGAAGATCATATATTTTTAGCTGATAAAATAGATGAAGGAATTATATATAGACGGATAAATGAATCAGATGTTTACAGAATAAAGTAAAGAGTTAAAATGAAACTTATAACAAATATTAGAGAGGGATGGAAACACGCACAAGACCAAAAGAGATTTTCACAGCTAGGCACATATTGTGCAACGAGTGATAATGGAGATCGTATTCATCTAACCTATATTCCTTCAGGCATTTATGTGCTTGAAACTAGTAAAAATGATGTTTTCCATTTCCATGCAACAGGCAGTACATATTGGGATAAAATACCCCCTCATAGAGGGGTGCATTTACAAATCCATATTGGCCCAAGAGGAACACTTCAAGCAGATCTATCCTTAGTCCGGCTTATTGGACTAGAAGATGCAATCGATAGCACACCATTATATAAAGAATTTAATAGTGAAAAATCGGGTCTTTCAGACTATCGTGCAGCACATAATTTATTTGGCAGTCGAAATAATTATCCTCGCGAATTGGATGCAATGCAAAATCAAGACGGATCATTAAGAAAGGCTACTGTTGAGGAAATTGCCTCGAAATTTAATCCACCCATTAACTGCTATCTATGGGAACAAGGCAATGATGGCATACATACTGTCGGTGGTGGTATGCTGAAAGATGCGATTAAAAATGAAGTGGAAGAGCAAATGAAAAACAATGGCTATGTTGATTCAGCTGCGAATATTTTTGTATCAGCGGCAATACGTGATGATGTTGGTCAGATTGGGTATATGCTATCAGCACTCCCACATTCACTAATAGGAGCATCTCAAGAAAGATTTGATACACAACATAGACAAACTATGGAAAAAATTATAAAATTTATTGAGAGATTTAGATATGATGGACTCTCTAACTCTATGGATTCTGGGGAACATAATCATTACATTAAAATAATGACAGAGAAACTTCAAAAGCTAATTCCATCAACGCAAATTGGAAAATAAGTGATAAAGATCCAAAAAAATGTTAAAAAAATTGTTTAAAGAGTCAAGAATAGAGAAAAGAGGTGATGAAAGACCCATTATCTGTCCTAAATGCAAAACCGCCAGATGGTAAAACTAAAGCCCCATTTTTTAATTGGCTTGATGGAGTTAACCCCTTAATGGCTTAGCATCTAAAACAACCTTGCCTTTCCCATTAGGATGACAAGCTATTCCATCTCCTGTGCCAAAATAATTATCCCAGTAAGCACTTCTAACTTCATATGGAGAATTTAACACTTCTATCCTTCTTTTCATTAATCCAGCTATAGATAAGGGGGTTCTTCCTTCAGCTATCAATTTTGGCATCTGCTCTATATTTCTGCCATAAAATTCCTTATGCTTCTGAACATCATTTAACGGGAATTTACCCATTTTAACCCAGGTTTCTCTAAAATAATAGAGTTTAAGCATTTATAAGTCTTTATATTTTAACCACCTATAAAGGGTAACTATTCTAACTTATTAACCACTTACTAAAAATATAGCTGGTCTTCCTTTTTTGGCTTTTTTTGCTTTTGACTGGGGATCGTAGACGTCTTTTTGAGCCATATCAAAAACAATTACTTTTGCACCAACTTCTTTTTCAAGGAACAGTGCTGCTTCAGCATACTTTCTCTTCTCTGGAGGAATCGTATAAATATAGAGTTCCTTTGGTCTTTCTATTTTCGTCAATTCCTTTATCTGGGCTATATCCGCCAAAAGAGTCCTTACTGCTTCTTCTTCATCTAAAACATTTTGATCTACACTTTTTTTATTTGGCAATACTTCTTCAAAGACACTTTTTTTATTTCCAGCTTTTTGCCACAACTCTTCAGCGATATGGGGCATGAAAGGAGCTATAAGCTTCGCCCATTCAGGTGCAATTTCCCCAATTACCCCTTTACTTGCGCCTCTTCTTTCATACCAGCGCAAATCTTTTATGAATTCAAAGACAATCTCCTGGAGCGCTTTTCTAACTTCTAAATTTTCCATTGCTCTGTGATAGTTGTTTATCCTTGACTGAAACCTTTCATTAAACCACTTATCCTGTGAAGCTTCTCTTTTTGATCCTTTGGCACCCAATGAGTCATAGAGTGTTTCTATAAGTGCTTTCACATTTTTTTGACCTTTTTCTATTTCTCCCTGGCGCCAATCCATCTCTTCCCAGGGCTCGACAGAAATCATCAAGAACAACCTCACAAGGTCTGCACCTATTTCACTGCAAATATCATTTATTAAGATTACATTTCCTTTTGATGAAGACATTTTCTGGTTTTCAAGAAGAACCATCCCAAGATTCAGTGTGCCTTGCTGACGCTTTTCTTTCGGAAATAAGGCGGTATGGTGGAAGATAGAATAACTCATGTGATTTGGAATGAGCTCTACAGCACTAGCGTTCAAACCAAGGGGATACCAATATTGAAAACTTTCTTGCATTCTTTTAAGTTCTAACTCTTTTATGCCTAAATGCTTTGCAATAGATGCCACATTTCCTTTATTTTTGAAGATGTAATCAAATACTTGGGGAGTAAGCTTATCATCGTCGGCTTTTTTTATAAAATGAGCAATTGTAAAATAGGCCATATATACTGTACTGTCGCTTAGAGGCTCAATAATTTTTGTCTTATCTTTTGGAAATGATGTGCCAAGCCCTTTTGTCCTTGTGCACGGCTTATCTTCAAGCCAATCGAACACATTCTCGTACTGTGTTCTTAATGTTCCTGGTATAATTTTTGTGTCTTTTAGTGTCTTCTTGCTCTCTTTTTTCCATTCTTTATTGCTGTAAGTAATAAACCACTGGTCGTCAAGTACACTTACAAGACATGTAGTCCCACAGCGGCAGACCACCTCTCCTTCAAGTTCATAAAATAGGGCTGCTTCATTCTTAGTAAGCAAGTCTTTTTTCATTGCTTCCTTTGCCTTTACAACCTGCAGACCAGCATACTTCCCACAATCTTTAGTAAGTGTACCTGTGTGGAAACTAACTTTATATACTGCTGCTGTTGCCTCTTCAAGCTTTTCTTTTTGAGATAAGGAATCAATGTTGTATTCTTCACAGGCTTTTTTTGCTGCAAAATCTCCAAAACGCCCAGTATGAATAATAGATATAGGATTTATCTTTTCAATAGAGAGACCATATAACTTTAGTTCTTTAGGGTTATCTTTGAGTTGTTTAAGGGCAATATAATCATAAGGTGCATCAGATGGGACAGACGTGACAATGCCTGTTGCAATATTTTGGTCTGGAAATGGTGATGGCAGAATCGGCAATTCGTCTTTTCTTCCTGGAACACAAACCATCTTTCCAATAAGATCTTTTGCCTTTATCTCTCCTTTTTCCTGAACATCCATCTGATAGGCTAACTTTTTAGCGCATGATTTACTTACAATCCAGATTTCACTTCCACAAGCCACTTTTGCATATGTTACACTTGGGTTGACCCAAACATTTGTCTGACCATAGATTGTTTCTGGTCTCAAAGTTGCCGCCACAATAAAGACTTTTTCTTCACCTTTTAACCTTAATTTAAGAAGGGTGTACTCCTTGATGCCTATGCCTTCTCCTTTTGATAAGTCATGATCACCGACAGGATGATTATCGCTTGGGCAAAAACGAACAGGATACTTGCCTTTTTTTAGATATCCCTTCTCATCTAAAATTTTATACTGCCATTCAATAAACTTTTGATAATGCTTATCAATTGTTGTTAACTCCCGCCTCCAATCAATTCCAAGGCCCAGCAGCTGAAACCCTTTTTTGTAACCATATTCTGCCTCATCAATCATATAATTTACAAATCCCTTAGGGGTTGTTAACTTTATTATGTCTTTTTTTGGAATGTGAAAATTCTCTGTAAACATCTTTATTTTTTGCTTGTCTTTATTCTTGATTGCTTCTACTGCAGCTATCACTGGTGTTCCTGAGACATGCCAGCCCATGGGCATCAATGCATTCTCACCCTTAAGGCGATGATATTTTGCAACAGCATCTGCAACAGTATAGGTGCGGGCGTGACCTATATGCATTGCCCCTGAAGGATAAGGGTATGCAACCTGTATGTAGAATGGCTTTCTTTTATCTGGGTCTGACTCAAAAACCTTGTTTTTTTTCCAGAAATCCTGCCACTTTTCGGCAAGCTTCCTATGATCTAACATAGAAAGATTTCTTTAGGATAATTATTTAAGCTTTTTGGGCTGTTTCTTCTTTTTTAATTGTGTTTTAAGCACCCGTTCTCTTTTTCCACCAACCTTTACCATGGCTGTTTTGAGCTTGTTTCTTTTCTTCTGTGATTTTTTATTTTCTTTCTTTTCTTCATTATCTAAAGATACTTCTGGGTAAGTCCTTGGTTTGGTTTGTTCAGCTTTTCCAGTTAACCTTTCTTTTCCCCGCTGAAGCGCTGGCAGGATATCACTTAACTTCCAACCCGCTTTTGCTAGCGTTGTCTTAATCTCGACTTCTTTCTTACCTTTTTCCATGCTTTTCACTATATATTCTTCAAGTTTTGCAAGAACTTTCCCCCGTTCCACTATAAGTCCTGCTTTTTTGATGGCACCATTAATTTCTGATTCAAGCCATCCTGTAGAACTAGCTTCTTGACGAATTGTTCCTTCTGGTTTTCCTCTTTGGAGACTGAGGCGGATATACTCATAAAGTTCATTTAGGTTCTTATGACCTTGCATTGGACGGTGAACCACTGGCGCAGACCTAATCATGTTTGAGAGGTCTTGTTTTTTTGCTGCTGCTGTTTTTCTTTCTCTTCTTAAATTGTAATTCCTATATATTGCATATCCTATGCCACCTAGAATTATTATAATGCCTGGAATTACATAGGCAAGTACAGATACTCCAGATTCAGCAGGAGCTATAACTTCACAGTCTTGTGGGCAGGTTGATGATTCACCAGAATCACAAAACCCATCACCACAGGTGGGTCCAATGGTCTGAGTTATTTGCCGAGGGGTTTCTGCTACCTGCTCTCTTTGCTCACATGTACCATCTGGTTGGCAAACAAACCCTGTTTGGCAACGGCACAACGAACATCGCTCTTCAAGCACACCTTCGGAGGTACAGTATTGAGGACGTGTTGTTGAGCAACTATTTATCCTTGTTCCATCAGTACAAACTGTTGTTGAAGAACCAGCACGACACTTTAAATCGTCTGCGTCAGTCCTATTGTTGCAATCATTATCAAGGTTATCTTCGCACAACTGCGAACCTTGCTCATGCGCTGCATAACTAGAAATTGATGTAAAGTTACAAGTTTGGAACACACCATTCGCGCAAGTCTGGTTAAGACCTGCGCATACTCCGTTTTGATTTGAACAACGAAGAGGGGTTATACCTGCTGCATAAATTACCCCGTTTACCAAACAAGGACACCCTTCATTTATGGCCCCGTTACAGTTATTGTCGAGTGAATCAGTACATACTTCTGCAGAAGGCGACACCGCACCCTGACACCCTGATAGAATACCATTTGTACAAACCTGCTGGCCTGGTGAACATATCCCAATGCCCGTCCCACAAGGGCGCACAGTCCCGTTCTGGCCACACGAACATCCTTCATCTACGGCGCCATCACAATTGTTATCAAGTTCATCACAGCGACCTGCTTCAGTTGCTGGCATAATTGCGTTTTCACAAATTGACCAAGCCACATTTCCAATGTAAGTCTGATTTGTACAAGTCTGGACGCCTTGTGTGCATATGCCTGTATTTGACTCGCCACAAGAGCGCGTTGTGCCGACAGTGTATCTTACCAGACAAGTAAGCCCTTCGTCGACAGAACCGTCGCAATCGTTATCAATACCATTATTCGGGCCGTTTTCTTCTGAAAGGTATTCTGGAACCGGAACTGTTGAACCTGTAAGGTTACATACCCCCCACTGACCTGATTTGCAACGCTCAATACCAACAGTACAGGCACCAACGCTTGAACCACACTGGATTGTATTATCTCCTGAGCAAGGGCATATTTCGTCGACAGAACCGTCGCAATCGTTATCAAGGAAATCCCCGCAAACTTCATTACTTTCTCCAAGACCGATAGTCGCAGGATTTGCATAATGCCCTTGAAGTGTTGTGTAATCACAGCCTCCCCATTCACCTACACCGTCACTGTTTGCATCAATGCATGTTTGGAATGCGCCTTGACATACGCCGAACTGGCGCGGACATGAAATGTTTGTGCCAACAATACAACCCTGATTTTGTTGTGGCAATATCCCTAAAGTATAGTCTGGAGTGCAACTAAAGTCTTCTGCCTGCGGGAAGCATGAGCGGCGCTGACCATTTGTGCAGGTGGAAGCAGATGCTGATGCGAAGGATATAACTGTTCCTATCCTAACATCCCGCACTTCAGATTCCCCTATATTTTCATGCAAATCTCTTGCAATTACTTTATATTCATAAGTTGAATTTGAAGGAATATATAACTGCGTGACTGTTGCAATGTATGAAAAACGATTTACCCTTCGCATTGTGAAATTTGTTGAGTGGTTCCACTCTAGAAATACTTTTGTTGCAGGCTCATCAAGCGTAACATTGATTGTTACTTGCCTTTCTTCAATAGTTTCTCCATCTTGAGGTGTAGGTTCTTCGAAGGTGATAAGGGGAGGCATTGTATCTGGAGTTTCGCTACAGGAAGAGAAGTCATAATGACAATCTTGGTTACAGTTTAGTGTTCCACTCTGGTAAGAAGCAAAATCTGTGCAGGTCATTTCACGAAGGTTATTACCATCACAGTTCTCTCCAAGGTCAACATTTCCATCGCCACAGGTTTGCAACCTTCCCTGGCATGTCCCCCAATCAAGTGTGCACGAATTGAAAAAACATCCTGCTTCTCCACTGCTGTATCCCTGGACAATTGTACAGCTTTCTGCAGGGCTGTTTATATCACATTCCTCTCCTGTATTTAGGTTAGGGTCTCCGCCGCAAAATGAATTGAAACAACCTTGTGTATCGAAACGGCAAGTTTGAGTATTACATGCAAGGTTTCCTCCTCCTCCTTCAAAGTCAGGAAGCCTTCTGCATTGGTTGAAAGCAAGAAGTATGTTGTCATTCTCTCCAACATCGCAATCTTCATTTATATTGAGTTGACCATTTCCACAAGTTTGCGGCCTTCCAAGACATGATTCATGACTTACCTGCCTACAATCAGTAGTGCAGGTTAGCGAACCTCCTGCAAAACCAAGAGAAGCGCATGTTGCGCCTTCTCTAAATGCGTCACCGTCGCAGGCTTCTTCACCCTGTAATCCTGGCTGTGTGCCACAGGTTGAAATTGGTTGAATCTGGGATATCGCAACTGTAACAGCATTTGAAACAGCGATTTCATCCAAATTTTCATTTAGAAGTACTGCTTCAAGACTCCATACTCCTGCTAAAGAGCTATCAATTATTTCTGTTGTTAAAGTTGCTGTGGCTGTTGTGCCTTGTGCCATGAAAGACCAATCACGTGTCGGAGTCTGCTGCAGAGGCTCTGTTAAGATAGCCTGCCTTGTGCAAGGTGGTCCCTGACATACCTTCCATCTTACCGACTCACCTTGAAGACTGTCGAGTCCTGTCGCGGTGATGGTTACAAAGGCTTGGTTTCCAACAAGAACGTTTGCTGGTTCTACTTGCAAATTAATGTTTTTCTCTGTTAAAACAGTAAATGTCCCTCTTTGACCGTGCTGGGTGCAAGTTGCACTCTGAACTGATTGCGAGTCTAGCATATCCTTATCACAAGCATAGATATAAAAAGGAATTTGCCCAATGTCCTCAGATGTTGTTTGATAATTCAATGAAATGCTGCTTTGTTTGGTACTGCCACTAACAAATAGGCCACAACCTGCTACAAAACGGTCTGTACTTTCAAAAGCTGTTCTCTGATTGAACAGATTTCTACAAATATAGACAAAGGTATTTTGTTCTCCGGTTGTTTGCTGGACTGTAGCAGAAGGTACAATCTCAAAACCTACTGCCAAGCCAGACTCTGACGGCTGAACAACAACTCCTTCAATCCTTGGCAGCGTATTTTGAGATGCTATAAGTTGTCCAGTATTGCAAATCGCACTTATTTCCTGATTTTTATAATATTGGAAATAAGACTGCCCTTCTTTGAAATAACCAACAGAATAACCAGCACAGTTATAACCTAGTGGTGCGGTAAAGCTTAGCCTTTGGTTTGAAGGATTGTCAAATGAACCTGATTCATAATATTGGTATCTTTCTCGCGATGAAACCATACCTTCAGCCAGAGGAAAATCACATTTCCAAATGAGTGGAATACCTTGCAGACTTACTTCAGTATCGGCTGATTGTCTAAACCCATCTCCAGGATATTGTATTTCCTGTGGGGCTGGACAATTGTTTTTTCCCCATAAGCGAAGGTTGCTCCCTGGAAGGTTTTCCTGTACACGCCCCCGAATTGTACCTGCGTTCGCCTGCACCGAGGTAGTTGGTTGCAGTGTTAATTCGGTGTCTGCAGAATTAACCGATTGAATATTACAGATATTAAATTCCATAGACTGCCCTTGCTGCAGATTCCCGCTCTGAGGATTGATAATAAAACCACTTGCCGGACACGCTGGAGGCTGAATAACTTGTGGCAAGTTGCAGCTTGTTTGTTTTATTACTGCATAAATCCCTCCTTCAATCACTGTTGCTGTTAGGAGGTTTGTCTCGGCGTTATTTTGTGTTTGTACTTCCTGCCACCTATCACCTGACCATTTAGCTATCTTGAGGTTTTCTTCACAAGCCACAGAAAAGCCTTCTGGATAACTGATGGTTATCTGTTGTGAGACGCAGTCTTCATAACGGTAGATGAGGTCCTTTGCCAGATTATTCTGGCAGGCAGAAGTTGGTATGCCCAAACTATTTACTCCATCACCATCAGAATCTAAACTACAAAAGATTGCTTGCCTTTGACAGGTTGCACTATTTTGTGAGAATACAGAGGGGGCTCCTAACTGCAGACTAAATAAAATCAAAGCAGAGATGAAAAGCAACCTTTTCATACTAGCGAACCTCGTACATTATTGTAAACCTTTCTAGATTCTCTTGGAGATTGCCTTTTGTGATTGTAACTTGAAAACTCATATCAAATTCTATAAGGATTGGGTCTAATTCTTGTAGATTTACTGTTGGCTCTATATTTGCTGCGTGAGTTATGCTTATAGGCTGTAGCCCCGGTATTTTTTCATCAAAACAAAAAATTAGCTTTGTATTCTGATTTTCTTTTAGGTCGTATTCTATATTTTCTTTTAGAAACTGCCTTAACTGTTCTTGGTTCATTCCTAGAGAGGGGTTTGTAGTAATTTGTTGGCTTAGCTGTGTCGCGGCATAATCGCTTGCTCTTTGAAGACTTTCTCCCATACATTCAAGGACTATCCCATTTATTTTAGCCTTTTCAAGTTCTGTTATTTGCTTCCTTTGAAAAAGACCAAAAAAAACCACTGCAAGAATCACAAGAAGCACTAAACCTAATATTACGAAAGTCGTTACCTGACCTCTTTTTCCCATCCTTTCTGTTTTATAGGGACTTTCTATATAAATGTAACGCCAACTCCTGAGAAATTTTTTTCAGCAAAGTTTTAAAAACGGGGTTCTTTTTATTTTCTTATTGGGGCCCGTAGCCTAGTCTGGATAGGGCGACTGCCTTCTAAGCAGTAGGTCGAGGGTTCAAATCCCTCCGGGCCCATATTTTAGGAATTTTTATAAAGTTCTCTTTTAGAATTATATTTTATTGCAGGTGTGGCCAAGTGGTTAAGGCAAGAGGCTGCAACCCTCTGATCCCCGGTTCGAATCCGGGCACCTGCTTTTACTCACTAGCTCTCAGAAAATCCCTGAAAACCAGAACTAATTTCTCTATGAGAATTTCTTTGGGGTGATAGTCTTCCTTGAGCACCTTTTAGTGTTTCAAAGTAATCTGCAATAGCCTGGCTGTCTGTACCTAAGGTGATATCTGTTGAGCACCTTCCACGACTATAAAGTGACCCATAGCCTTGTGAAGATAGTTCACTTCGCGACGGATTATTGTCGAGCCTTGTGCCTCTTGTTGGATTTGAACCTGAATCTTCTTCTTCTGCCCTTTGATATACAAAGAAGTATTCTTCTCCACCCCTTACCCTTATTGCCTTTACCCTGTTTGCCCCAAGTCGCACCTTTTCATTAAAGAATATACCATCCTCAGATTGACGGTTGCTTGTTATAAGTGTTGTACCTATAACCTTATCATCACTCGTGGTTACAAGGGTGTTGCCAAAGGCTAAATATATTGAACCCACACAGTAATTTCCATGACTTGACCTTTCTGGATTATCATAAAAAGGATTTGTATGATCTTTAAACCATATCAGCCCGTCTTCTGGAAACTGTAAGCTATAGATATCTGAACCATACCCAAAGGCTACATCGTAGTCTCCACTAGTGGTTGTAGAAAGCCTAAAAGTTGATGTCTTTGGACTTAAAGAGGTTGTATCTATGATAACTTGACCATGTGTACTTGTATCTTCCGGAACTGTTGGAACTTCTGCTGCGCTAGGGACAATTACAGTTATGTCATTGCTCCTTATAGGATTTGGCTGACCTTGCATGGCTGCTTCAAAATAGAGTGTTAAAGTTGCTACTTGTCCGAAAAGACGGCGTATTGGCTGAATTGCCCCCTGAACAAACCCTATGCATGAACCCCCTCCGTTACATGTTAGCTGCGTGTCTAAAAGAAATGATACTTCGGTTATAAAGCGACCTGATCCTTGATTAAAATCGCCTCTGATAGGGATTGTTATATCCCTCCATCCATCCACGGCACTGTCTGTACCGAGGAAACTATCTACCCTTATTGTAAAGTCTACCTGCACTTCTTGACAATTCTGACCTTCAACTGAGAGGTAGACTTGTGCTCCTGAGGACACTTGTTCAGCTTGTGTTCCCTGACCTATTCTGATTATCTGGCCTTCCCCATCAACCACAACCCAACTGGCTGTTCCATCAATTAAGGTGCAACCAATTTCTCCTCCATCTTCTGGTGGGGCAGGAGAACCAGTTTGTAGAACTTCCTGAAAACCCACAGAACCAGGGGGACCATTTGTATAATCAATAACGATTATTCCTTCCTGGGATTGGGCATAAGAGATACTTAAGGTAAACACTATTAAAAACAAGACCAGAATACCAAACATAATGTTTCTTTTCATTTTCTTTTCTTTTGTTTACTCCCTTTTGTTTCCTTCTTTTGTTTTTTAGTTTCTTGCTTTTTTATATTCATTTGCTCTTCTTTTTTCTGAACAATCTTTGGTTGTTCTGAAAGTTTTGTCTGTTGTGGCTGCCTTATTGGAGGTACCCACTGATGAAATGGTCTTTGGGGTTGTGGCTGCTGAGGTCTTCTTTGAAGGTTAATTTTTGCTATTTGAATAGCCATATGCACCTCAAAGGGAGTCCAACCTGCTTTTAGCGTATCTCTCTTGATTGCTTCTTCTGCACCCCCCTTTTCCAGCCTTTTTCTGATGTAGGCATTAAGCTCCTGAACATTTTCGTGCGTTGCTGTAGGACGCTGTTGCACTGGTCTTTGTTGTGCAGAGGGTATTACCCTTAATGGCTGTTTTTTCCTTCTAAGATAATAATATGCTCCAAATACGCCTCCGATAACAAGTAGGATAATTATTAATACAAAGATTAACATCCCTGGACCATTACCTTCTCTTGAAACATCCTGGATATCAAGCAGACCATCTTGCAGTAAGGTTGGTTGTTCTTGGACCTGTTGAGTTGTTTGTATTGGTACCTGAGTTGCACAAGTTCCGTCTGCTTGCTGGGTCTGACCAGCTGGACAACCGCAGCGACCTGCATTGAAAATAAGTCGTCCGTCGCTACAGTAACGCGGCTTTGTTGTTGAACACTCTCCTTCACGCGTACCATCGGTACATGTTGTTCTAGATGTGCTTGGTGCCCGACACTCGCTGTCATCTGTATCTACATCTCCATCACAGTCATTATCTAACAAATCTATGCAGCGACTTGCCCCTGTTTCTCTTGAAGCATAATCATCTAATGAATTAAAATTACAAACTTGCAGAACACCATTGTTACATGTCTGATTAAGCTCTGCACATACTCCTGTGTGATTTCCACAAGATACTGTTGTTATGCCTTCTGTATAATTAACTCCATTAACTATGCACGGACAACCTTCATCAATAGAATTATCACAAGTGTCATCTAAACCATTGCCACATATCTCTGCTGATTTCGGGGTTACCGCTCCAGTGCAGGAATTACCCCACAGCCCTCCAGTGCAAGTTTGTACCCCTTGCGTACAAATCCCCTGTCCAGAACCACAAGTTCTGTTTGTTCCTTCTTCAACACACCCGCATCCCTCATCTACGACTCCATCACAGTCATTGTCAAGACCGTTGTTACAAGTAAGACCAAGCAGCTCATTTTGTGGAAGCACATTTCCCTCACAGGTTGACCAAGCTTTATTTCCAAGGTAAGTCTGATTTGTACAGGTCTGAATGCCCTGTGTACATGCTCCTATGTTTGTTCCGCATGTGCGAGTCTGACCTATCTGGAAAGTTGCGCATGAAACCCCTTCGTCGATAGCACCATCGCAATTATTGTCTGAACTATCTGCTATTTCCGGTCTTGGTTGCACTGCTGATGTGAAATTACACAGTCCCAAAGTGGGAGGTGTTCCTTGTTCACAACGCTGTATGCCTAATGTGCATGCACCCACAACAGAACCACACGGGATTGTTTCTCCCAATGTACAAGTTCTTCCTTCATCTATTGAACCATCACAATCATTATCTAATAAGTCTGCAAGGTTTGTTTCTGGTCCTGCTTGATGCCCTTGGAGGGTTGTGTAATCACAGCCTGGCCATTCACCCACGCCGTCACTGTTTGCATCAATGCATATTTGGGATGAGCCTTGGCATACGCCGAACTGGCGCGGACATGAAATGTTTGTGCCAACAATACAACCCTGATTTTGTTGTGGCAATATCCCTAAAGTATAGTCTGGAGTGCAACTA
>JAGVYI010000018.1 GCA_018303365.1 Candidatus Woesearchaeota archaeon
CCATATTCTCCAAAAAAAGACAAGTAAAAAGACGAATAACCTTGCATAATAGGCATTAGTGGAATTATGGTAAGAAAATAAGAAAAAAAGGCAATCCCAAGGGGTTGATATCTAAAAAAATTCTTTCTAATTAGCCTGTTCATCCAAAATCCAAGGGCAAAGGCAAAAGCGCCAATAAAGACGCCAACAATAATATTGCTAACCCCTAGCCATTTTGCCCCAACAGCTGCAGCCCCAGCACCAACAGTACAAAGCGGGCAGTGGGCATAAACAACCCTTGTAAAGATACTAACAAAAAAAAGCAAAGGAATAAATCTTAATAATCTAAAAGCCACCTTGCCCCCTACATTCGCATAAACAGGTTAACTCCGCCGTCCATTTGAAGAGCATAAATCTCAAAAGGCTCCATCTTTGAGCCAGGCATCCCTGGAGAAGCTGATGGCATGCCCGGAAGCATAATCCCTTTTATATCTGGCTTTTCTAAAATTAGTTTATTAACAGCTTCAATGGGAACATGACCCTCAACAAAATAATCACCAAATTCAACAGTATGGCAGCTTTCCATATTCAAAGGAATGCCATGCTTCCTTTTTATTGATGAAATATCATCAACATTAACAACCGAAACAGAAAAACCCTTGCTTTTTAAGTATGAAACATAATTGCCGCAACATCCGCACGAAGCTGACTTGAAAACAGTTACCTTTTCAGCTATATTAGAGGTTTGAGAGGAGCAGCTGGCAAGAACAATAGTAAAAATAAGAAAGAAAAAAAGAAAAAACCGTCTTTTCATGTTAGCACCCTCCGACCATGTCAGGAAGGTTTTGTAGGTTGGCAAGGGCACTACTTGCAGATGAAGGCCGCCCTCCAAAAGGTTGAGAACTGCCTGTCACCAAAGTGCCGCCTGAAATCCGCTCTTTAAGAGCATTTACCTGAACTACCTGCACAACCCCAAAAACAACAAGCACAATAAGTGCCGCTGTTAATATCGCTGTCCTATCCATAAAACACCTCCGGTTAACATCCTCCAACCATGCTTGGCAAATCTTGGATTGCCGTTGGAAGAGGAGCATTTTTTATATTGAGTTTTGAAGTATCAACATCCAAAATAAGAGCAGAAATATCTGGAGTAAACGACCCGCTGCCTATTTGGGTTGTAAACTTATTTATCATCTGTTTTGGAAAATAAAGGCTTTTCCAGCGCGCAAGTTCTCTTAGTATCTGGTCATCAGTAAACTGACTTCCGTGATTCTTAATAAGGTAAGCAGCAAGACCACGCATCGCTTGTGAATGGGCGCATCCGCAGGCAGCCTGTCCGTTTGAAAAGATGATTGCTTTTGCGCCGCAGCAAAACTCACAGGATATTCGTGTACCCACAGTAACATAGCGCTGAAGTTCCACCCCTTCAAGAGATACCCTGTTTCTTCCATAGCCCGGGTCAAATTGTTGCATAACACCCATGCTATTAACTGGGTTGTCAAAACTCACACCAAGCTCCGGACCATAGATTGGTGGAACACCTGTAGATATAACAAGGGAAACTGGATCTCCAATAGGATTGCCGGAAAAAGAAGATGCAGCTACAACACCAGATGAAATGGAAACCCCGTTATTAATTGAAAGAATCTGGTATTCACTATATCCGTATAAAATGATGGCAACGATAACCAGTGCAGTCTGAAATGAAAGCATATTTTTTTTATTAAGGTTAAAAACTGTCTCTGGTTTTCCGAAACTCAAATTAGTACCTCCAGTAAATTTACCTATTAGCTTAACAAGGGGTGATTTATAATTAACCGAGAAAACAATACCTAATTAATTGTTCTAAAATGCTTTAAAGACCAAGAGATTATCCTAAATTGTCCCAATAGATAAAAGACCACTTAAAAACGCTCTTTTAGGTATAAATAGTTTATTTTACCCTTCTTTATCTTTCTAATAAGATTTTTGGCTTCAAGTTGAGACAATACAACCGAAAGTTTTGTCTTTGAAAGGTCGGTCCTAATGCGAAGGGTTGACTGTGAAATGCCGTCCTGCTCTTTAATTGCAAGAATAACAGCACGCTCCTGAGGAGTAAGCCCCTTTATAAGAATACTAAAACGGTCAACAGGTGCCGGTCTTTCTTCATTTAAGGATTGTATTTTAATAGGCTTAACCTCTTCTTTCAAGAATAAAAGATATAGTCCTAGCAAGAAAAGCACGGTACTTGAAAAAAGACCAAGATAAAACGGAGCGCTACTTATCTCATGAAGGCAACTACCCTCTTCAGAAATACAGGTTCCGCCGCTGCTCTCCATCAGTTTGGTAATTGCACCTTCTACTTGATTGTGCAGAATAAAAACACTAAAAAATAATATCAAAGAAAGTCCAATAAGCCCAACCCCAACATGTCGGTAATTCATGAGAATGATAAAAAATTATCGTTTAAAAAGCTATTCTAATCAGAATACAGCAAATATATAAATCGCCACCCTTCAGCAAAATGGTGAAGATTTGCGTGGGCTCAAAAAACCCAGTAAAGATAGTTTCTGTAGAAAATGCCATAAGGAAAATTTGGCCTGATGCAAGAATACAAGAGAGCGGATATTTGGATTTTTAAGGAAGTACTCAACGCTTTCTTGACAAATAAAATCTTCCCCAGATTGGATACTAAAAAGAGGCACTTCATCAATGTATTGTAACCTTGCCATTTTCATAAGAATTGTAAAAAAAGGGAATATAAATCTTATTACTCAGCGCACTTGTATAAATTTACTACTCAAGCTTTATAAACAAACTAAAAAATACTAAAGAAAATGATTTGTGGCATTGATGAAGCTGGTAGAGGACCAATAATAGGACCTCTTGTTATTGCAGCAGCATGCATTGAAGAAAGGAATCTAAAAAAATTAGAAAGTCTTGGAGTAAAAGACTCAAAACTTCTTACACCAAAGAAAAGAGAAGAACTCTTTAAGAAACTTAAAAGTGTACTAAAAGAATATAAAATAATAAAGATATTACCAAGTGAGATAGATAATGCAGTCGAGTCAAAAACAGACAATCTAAATTGGCTTGAAGCAAGAAAAGCAGTTCAACTCATAAATGATCTTAACCCCACGCGGGCAATTATCGACTGCCCATCAAACAATAAGCAGGCCTATGCAACGTATCTTCAAAAGCTCTTAAAAACAAAGACTATACTCAAAGTAGAACATAAAGCGGACTTAAACTATCCTATTGTTGGAGCAGCATCAATTCTTGCAAAGGTTACAAGAGACAAAGAAATAGAGGCTATAAAAAAAAGACTGGGTGATATAGGTTCAGGATATCCATCAGACCAAATCACACAGAAATTTTTAAGAGAAAACTGGCAAAAACACCAAAAAATATTCAGGCACTCTTGGGAGCCCTACAAAAGATACAGCAGGAGATTAACTCAAAAGACCCTAATGGAAGCTTGCTCTAAGAATTGACAACTATAATTAATTTTATCAATAAAGTATATAAAGAACGGCTAAACCCCACCTAAAAGATGACCATTATTAAGGCAATTACCACAAAGGGGTTCAAGTCATTTGCAAAGAAAACAGAGTTTATCTTTGAAAATGGGTATAATACAATCATAGGCCCAAATGGAGCAGGAAAATCAAATGTGTGTGATGCCCTCTGCTTTGTTCTTGGAAAATCATCTGCAAAAGGGTTAAGAGCTGAAAAATCAGCAAATCTTATATTTCACGGTGGAAAAAAAGGTTCACCAGGCAAAGAAGCAGAAGTATCTATTATTTTTGATAATACCAAAAAAGATTTCCCTATAAAAGACAAAGAAGTAAAGGTAACTAGGATTGTACGCTCATCAGGAAACTCTATCTACAAATTAAACGAAAACACGGTTACCCGCCAGCAGGTGCTGGATACTTTAGCGCAGGCGCACATAGACCCAGATGGCCACAATATTGTCTTGCAGGGAGATATTGTAAAATTCATGGAAATGCGTCCAAACGACCGAAGAGAACTCATAGAAGAGGTTGCAGGAATAGGTGTCTTTGAGGAAAAAAAGCAAAAGGCCCTTCATGAGCTTGAAAAAGTTGAAGGAAAGCTAAAGGAAGCAACAATTATTATGACAGAAAGAGAGGCCTATCTTCGTGAGTTAAAAAAAGAAAGGGACCAGGCTGTCAAGTACAAGGATCTGCAAAATTCAATAAAGGATAATAAAGCAACATATCTGCACCTGCAGATTAAGGAAAAAGAAGGAAAAAAAGAGGAAATAGAAAAGAAGGTCAAAGAGCAGGAAAAAGAGCAGCTAAGGATACAGAATGGAATTGAAGAGATAAAACAAAATATTCAAAGAGAAAAGGATGCAATAAAAAAAATAAACGAAGATATTGAAGAAAAAGGTGAAATAGAGCAAAAGAAACTCCATCAGGAAATAGACGGGCTCAAGACAGCAATTGTAAAGGATGCGACGCGCCTTGAAACATGTAAAAATGAAATACAAAGAATCCAGCAGAGAAAAAAAAGTTTGTTGGAGAACCTAAAAGACCTTGAAGAAAAGATCAAAGAGCTGACAAAGGAAAGGGAAAACCTAGATAGAAGAATAAAACTGCGTGAATATGAAAAGAAAAAGACTTCTGAAGAAATAGACAGATACAAACAAAAACACAACCTTCAAGACCGTGAAAGACTTGATGAACAAATAGACTCGCTCCAGTCTGAACTTGAGAGCCTCAAAGAAAAGTTGCAAAATGCTGTGCGACAAAAAGATAAGGTAACCTACCAAAAAGACAACCTTAATCTTGCAGATGATAAAGAAATAAAAAAAGTAGAGGTAACAAGGCAGGAATTCAAGAAAGTAACAACAGACCTTGCAAAATCTTTGAGTGAAAGTGCAAGTGTTGGTGCTCAGCTTGGAAAAACAAAGGGTTTCCTTCAGGAAAGTGCAGAGCAATTGGCAAGGTTGCGGGCACGCCAATTTACAATTCGTGAGAGGCAGCAGGAGGGCCTTGCAAGCAGAAAGATATTGGAACTCAAGGACAAGAACATCTATGGTACAGTAGGAAATCTTGGAAAAGTAAGCGCAAAATACGCTCTTGCCCTTGAAGTAGCGGCAGGCGCCCGTCTCAAAAGCATCATAGTTGAAGATGATACAACCGCACAAAAGTGTATTCAGTATTTAAAAAGCCAGAGGCTTGGAGTAGCAACATTCCTGCCCATCAATAAGATTGCACAAAGGCAGGTAAGCCCGCAAGCCAAGGCATCTGCAAGACAAAAAGGAGCGCACGGTCTGGCCATCGACCTAATTTCATACGACAAAAAATTTGCAAATATCTTTAGTTATGTGTTCGGAGATACTGTTATTGTCGATGATATTGCCACAGCAAGAAAGATTGGAATTGGAAAACAACGCATAGTAACTATCGAAGGGGATTTAATGGAACTATCAGGCGCAATGATTGGTGGCTACAGAAGAAAGTCAGAGAGCGCGGGGGGCTTCAAGGAAAAAGAAGTTGATGCTGGGCTAAACAAACTTGAAGAAGAGACAACCCGTCTTGAGAAAGTTCTAGAGACCCTTGAAAAAAGAAAGAGTGAGGTTGAAGATGAGGTATATAAGCTAAAGGAAAGAAAAGCTGAACTTGAGGGAGAGCTTATTCGCTATGAAAGAACATTTAATATTAAAGACATCGCTGACCTCAAAAAGAAAAAGGTAGAACTGCAAAAAGAAGACATAGATTTGCAAAAGGAAATAAAAGACATCACAGCAAACCTGCAAAAAAATGAAAAAGAACTGGGGGTTTTAAAGGAAAAGAGAAAAGCAGGAAATCCACAAGTTATGCAAGGCCTTCAAAGCTTGGAGGAAAAGAAGCAGAAGATACGCGAAGAGGCAATAAGAAACACCTCAGAAAAAGAAAACATAGACACCCAGATAAATGATATCTATCTAAAAGAAGTGGATAAAACTAGAAGAATCATAGAAGAAAATGAAAGAGAGATGAAACGCTTTGAGCATGAAAGCGATACGCTGGATGGTGTGCTCAAGGAGAATAAACAGCTGCTAAAAGAAAAAGAAGCAAAAGAGAAGGAATTCTATAGTAATTTCAAGAATCTTTTTGCAAAAAGAAACAAAATAAACGAGACAATGAATAAAAGAGAAGGCCAAGCAATAAGGGAAGGAGAAAAAATAGCGGTTATTCAGGGCAGAATAAATAATCTTAATGTAGAAAGGGCAAAGTTAACGGGAGAACTTGAGGGAATACAAAAAGAGTTTGAAGAATTTGCAGATGGGAAGATAAGAAGAGGAATCTCTTTAGAGGACTTAAAATACGAAATTAAAAAGTATGAAGGATTGCTCCAGACAATGGGAAATGTAAACATGCGCGCCCTTGAAGTCTATGAAAAGGTGGAAAAAGAGTACGAACAGATTATAGGCAAATGCGATAAACTTAGACTTGAAAAAGATGATGTCATAAAAATGATGGAAGAGGTCGAATCAAAGAAAAAAGATATATTTATGAGAACATTCAAAGCACTGCACAACAATTTCAAGAAGATTTTTGCAAGCCTTTCAACAAAAGGGGAAGCAATGATGGAACTTGAAGATGAAAAGGATATTTTCAATAACGGACTGCACATCAAAGTAAAAATCACGGGCAATAAATATCTTGATACAAAAAGTTTGTCTGGAGGAGAGAAGACACTAACAGCCCTTGCATTTATATTCGCAATCCAGGAATACCAGCCAGCTTCATTTTACTTTCTTGATGAAGTAGATGCCGCATTAGATAAGAGAAATTCAGAATTATTGTCAAAACTGATCCAAAAGTATTCAAAAAATGCACAATATATTGTAATCTCTCACAATGATGCAATTATTTCTGAAGCTGACCAGATATATGGAATTTCAATGCAAAACGAAATAAGCAAGGTTGTAAGCCTTAAGGTCTAGTTTATATCATAACTTTCAAGAATCATTAAAGCGGAGGATAAAGCATCTTGGACAAGAAAATTCCTTGTAGAATGGTCACCATAAAGAGACTGTTCAATTAAATAGCCCCCCAACTCTTTTTTATAGACGTGAAAACTCGGTTGAGTTTAACAGAGACTAACTACTTAATAGAGTTGCTGCTTTTTATTTTGCACTCTTTACAAATTTTATCATTGAGTATGAATCAATCTTCGGCATAAATTTTGGTTTCCCTTCCAGTTATTCCTGTGTGGGTTGCCATTTTCATTCACTTTTTTTGGTCATCATGTTTCTTCTGAAAGTAGTCGATTATTCTATCACACCGAAGTCCAGTATAAGCTCCTGTAAACCCAAATGGCAACCCGACTAGCATTCTTACTAAACCATCCTCAACTCCAAGAGCATACAAAGCATACTGTGCTCCAAAAGTAGCGAGACCTGCACCTGCAATACCAGCAGCTAGTCTCTCTTTGGATGACAAGCGTTCTTTTGTGTTTTGCACTTCTTCTTCAAGTTTTGTCATTTTTATTACCTCCATTAATTTGTTAATAACAAGTAGTAACACTAAAGCATAAATAACTTTCTTTTAATATTTTTGTCAAAATAACAATATTTATATACTAAATGTCTCTCTACCTGTTAAAATGAGCCTAAATTTAGATTTAAAAGATAGGAAACTCCTCTATCAACTAGATATAGACTGTCGGCAAACTAATTCAGAAATAGGCAAAAAAGTCGGATTAAGCAAACAGGTAGTAGATTACAGAATAAAGCGATTTCTAAAAGAGGGGATTATTCCAAGATTTGCTACCGTTGTTGATACTTACAAATTAGGATTTTCCAAATACAAAATCTATCTTTCACTTGAAAATGCCAGTAAAGAAGTCATTAAACAAATGATAGACTTTCTTAAATCACATGATAAAACAGAATGGATAGCAACCTGCTCTGGAAGATGGGATATTATTGCAGGATATATTGTTAAAGATATTTATGAGTTTAATGACGCTGTTAAAGAATTAGATGAAAAATTTAGCCAGCATATCTCAACCAGAGAAATTATTGTTGGCTTAGGCGTTCCTCATTGGAGAAAAGAATATTTATTGAACAATAAAGAACCCCATAAAGTAATATTTCAGGGAGGACAAAGAGGTAATTATAAAATAGATAAAACTGATGAAGAAATTCTTAAATTGCTGGTTAATAATGCTCGCATGCCACTAACAGAAATCGCTCAGAGACTAAAGACAACCCCCCGAGTTATTAATTATAGAATAAAAATTCTAAAAAAAGATAAAATAATACTTATTAACAGGATTTTTCTTGACCTCAATAAATTTAATTGGATCTACTGCAAAGCATTACTGAAATTTAAGAATTTAACAAACCAAAAATATAAGCAATTCTTCCAGTATTGTAATTCAATAAACGATCTTACATATATGATCAACAGCATCGGCTCTTGGGACCTAGAAATGGACTTTGAGATAGAGGATTTCAACAAATTCAATAAAATAATGCTAGAAATACGAGATAAATTCTCAGATATCATTAAACATTACGACTTCGTAATTGTTATGAACGAGGATAAATTAGACTATTATCCGGGATGCTATTCCCAATTCAAATAATTCTATGAAAGTGTTTCCTCAATTCTTGTGATAAACTTTTCTGCATCAGCCAAAGCACTTGCCGCATTTTCTCTTGAAATGCTGGGAGTTGCATCGTATTGAGCGGTTTCTCTTTTTGTTTTTGTCTGAATCAGCTTGTTTATTAAATCCTCACTCAACATATAGGCTTTCGTCGGTTGTTGAGTGTGCCTTTCATTCTTGTTCTTTATGTACAGCTTCGCTCTTTTGATAGAACGCCCTCTTTCCCAACTCTGCTGACGCAGGTTTCCAGAACTTCGTAACTGAAAACGAAACTAATATGAATTATATTCAAACCATCACCAAAGACGGTGCTTAACGATAACTTAATAAATAATCTTGAACACATCAACAATATGGAGTTAAAAAACAAAATCGTTCTACTAACTGGCGCCAGTACAGGTATAGGAAAATCAATTGCCAAATCTCTGTTAGACAAAGGGGCAAAAGTTATTGTTTTTGGTTTGCATAAACCTGAATCCTGTTCAGAATTCTACAAAGTTGATGTTAGTAATGAAGAAGAGATTACTTCTACTTTGTCCAAAATCAAAAAAATTGATGTTCTCATAAATAATGCCGGTGTTGCTAAAATCGCAACAATATCAGAAACATCAAACGAAATTTTGGAAGAGATGCTTAACATCAACTTTAAGGGTTTATTCTATATGTCAAAACATTCAATTCAAAAACTCAATAAAAATGGTTGTATTATCAACATCAGCTCCTTAGCTGGACTAAAGAGTTTTGAGGGATATGGAATTTATTGTGCAACCAAATCCGCAGTAATAAGCTTGACTAAAACTCTCGCTTTGGAATTGGCAAACCGAAAAATAAGAGCCAATTGTATTGCTCCTGGAATAATAGATACAGAAATTTGGGGTAAAATGTATGGCGCCCAAGGAAAGAAAAATCTTAAAGAATTTGAAGAATCTGTTTTATTAAAGCGTTCGGGAAAACCAGAAGAAATTGCCAAAACAGCGATTTTTCTTTGTGAAAATGATTTTGTTAATGGAGAAACAATTCTTGTTGATGGTGGAGAAAATATACAATAATCACATTGCCTTCCTCAACCATTAAAATTTGTGCTCGCCACTTGCTCAGCTTCGCTCAGACAACGCATTGTAGGCTTTCACTCCACCTTCGTCCAGTCTAGGGTGTATAACCGTGCATATGTTCAATTCAATAGATTTATCTTAAAGAACCAAAACTTCTAAAGCCTTCAAAGTTCCACCAACAGCAGACCCAAAAACACCCCAAGAATAAACCGGATGATCCTCTCTAAACATATCAAAATGCTGCGGAGCAAGCACTTTTGGAACAACAAGCCCACCCCAAGTAGCAGCAAGAGAATATTTAGCAGTAGGCTCAACAGGAATATTAACCGCTTCTAAAACTGCTTTTCCTCCCCAAGCAAGGTAATAACCACCTAAAATTCCAAAACCAAAAGCAAGAGCCATATCATAGCTAGTAGTTTCTCTTAGCTTCATTGGAAGAAAAGTCTTAGCATTATAAAAAGCCCAATCACAAAACCTCCAAACAAGACCATTCTCTCTTTCAGTTAATTTACCCATATAAACAAAGAAAATAAAGGATATTTAAATTTTACTTGCGTTTCAATGGCCCATCTTTGGTCATCTCTGCAAGCCGAGAGATTCTTGCAAAATCTTGGTTACGACTAACCTGAAAGTAAGGCTCAGCATTTTTATCAGCTTGCTTAGACTTTTCAACAAGAAAACGAACAACCTCTTGAACAGGAGCAACACTTTCTTTCGCCATAAGTACGAAGATTGCTGAACTTATATTTAAAGGTTTTCTAAGAAAATAACCCCATCAACCAAATTAAAGCCCCATTCCTTTATTTTGTTTAGCTTTTTTCTCTACTTTAGGAGGAGCTACCTCTTTTGGAGTAAGAAGGGTTTCATTGCCATTGATACCATCCACATATGGGTCAGAAAAAGTCTCTCCTTGACTAATAGAACCATCCCTATTTAGGTCAACACCATAAGTTCCTGGAAAACTGTTAAATGGAACAAAGGGTGAACCATCTTTGCCTAAACTTGCACTCAAAGGTGAGGTGACAGTGCGCACAAATAATTCACCAAGATCATACTCTCCAATCAAATAAGGAGCGCCAGTTGTATCATCAAATATAAGGTACATTAAGGTAAGGTAAGAAGGGTCAATGTGAGCATCCCTAGTAAGATGCTTTTTCGGGATAATATCAACAAGATGCGGTTTCTGTGCTACAGCAGAAGGAGACATTAATTCAGCAATAATCTGTACGAGAGAAGCTATTTTCCAGAACATCTTAGTCTATATATAAAAAATAAAGAAGGAGGGATAAAATCCCTAATAATAAGCTTGTCCTTCAGAAAGGTCAGGTTCACTGTCCTCTTCGCCTTCTTGTGACCTGCGCCAACTCACAACACCAATCACAATGGCAAGAATAACAATAAGCCCGATTATAACCCCGACAACCTCCTTGCTAAGAGCGCTTCTCTCAACTGTAAGGCGAACACTCTCTTCCTTGACAAGGGTGTCATCACTAAGAACCTTTATGACAAAGGACTTCTGGCCTTCTTGTGCATCTTTCTTAACTGCAAGGGCAACAACAACTTCGCCAGTGCTATCTGGAACTACAGAAACCACCTGTGGCTCAACAGTAGCATCCGCAAAAAGAGCTGTGCCATCAACAGCAACACTGTAGACGCGGCGCACATCATCAAGGTTGGCAATCATAACCTGATATAAAGCACTCTCGCCAGCACGAACAGCATCACCAGAACCGCTAATACTCACCAAAGCTTCTGGTGCTTTAGGAGCCTGTACAATGCCCACGACATGGATTGGAATAACCTCTCTAAGAAGGCTGTGTCCTCTGTTGTATTCAACAGTTACCTCTGCAAGGTAATCTCCGGTTGGGGCATTGTCTGGAATGCGTAAGAAAAGCTCACTACTTGAAGCAGAACTTTCCTCATCGTTATTGTCATCTTCATCAAGTTGTGTGACAAGCTCATCAATATAATCTCGTGTAGCAACGCCAAGTTGAGGAATGCGTACCTCGATTTTAATATCTTCTTCTTTCTTTTGACCAAGGTTCTCAACACGAACAGTGGTAAAAAGTGGCCTTCCTGCTTCAATAGAAGTACTAGGCCTAAAAAAGATATCCTGAATATTAAGGTCGTGGCGAACTTCCTGAACGCGAAGTGTATACTGGTTTTCAATACGTGAATCGTCATCGAAAACCTCAATATCTAAGGTATAGCTATCAGAAGCATCAATATCGTTTGGAATATCAATGGTAAGAATTTTTCGATAGCGAACACCAGATTCAACTTCAAAAACATCTGTTTCGTCGCGAAGTGTACCAAACTCATAACCGCCAATTCTGGCTTCAACGCGAACATCGTCACTATTACCGGCTCCCTGTAAGAAAACCTCGATAACAGCTCGTTGACCTCGCTCAACCAAGACGCTGTTTCCCCCAACAGTGATTGGAATATCATTTACTTCCACGGAATTAATGATAAAATCACTGCTAGTTTGTGCCAAGGCAAAGCTAGGTCCTAATAGAGTAAGCAACAAAAATATGCCTGCTATTATCTTTTTCATTTTAAATATCCCTCCTCATAAATGGATTGTTGTCATTATAAAGTTATAATCAATATATAAACCTTTTGGTAGTTATAATTATGTCTTTATTCAACTGTAAAAGTGGCATAAGCCTGTGAGTCTGTATGTCTATTGTTTGCGATAACCCGAACAACATATTCTCCAGGCCAGAGGGCAGGAGGAAGTCGAAAGCTTAATGGCACCCACTCAACCTCATTCTCTCCAAGGAATATGGAGGTTACGGCAAAATCAGCAAGGCTAAAATCAATCAGGCTTGCACGAAGCTGCACACCAGATTCATCAAAACCACCAGTGTTTCGAACCTTTGTATAAACAGTAACAACATCTCCGGATCGGGCTATATAATCACTTAAAAATACAGATTCAATACCGAATTGGTGTTCATGATTCTCTACAGAACGAACACGAATAGTGAATGTGCTAGTAGCAGTAGAACTGCCATCGCTAACAGAAACAGTGACTTGTGACGTACCTACCATTCTATTCTCAACGCTGCAGTCAACAAACCTGTTGCTATCAAGATTACATGAAACAACCGAAGGATTTGTTTGCCCTACAATTGAAAAGATCAGGGAATCAACAGGAGTATCAGCGTCGCTAACAAATGCCCGTAAATCAACAGCATTGTCGTGAAATCCACTATTGCGCCCGAAAGTAACAGTTGGAATAACTGAAAACACAGGTGGACTTGGTTGAGACGGGGCAAAAGGTGGTTGAATTGCACCAGGTCCAGGTTGTAAAACACCCCCACCTTGCCCGGAATCTGGTTGCTGTTGGCTACCCAATCCAGAAGGTGGGGTTGTAGGAATACCCTCATTAATGTCTTGAACAAAAACAGGAATGGTTGTAGTATCAGAGAAAATACCATCACTCACACGAACAGTGACAATTGTCTCTGCATTAAATGGTGCGTTAGAAGCAACATTACAAGAAAAGTCGCCAACCCCATTAAGTAAAAAAGAGCAATCAATAACTGAAGGGTTAGTCTGGGAAACAACAGAAAAGACAAGGTTTGAAATAGGTGTATCTGGGTCACTAACGCGGCTAAGAAGAGATCCACGCGTACTCACAGTCCCCTGATGACCTTGTGCAAGCCCAAATCTGTCAAAACCCCTAATAAATGTTGGAGCACCAATTTGTTGGGGCGGATTTGTCAAAGAGCTAGGAATTATACGAACATCAATATTATTGGAAAAAAAACCTCCAATTTCTGCTGCAAGTCTTACAGTAACAGGGGGGTTTGGAACATTAATGGGAACTGTAGTGAAAAGAAAAGCCCTAGCTCGAGTGCCATCTAATTGAAAAGTCCATCCATCAGCTTCGGCCATTGTAGCTTGAGATGCAAAACCAGGACTGCAATTTTGACCGTCTTGCTCTAAAATACAATAGTACCAGTTAAGAACAACACCCTCAAGGTCAAAGAGTGAACTAGAAGTCTGAGCATCTAAAATAACAACCCCCTCTTGACCAAGCTGTAGTGGGCCCGTCGGACTAATTGATAACAGAAGAGACTGAAGTGGGTTTATAGGAGCTGTGCTGTCAGGTGGCGGAATAAGAACAGGCTCTTGGCAGCTAATTACTGCTATGCGATAAGGTTGTTGAGAACCCAAATCAGCCGTAGCACGAAGAATAAAAGTTCCAGGAGCACGGCATACAACAGTAATGCTTGCAAAACCTGTAGAAATAGAACCCTGAAAAGAGACAATCTCTAAACTTGCGGAACTTGTTCCAAAGTGTATAGGAGTGCCTTCAGGTGCAAAATTGCCATTTTGGTCAGTAACACGAATAGTAAACGTCCCGGTTTGGCTGCCGTCTCCAGAAAGGCTAGAAGGGCCATTAAGGTCCAAAGAATAAGAAGCGTCCTGGGCAAAAATAAATGGCATAGAAAAAATAACTGCAAAAAGTAAAATGAATGGTCTCATACGCATATCACAACCCCCATATAGTGTTTATGTATAAACACAAATCATCATATCTCAAATATTTAAACCTTCCGATTTGTAACCATTCTACAATAATATCATTATAATATTACTTATAAATAAACAAATAGAAAGCAATATAAATGCAATTTGAACAACGCCAACATGGATGAAGAAAACGATTATGAAAATAACAAATGGGTCACAGACACGCCAGATACAAAAGATAATATGGATTTCTATGAGGACGAAAGCATAGGGGAATTAATGGAAGAAGATGAGATTAGCGACCTTGAAGAAGGATTTATGCAAGGATACAATGAAGGAGAAGGCTTAGCAAAGTGTCCTGTATGCAAGAAGGTAATCGGCTCTGATTTTGTAGAAGAGGAATTTGACGGAAAAATCTATAGGTTTTGCTCAGAAGAGCATGCAGAGGTTTTTGAAGAAAAAAGAAGTAAAGGGCAGTAATCCTCCCCCAAATAGGCGATTCATAATTCCCATTACAACGTAAAAATATAAAAAATTACAAAAGCTTCTCGATCTTTCGTTCAATATGGGTAAGAATCATATTGGTTCGGTCAAGCCTGTGTAAAATAGTACATCCGTCTATTCTATCATTATCAAACGCCTTACAGTCCGGAGTACAATCACGCTCAACAAAAGGACATTTCATAAACCACCTCCCAAAACATCATGTTTTACTTATGACAAGTTTTTTCTTGCCTACAGAATAAATAACCTCCTCATCAGAGCGAAAGCCAGAAAGTTTACTGATACGCTCCGGAATACGAAGAATGCCTGCTTTTAAATCAACATGGCTTACTATTTGACTAGTGTGATTACCGTTGTCAATGCCAGAAAGAAATTTGTTATAATCTTGTGATATTTTGTGTGCTTTGTAAGCCTTTGTCTGTAAAAAAAGGTAAGAAGCAATTTCCTTGGCTACATTTGCTTTTGTTGCCTTACTAATCCCCTCAAGACCAGGAGAAAGGTTTAATTCAATAACATAGGTTTTTTTCCCGGATTCTAAGATATCAACAGCGCAAACATCAGCCTTAATTGCCGCCGCCGCCTTTATGGCAATCTCTTCAATATCTGAACTTGGAGTAAATGCAACGCCAACCCCTCCTTGATGGATGTTCGCCCGGATCTCAGAGTGGGCAGCCTTACGCTTCATCGCAGCAACAACCTTATCACCAGCAACAATTATACGAATATCTGTGGCATTTGTTTCAATATACTCCTGAATAAGGTACGGTTGATTGAATACCTCAAGAGTATCAAGAATTGAGCGAGCAGAACTTACAGAGTCGGCCATCATAACACCGACACCTTGGGTACCTGTAGAAAGTTTCATAATGATAGGGTAATGTGCACTCTCCAAGACCTTTCGTGCTGATTTGATATTGCCTGCAAAATAACTGGCAGGAACAGGTACGTTGTATTTCTGAAGTTCTAGGAGGGTGAGAAACTTATTATGCCCTAAGGGAAAAGAAGACGGGTGTAATGGAAGGTATGTCTTTTTGTAAAGAACCTCGCTGATAGCCTGCTGAAGAAGGGCATATTTATATGAACCTCGAACATACACGCAGTCAAAAGGAGGAAGAGGTTCTCCATCGCAAAGAACCTGCGATCCATTTAGGGTAGTATGAACCTCTATACTGCGAATGGAAAGCTCACTAACTGAAGAAAAATAAGATCTTGATTCTTCTGCAATAGATTTACTGCTTTGCCCGCCAAGACTAATAACTGCAAGCTTCATTTTTTAGATGGGTCAATCAAAAACCCTTTTTTTAAAGTATTTGTTCCAATAAGAAGGTCATATTTCATATGGGTACGATCAGCAAGACTAAACGAAGCATTAATAAGTTTTGGACCGATCTTCATCTTTGCTTTTACAACAGGTCTAACCTGCCTACCCGTTGCTGAACGAATCCTAACAGTGCGCAAAACAGGCCCAAGTTCAAGTTGAGAAGCAAGAGAGGTACAAATAGAATTTTTCTGGGCTCCAGTATCGATACGAGCAATAACCTGTTTTCGTTTTTTTCCATAAATAACAACCCGTTCGGTAAGACCGAGTATAGGCCTGCTCATATAAAGTAAGAAGAAGATTGTTTTTTAAAGATTTTCATATCGTTATTACTTAAAGAAACAAAGCAGTAATTAGATTGGCTTGGTACTATCAACTTATTTGTCAGGAAAAATTAAATAACCTACATCTGATACCCTACTTCCTCCCAAAAGATTTTTATATATGCAATAAAAATAGGAAACACAAATAAAAGAGAAAAAAGATGAAAAGGGGGACGGATAATAGTAGCTTATATGTATTCCTTATTCTACTTGTACTCAGTCTCATCATCTCCTATTTTATAATAAAGCCATTCATTGGTGCACTTCTTTGGGCATTTGTTGTTGCCTTCACATTTAATCCGGTAACAAATTGGTTGGAAAAAATTGTTAAGAAAAGGTTTATTGCAACAATAATCACACTTCTCCTTGTTGTGCTTATTGTAACTTTGCCATTTATACTGTTGACAAACTCATTGATTAATGAATCTGTAGAGATATATTTTAAAGCACAGAACCTCAATATAGAAGGAATTGCTCAGAAAGTGAGTACATATCTGGAAGGTCAAAACTTTGATTTGAATTTCTATTTTAAGCAAGGCATAAATAAATCGTTGCAGTATATCTTAAACAGTCTATCAGACTTTGCATTTCATATTCCTCAAAGAGCAGTACGCACAGTTATGTTTCTATTTGCCACATTCTACTTTTTATACGATGGAAAAGCCATAGTTGGAAAAATAAAAGATATTCTTCCATTAAAAGATAAGCATAAAGAAAGCCTGATCACAAGATTAAAGGAAGGGATGTATGCTGCAACCTACGGATTGATTGTCGTCTCAGTAATACAGGGAATAATTGCAACAGTTGGACTTGTAATCTTTAAAGTGCCATCTCCTCTCTTGTGGGGCTTAGTCTCTTTTTTCTTAATTCTATTACCGATTGTCGGTGCAGCAATGGTGTGGCTGCCTGCAGCGATATACAAAATAGCATTGGGAGACCTTTTTAACGGGATTGGGCTTATCATCTATGGAACACTAGTTTTAAGCAGCATGGATTACATATTAAAACCAAAACTCATAGGAGCAAAAGCAAGAATCCACCCATTAATAATAATCTTAGGGGTATTTGGCGGACTGGCACTTTTTGGATTTACAGGAGTTATCATAGGTCCTGTACTATTAATGATTGCAAAAGTATTTCTTGAAGTCTACAAAGAAGAGAGATCCTGAGAATGCGCTTAAAAGTAAAGGATGTAGATATTTCATCTGGGGGAACGTTGGTCGCAAGCATTTCAATGGAAGATGCACGAAATTAAACCTAAAACCATCTAATTGCATAAAGATAAGTAAAGGAATATCTAGGAAAATAAAATTTTTCAGGTAAATTAATTCTATAGGTTTATAAACAAAGGCTCGTGAAAAAGTGTATGAGAAAAATTCTAGTAACAGGAGGTGCAGGATTTATTGGAAGTCACCTTTGTGAAGAATTAATCGGCATGGGAGAGAAGGTCATATGTATAGATAACTTCAACAAATATTATGAACCAAAAATAAAAGAGAAAAACATTGAAGCTATCAAAGACAAAGATTCATTTAACATATATCGCATTGATATTGAAAACCAAGGTGGGATGGAAAGGGTTTTTAAAAAAGAGAGGCCAAAAAAGATAGTTCACCTTGCTGCAAGGGCTGGAGTAAGAGCATCATTCGAGGACACTGATAAATATGTAAAGACAAATATCGTTGGAACAGCAAATCTTCTTGAATTCACAAAGAAGTATCAGGTAGAACAATTCATCTTTGGTTCAAGTTCATCAGTATATGGAGAAAGAAAAGAAGTTCCTTTCAAGGAAACAGATGTCACCGAAGACCAGGCAAGCCCATATGCAATAACAAAAAAGCTCGGAGAAAGGCTTTGCTACATATACTCAAAAGCCTATAATATCCCAATAACTTGCCTTCGTTTCTTTACAGTATACGGACCGCGTGGAAGGCCAGATATGGCCCCCTATAAATTTACAAAGGCAGTAATGCAAGAAAAAGGAATTGAAATTTATGGAAACGGTGAAAGCAGAAGAGACTACACTTATGTAAGGGATATTATAGATGGTATAATCAGGGCATTAAATATTCCAACTCAATATGAAATAATCAATCTTGGAAGTGGAAATCATGTGTCACTTCATGAATTTATCAGTATAATCGAAGAGGTAGTAGGAAAAAAGTCAAAAAGAAAATATATCTCAAAACAGCAAGGAGATGTAACACAAACCTACGCAGATATAACAAAAGCTGAGAAAATTCTTGGATGGAAACCAAAGACAAGTCTCAAAGAAGGAATGAAAAGAACATACCAATACCTAAAAAATCAAGAGTTATAAGCGATAATATTAAGATTACCTTTTACGCCTGTTGATAGTTTTCTTACTCTTTCTGGGTTGACCACCAACACGCCTGTGAGTATCAAGAATATAATACTCAAGAACATATATCTTTCGAAGAAGATATAGTATTGCAGCAACAGCAGCTAATAGTATATACAAAACAAGATTCATTTCAGTCATAGTGCACCTCCAAGGTAATTAAGTGGATTAAGAAAAGATGAAAGAAAAATCAAGAGAAGAAGAATAAAGAGAAGCACACTCAGAAGGACAAGTATTGATCTTCCAATAGAAAAAGAATAGACTTCTGAAATAATGAGGACAAGCAAAGTAAGAGACCATAAGAGGATTATTATTAAGAGTATGGAAAGAATCATAAGGGAAGCAGACGTAGAAAGGAGAAGGAAGGAGAAATTAACGATATAGACAAATTGGAGCAGAGAAAGAAAAGCGTATGGTCTAAAAAAAGACCAGTATGAAGAACTGCCTTTAAAGATATAGCGCGCAAGAATATGGATAATAAAAGAAAAGAAAAATGCACTTACTATGGAGTTGATTACAACAACAAGAATTATTGAAACTGTAGAATCAAAAGGAACGACAAAACCCAAAAGACGCGAGGAAGGCCTGATAGGAACAAGGACAAATTGATTGAATACTGAAAAAAGAGCAGCGAGGATAATTATAATAATACCATGTAAGGTTGCACCAGAAAATTGGGAAGTGCGACTTATGCTATCGCGCCGAAACAAAAGTAGTGAAAAATAATCTGAGAGAGCAACATCTTCATCAGAAGAGGATTTTACCTTCTTTTTTTGAGGCATACCAAACAAAAACAAACAAGGTAATATAAAAAGATGAGTTTTCACTCAATAGAGGTTAGTTTACTTCTTCATCGTTTTGGTTGTAAATCTTGATAACAACAACAGGGCAAGCTTGGGCAGACTCAAGGACTTCTTTATAATCTGCTGCATCAATTTCACATTCATAAAATCCGTCATCTCTTTCTATTCCTCCAATAAGGTTCGCCTTTCCATCTTCATCGCTTATAACCCAGTGTTTCGGAGAAATAGCCGCACACGCAGCAGCGCCTATACAGTTTGAACGGTCATAAACAACGTGAAATTTTGCCATATCAATCAACCTCAAGCAAAAACACCAATTTAAATAATTTTTTGAAAATACAGCTATGAAGGTATTTTTTCAACATAAATAGTTTCATTGCCATTAATACCACGATTACCTTCGTCATGGTCATAATATTGCTCACCAAGCTCAGGCTCAAACTTACCATTTCCATTGTGGTCAACACCATAATAGACAGGAAAATCTTTAAAGCGAATATCAAGTATGTTTCCGCTCGAAGAGTTAACAATCGAAAAACTTGAGGCAGCAGTACTAGTCATCACAGGAGGCAAACCTGGAATTCTATAAGTGTGGTAAAGATAAGGCCTACCTTGACTAGAAGTCATACGGACCCTCTTATATACCAAATATTTCTGTTTTATCCTCCCACTTTCAATAAAAGGCTCAAGAATTTTCTCTAAAGAGGGTCTATTCTGAACAGAAAGAAATCCAGAACCAAGACTAACCGATGCCCCATTGCCACCTAGCAGATAAAGAAGTATTGCTGAAGTAATAATACCACGCTTCATAATAAGATGCAAAAAGTTCGATTAATATACCTTTGGGTATGATAGATACTATCATAACTAATCACCTTGCTGTATTTAAGAAAACAATTCGCTGAATTTACTTTTGAAGCAATTTCTCAGCAAGAGAAGCAAAAGCAGGTCTAGTTACAAACACACCAATGCTAACACCAACAATCGTAATGATGGCAAACCCCCTGACAAGCCCTGCACCAGCATTCCACAAAGGGATCATTGCTGCAACAGTAGTAGCATAAGCAGTAAATATAATAAAAAAAGCCCCTTTCACACGTTCCTTCCAGTTTCGTGAAACCTCCCCACTAACAACCTCATCTATAAGGACAATCTGATCATCAATTCCAGTACCGACCGCAGCAATAATTCCTGCAATTGAAACAAGATCAAGCCTCCACCCTATTGCAGCAGCAAACCCAAGAATAATAACAACCTCACTAAGGGTCGTAAAGAGCATAATAAGAACAATTTTTAGGTCCCTGTAACGAATGTAAACAATAAGCCCAACTGCAAAAATGGATAGTATTCCAACAAAAATGGCATTAGAGATAAATTGAGAACCAAGAATGGGTGAGATGCTGTCAAGTTTAACAACTTCTACCTTAAGAGGAAGACTGCCGGTAATAAGAAAGTTCTGTACCCTCTCCATATTAGCATAGGCAGTATCCTGCGCTTTTCGAAGGTCAGCACCAACGCCATTGCCCGTAATTGTAACACCCTGAACTGGTTTTCTACCTTTAAGGTCCGCCTGAATAAAAAGGCTGTTTACAAGTTGCTCATCAAGATAGAAATCAAGGGTTTTGCTAAGTACACCTCCGTCTTGAGAAGAATTTATTTCTAGAGAATCGGTAATTCTAGCTTGTCGTTCAAGTGCACTGTCACCAAGACGGACATTAAAATAGTACTGGCAGCTAACATAGTCCCCAGTAGGGCCGCACTGTTGAATACCGCTACATGTGGCATCGCCTTTGCAAACAAAAGGAATATCCTGGGGAGTTCCTTCAAAAACAACATCCTCACCAATACGCGCTTCAAAGTGAGCTCGCCTAGCAACCTTATCACGGACAAACTCACGGGTTGCACCAGCAACTTCAACAAGAACAAGTGGGTCACCTTCAGAATCAAACGCATCACGGATAGTAACATCTGAAAGGCCAAAAACATCAAGACGTTCACGAATAACATCTTTAAGCCTATCAATCTCTTCTGGACTAACATCCCTATTTTGTTCAAGTGCTGTTGGTTTAATAAGGATACGGGCCCCGCCTTGAAGGTCAAGACCTTTTTTAATATCTGTGAAAGTTGCTTCTTCAACAGAAATTTCAGGGGCATTTCGTGCAAGAAAGGCAAATTCTCCAGCGTCAGTCTGTATGCTCAAAGGAATTGCTGGAAAAATATCATCAAGAACTGTTTTAATGTCATCAGGCGACAAAATAGCACGACTGGATATCTCTCGAACAACAGCACCGGAACGAACAGGAATCCCAAGGTCCGAAGATACAACCGTAAGGTTTTCATCAACACGAAAACCAAAGTCCCAGCTGATGTTGTATGTGAATTCTCCGCTATCAGTAACAACTTCAATCTCCTCAGGTGCCCGAACATAAGAAAGTATGGCAGAATTATAATCTGAAGGGGTGTTAACTGGTTTGTTATTCACTGAAAATACTGTTTGGCCTGAAGAGAAACCAACACTACTAGCCTCACTACCAGGCTCTACATGTGAAATGCGAATGCCTGAAGCAAGAGGATTGGGATTAATAAAAACAAGTGATAAAAAAAGAAAGATGAGCAGGATAATAACACGGGTAGTCAGGAGCTTCTTAATTTTCATGATACCCTCCTTTCAAGATAAAGGCGCAAAATACCCCCATTAAAAAGATAAGTAACAAAAATATCAACACAAAGACCAATAAGGATAATAAGAAACATTTCGTGAAGAACAGGAGAAGTAGCAAAAATAAGGCCCACAACCATCGCGACCATGCTTGTAAATGTCATTGTCAAGCCAGTTTTCATTGAACTTACAACGCGCGAAAACACAGAGCCGTCATGTCTTCGTAAAAGACGAGTTGTTAAAAGTACATCTGTGTCGATGCTATACCCCATAAGAAGAAGAAGGGCAGAAATACCCGCAGCAGAAACAGGAAAAGCGAAAAGGTCAAGAATAGAAATAGTAATCACAATGTCCGCAAACGCTGAAAAGATAATTACAAAAGAAGGGACAATACTGCGAAAGGTTATAAGAACAACAATAGCCATAAACCCAAAAGCAAACAAAATAGCATTGAGCATTTGGCGATAAAAACTAGATCCCAAGCTGGACCCAGTCTCTGAAACACTAAATTCATCCTCAGAAAACTTAATCTTTAAGAAACTTTCAAGGGCAAGACGAAGTTGGTCTACAGCAATATCACCGCTTTCAATAATAACAGCTTCTTGGTCAGAAGAACCGAAAGAAGAAATGCTGCGTATCGTAAACGAAGTATCTGGAAAGGCTTCTTTTAAAATAGAAGAGATTTCTGTTGGACTTGTTTGGGTAACAACTGTAGCAGAAAGACCCCCTTTTAAAGAAACGTCTTTATAAAGAATATCACCTATAGAAGAAAAGGTAAGACCAATAATAATAAAGCTTATTCCTAAAAGAACAAGCGGAATTAAAAGAAGAGGACGGTAGTGCTTATCTAAAAAATCAAACTTCATTATAAAGCCAAAGTCAAGGGATAGGTTTAAATAATTTTTGTCAAGAGAATACTACTCTTCTTTCAATCCCTTTCGATTACGGATTTGTTTAATAATCTTGTCTCGGAGTGTCTCCGGAAGCTTCTCAAAGACCTGGTCAATAACAAAATAATTTCCACGCCCACCCGTAGCTGAACGAAGGTCGTTACTAAGACCAAGCATCTCAGCAACAGGAAGTTTTGACTTCACAACAATCATAACACCTTCTTGGGTCATATCAATAAGTTGGCCGCGTTTGTTTTGAATGAGTTTAGAAATCTCACCCATATACTCTTCAGGTGCATCAATCTGAACAATCTGCAGGGGTTCATAAATGACTGGCTTTGCTGTAAGGATTGCACCACGAATACCATCACGAACAGCCGGAAGAGCCTGGGCAGGACCACGGTGTATGGTATCCTCATGCAGTTTTGTGTCAGTAAGGGTAACCTTCATCTTTATAGTTGGCTCTCTAGCAAGAACTCCAGCATCCACAACCTGCTCAAACCCATCCATAACCATTTCAATAACTTCACCGATGTGAACAATACCCCTTGTTCCATCAGTAAGAAGGTTGCCTTTGTAAATTTCACGAATCTTACGAGCCTCTTTCATAGGAATGCCTAATCCCTCAAATTTGCGAAAAGTATCCATATCACTTTTTTTGATGCGACCCTCAAAAAGTTCTCCGGATTTGATAGCCTGATAAATTTCATCTTCAAGAGGCGCAACAATAAAATAGAATTTGTTGTGTTTATTTGGGGATTTTCCCTCAAACTCCTCAGATTTATTTTGAACAGCCTCACGATAGACAACGATAGGTGCAGACGTTACAACATCAAGCCCCTTTTCAGTACGAATACGATTTTCAATAATCTCAAGGTGAAGTTCACCCATCCCTGATATGATGTTCTCTCCAGTCTCCTCATTAATCTGAACTGAGATAGTTGGATCCTCTTTATTGACCTGCTTAAGAATCTCAACAAGTTTTGGTAAGTCTGCAGCACTCTTAGCATCAATGGATTTTGTTACAACAGGCTCAAAAATGTGTTTAATAGACTCAAAAGGCTCAATATCAGCAATGCTGGATACTGTCTCTCCGGCAAAAGCATCTTTCAGCCCAACAATGCCAACAATGTTTCCTGCAGGAACACCGTCAACCTGAATGCGTTGTGCACCTTTATAGATATTCACTTGTTGTATGCGCACCTTCTGCTTTGCAGCAATCATATAAACTTCTTGACCCTGATTAAGCGTACCAGAAAACAACCTGCCTGCAGCAACAAGCCCTGCATGTTTATCAATAACAATCTTTGTTACTACAAAAGCAACAGGCCCTTCAGGATTACAGTTGATAAGGGACTTTCCAACATCACTATCATGATCACCATGCCAGATTCGCGGAACGCGGTAAGCTTGAGAGACAACAGGGTCGGGATGGTGCCTAGCAACAATATTAAGAACAACATTATGAAGGGGAGCCTTCTTTGCAAGTTCTTTATGACGCTCTTCAGTATAGGCATTAATAACATCCTTAAAGGTGATGTTATTTTTTTGCATAAACGGAAAACTCAAAGCCCATTTATGGAATGCTGAGCCAAAAGCAACAGATCCATCTTGAACATTTACCTGCCATTTTCCTTTATATTCCTGGGGAGCAACACCCTCAATGAACTTGTTAACTGCAGTAATAATCTTAACAAAACGCTCATACATCTGTTCTGGTGTGAGCTTTACTTCTTTTATAAGACGGTCAACCTTATTGATAAAAAGAACAGGCTTAACAAGCTCTCTAAGTGCCTGGCGAAGAACAGTTTCTGTTTGTGGCATAATACCCTCAACAGCATCAACAAGTACAATCGCCCCATCAACAGCACGCATAGCACGGGTAACATCTCCACCAAAATCAATATGGCCCGGAGTATCAATCAGGTTTATAAGATACTCATCCCCATCAACATCATGCACCATTGAAACGTTTGCCGCATCAATAGTAATGCCACGCTCCTGTTCATCAGCATGAAAATCAAGGGCAAGTTGCTGCCCTGCAAGTTCTTCAGATATCATTCCTGCCCCAGCAAGCAGATTGTCAGAAAATGTTGTTTTTCCATGGTCAATATGGGCACAAATAGCAATATTACGGATATTGGCTGGCTTTTTCATAAGCCTAAGAACACGGTCAGTAACCTTTTCAGCCATAAAACAGCAAAACAAGTGGGCGCTTTTTAAAGATTTCGTAAATTACAGCGAAAGCAAGCCAAAAAGTATGCTAAGGATTCCAAGTCCGAAACAGTAATAGGAAAAAAGATGAAACTTCTTCTTTGAAAGTGTTTTAAAAAGTAAACGCAAACCAAAGTAGCCAAAGACAAATGAACTCAAAAACCCAAGAAAGAACAAAGAAAATGAAACGTCTGTAAGATGTATTTCACCAATATCAAAAATAAAAGCACCAATAATCGCAGGAAAAGACAGCAAAAGGGAATAGCGTGCCGCACTTTCACGGGAAATACCAAAAAAAAGAGCTGTACTAATAGTTGACCCACTACGGGAAACACCAGGAATAATAGACGCCCCTTGCAAAAGACCGATAGCTACCGAAGAAAAAAAACCAAGAGAAGAACGCCTTACATTTATTCTAGAAAGAACAAGAAGAAACCCTGTAAAAATAAAACCTATCCCGATAACAAAAAGATTGTTAAAAAGAGGAAGAAGAAAATATCCAAAAAAATATCCAAAAAGACCTGTAGCAAGTGTGCCAACGAAAAGGAAAACAAGCAAGCGCCCGCTTTCTGAATGAAAATTAAAAGAGGAGAATGCAGAAAGGACAGAAAAAATATCCCTCCAAATGACAATAGCAAGGGCAAGGAGCGTACCAAGGTGAACAACAATGTCAAAAAGAACAGGAACTTCTAAAGAAAAGAACTGTTGAAAAAGCACAAGATGCCCAGAACTTGATATTGGAAGCCATTCAGTAAAACCTTGGACAAATCCTAAAAAGATAGCTTCAATAATGCTAAGCACCCTATTCACCTACTTTGTATAAGGAAAGTACTTCCTCTTCCATAAAATGAAGCGTTGTAGATGGAACAATAACAGACTGTGGGCTTGACTGCAGGGGAAGCGAAGAAAGCTGGTCAATTGTGCCAAAATAAATCTTAGAATGTTCTGAGCCAAGAGCGCAGCACACAACAACTTTTGTCTCCTTTGAAATGTAGCCTTTTTTGAGTGTTTGTTCACACAAAAAAAGGTAGGAAAGTGCCTCAGAAAAAGAAAGGTATTTTGAAGATGAAGTGTCAAGGTCCAAAAGAAACAAAGTGTGAAGCCCTGAAGAAAGGTTAGAACC
>JAGVYI010000004.1 GCA_018303365.1 Candidatus Woesearchaeota archaeon
ATGTCAAAAACCAGACTCCATTTGCCCGCAGAAGTTCCTATCCAACTCATAAAATGGTTATTTTTAAGATATTCGATAATCTGTTTTTCAGTTTCATCTCCCAATTTCACTAATCCTATAAAAACAACGTAGTGTGAAAGACCTAAATTTCTCTCACCCAAGATAGTATTAAATTCTTTTATTAATCCTAGTCTAACAAGTCGATTTATTCTATAATTAACATTTTCTCTTCTAAGTCTAACTTTTTTTGCAATAGTGCTTACTTGCTCCCTTGAGTTCTCTATTAACTCCTCCAAAATCTTCCTATCAAAAGCATCCAATTTAATCATAATTACACATATAATAACTATTAGTATATAAATATTTAGTTTTTGTAAAATTATTCTATGGTATATATTATATAAGGTAATTGAGATTTATAAGTAACTAAATTAGGAGGAAAACAAATGCCACTGTGCGGATTTAATCAGGAGATGCTGGAAGGGCTTGAAGACTTCCATATTGGTTTGGCAGAAACATCTATACCAAACGAGAAGTTTTCCGAGCTTAAGGCAGAATCTGAAGAAGGATAATTTATTTTTTTTATCTTCTTTGAGAACTAATAATGGTAGTTGGAGCTATATAAAATGCAAATGTATAAAACACAGATGCCTAAATTGAACGAAAGAATGTTGAAAGGACTGAAAGGATTTCATAAAGGTCTGGTGGAGCATGGGATTATTTTGCGTTCAAAAATTAAAAATCAAACTTTCCAAGAAACAATCAGAAAAGAACTTAATGATATGGACAGATTCCAAAAGGAAATATATAGAATCAAAGACCCAGAAATTAGAGAATTAACAAGAGCTTTAACTGAATATGCCTGTGCCTTTTATAAATTAGTAAAAAAGAGGGGAATTGAGAATTATAAGGGAACTATTGAATTTTTAGATAAATTGTATTTAGAACTTGATAACAAGTCTAATTTTAGAGAAGAAGCAGAGATAAAAGAATTAATTGAAGCTTTAATGAGGTATGTCACCTTTTTTAATAAGTTAGTGAAGAAAAAAGGAATCGATAACTACAGAAAAACTATTGATTTTATAAATAAGTTTTATTTTGAGATGGATAATAAATATTATTCAGAATTAGAGGGAAAGCCAGAGGATATGAAGCAATTAGCTGAATACTTAGACGAAGTTGTAGTTTAAATTCTACTTAACTTAATCAAATCAAGCCATTTATTAACTCCTGCTTACGTTACAATACACCAAATCACAAAATATAACCTCATCAAAGAATGGACTCAATCTCATTTCCCCAACATTTGAAAAGACGATAGCTCGCCTAAAAATAAAGAAAAATAAGAAGGCTCTAATATCCTGCTCTGGACATAATTGCCAAAATCATCGCGAAAAAAAGGTGAGTACCCGGAAGCAATCCCCTGTAATTTAATAATAATGTGCTGATAGTCAAGTTCTCTGTTAATGCTAAGTTCAAAAATTTTTCCTGCTTTTGGATGAATATAGCAGATGTCATAGTGCCCAAAGTTAGATGGGCCCTCAGGCATCAGTCTGACCTCGACGCTGCAATGATGTCTTTTGCTCCCTGAAAATGTCAGGCCAATCATCTTTTCTAAGTCAAAAACGTTCTCTATCCCTTTCCGCTCCAGAATATCTAAAAAGTTGCAGGCAGCCCTCCTGAATTTCATTAAAGAAACCTTCATTCTAAATCTCTGCAAGTTTTTCAAGCTCACTTTTTAAAAGGAAAGAGTTGGGGGTGTTAATCTGGAGAAGGTTTCCTTCCATGTCACTTTCAATTGGCTTGTAGCCAGCAAGCCTTTCTGATGTCATTACGCTAATGGAAAGAAAGTTATATCCGGGCCCGGCAGATACTTTCAAAATGGCCTTAGAAAAAAGAAAGTCATTTGGTATATAGCGATACTCAAGGTTGCAAAGACCGGGCAGTATTTGTCCATGATATAGGCGAATAACATCTCTCCATCGGCCTCCGTCAAGGTTTGGAAAAAAAGAGATCACTTTGATATTGCAAAGGTCTCTTAAATTTGCAACTCCATTTTCATTAAGAAAAGAAAGCATCCTTTGTGCCATCACTGAAAGTTCATTTCTGCCAACCAACATAAAAATTCCCAAAAAGTCTTGTTTATAAAGCATTCGAAGGTCAACTTTGGGGATGCTCTAGGTTTCTGCAAAGAAAATAATTTCTGCTGTGATAGTCACGCACTGTAGGCAATTGTTTTTTCTTCAAGTGGCCTGCCGTGAAGGACAAGGTCATAATAATCGGTAACGCGCCTGTCATCAGCAAGGCCGCATCCTTCAATTTGAATGGCAATCCTCTCGGCAGCAGCCTCTAATCGAGAATGATTATTGTTATTTAAAGGAAGCATTTCATCATAAATCTTTCTAATAATACCAAATTTATCAAAAGAAAAACCTCCAAGAGTTTCAACGCAGTCTTTATAGACCCTCAGACTAACCTCATGAATCTGGGTATCCGGAAGCTTCTCAATGGGTCTGCCATGAAGTTTGGGATATCCATACACCAAAAGAAGCCTTCTCTTATCTCTATCATTTTGGGGGAATTCTCGAAACGCCTCAATAACTCGAAGGCTTGGTGTAATCTTACAATAATCAGGAATACGTCTACTCATAGAAAAATTTAATAGTCTTTATTTATAAACCTTACTAATATTAACTACCTTAAGGAGACTAAATCATTGCAAGGCTTCTGGTAACCCTGTCAATAACATCATCCATGTCAGGCCCTATTCCCATACAGGTAACGGTGCTCTTTGAAAAAAATGTCCTTCCTGCATCGCTTACAACATAGGTAACAAGCCCTGCTTTTTTAGCAGCATCCCTGTAAAAGAAAAGTTCTTTCTTGTCAGAGACTTTCAGTACAACCTTTTTCATTCCTTCGCTGCTCCACAAAGAAATTTTTCTCTTGTCGCTTTCAAGCACGCACCCAACAGCAGCATGACACGCCTGTGCAGCAAGCTTGCCCTTTGGCATCTTCAGGTCACTTCGGACAAGAATAACCTGTTTCACAAGGAAAGTAACAAGCAACCTTTATAAATAACTATCGAAACAAATCAAATTGTGGGGTTGTGGTGTAGCTTGGCCCAGCATTAGAGGTTTGGGACCTTTAGACCCAGGTTCAAATCCTGGCAACCCCATAAAGCACAAAGCTTTAAAAGTTAAAAATAAAGAAAAAATTCAAAATGGCAACAAAGAAAGTCGGCGCAGCAGGAAGGTTTGGTGTCAGGTACGGAAGGACAATAAGAAAAAAGGTTGCTAAAGTAGAAGAAAGGCAAAGACGATGGCAGAAATGCCCTTACTGTACAAAATTAAGGGTAAAGCGCCTTTCAGCAGGAATCTGGCAGTGCAGGTTCTGCGATAAAAAGTTCACAAATCACGCATACGAGGTAGTTCTATGAAAGACTATAAGTGTTTTGACTGTGGAAAAGAAGTAAAGCAGGAATACATAAGAAAAAAAATCCGTTGCCCTCACTGTGGTGGAAAAATCCTCTACAAGCCGCAAAGCCTACCAACAATCATAAAAGCAGTCTAACAAATGAAGCTAAAAAAAGAAACCCAGGAGCGCATTGCACATCTGCAGATGCTTGAGCAGAATATCCAGAACTCAATTCTGCAAAAACAAACAGCCCAGAACCATATTTTTGAGATTGATGATGCAATAAGTGAGATTAACAGTGCAAAAGATGCAACTTATAAGATTATAGGAAACGTCATGATAAAAAAGACAAAAGAAGAGCTCAAGAAAGACCTTGAATCAAGAAAAGAAGTTCTAAATATCAGGATAAAAAATATAGAAAAGCAGGAAGAGGAGCTGAAAAAAAGGGCCCAGGAATTGCAGGAGACACTCATAAATGAACTTCAGGATCAAAAAGGAAAGGATAAGAAATAAGGCTGAAAAAAGAGGTGGACAATGGATGCGCTAATTCAGGTAGTTGAGCTTCTTGCCCAGATTGAGCAGGATATGTCAGTGCCAAAGAATATTCGCTCAAAAGTAAAAAGTGCAGCAAGCCTCTTGCAGATTGAGCAGGATATGGCTATAAAAATTGACAAATCCCTCCAGGAATTGGACGAGATTGCAGAAGATACAAACACGCCAAGCTACACAAGAACCCAAATATGGAATATTGTCAGTTTGCTTGAGGCAAGAAAGGTATAAAAACGCCCTAAAAAACTAAAACCATAGGAATCTGTTGACTTAATTAATTGTGGATATTGAATTTTACCCATAATATCCAAATTATAATGTTTCAAGCTAGTTTGCCATCTTCATTTTTAGTATCTTAATTCTCTCCATACTACCCCCATAAGCCCTGCTGTTTAGGTTTAATGCATTTCACGATTTTTTTACCATTGTTTAACTTTACAGAACCAACCATAGAAATGTTTATAAATATGTAAAAGATAAGCCCTAAAAAGGAGCGCAAAATATGGGAAGAGCCTGGGAAAAATTAACAGAAAAATTCATGGGAAATCACGGAAACTTTACAGGAGAGGGTGATGAGGCAAAGACAGAGTACCTTGAAATCGATACAGAAAGCGCAGGAGCAAGGCGTTCAAAAGTGATCGTCAAACCATATGTGGTAGAAGATTTTGATGACATTAAGCCTTCCCTTGATGCCCTGAGAGAAGGATATACAATTGCACTCTTAAACATCAAACCCTTAAAAGAAAAAGATATGGCAGAGCTCAAGCGTGCGGTAAATAAACTCAAAAAAACCTGCGATGCTATTGGTGGGGATATTGCTGGGTTTGGAGATGATTGGATTGTAGTAACTCCTTCTTTTGCCCAGGTACATAGAACCAAGCAAACCGAAGAAGTAGAAGATTAGCGGTTTCTAATGGAATCACTGGTACCATTTACAAAAGAAGAAAGGATTTTATGTGGCTTGGATATTATTGGGTTTGAAAGAAAGCTGCTCCACTCAAAAATAAGAAGAGGGCAGGCGGCAATAAAAAAAAAGATAGTAACACTAAAAGTACAAAGAAAAGAGCTCATAAGGGAACTTAAGGAAAAAAAATAATTCTAAAGTAATTTTATAAATACGCGCTCTTTGTTGTGTGTGTGAAAGATTTTTCAATCTTGGTTGTAAAGCCGGAAATAATAGGTAGAAAAAAAGATATAGTCAAGTCATTGGTAAAAAGAGGATATAAAGTCATCCTTGAAAAGAAAGTGGGTGGTTGGAGAAATGCCGCCAAAAAATTATATACTGAATTTTTGCCAGAGCAGATAGGGGTTTATCTGGAAGGATATGATAAGTATTGTTTTGGTGATGCCTTCACGGTTTTTGTTTTAAAACACAAAGATGGGGATACCATAAGAAGACTTAAAAAAAATGAAGGTGATTTCATTAGATATCAGACACAAGATGAAAAAACCTTAAGAGCGGAATTTGGTCTTCCGGAAAACTATAATCAAACTCACGGAGAAATTACCTTTGTTTATTGTGGATTCCACTGCCCTAAGGACGAAAATGAATTAAAGTCACAGTTGGAACTCTTTGCTATTTCTATGCCAGAATAAAACCCATGACTGACTATCGTTTTCTCCTGTATCTTGCTGCAGCAAGGCGCATTTTTCGTTTGCGATAATAGCTGTAGATAAGGCTAATAAAAATGATAAATGCTACAGATTCAACAAGGATGATAAGAAGGTTGCTCTGGTCCTGAAGCGGCTTTATCTCTTTTTGAGGAACATTCACAAGCTCCTTGCAGCTCTCTGATGCAGACCTTGCAAGAGCTATTGCCTTTCCGATTTCATCGTTGGCAAGGGCTTCTTCTGCCTGCTTTATATATTTGGAAAGTTCAGAGCATGCACCCCGCCCTGAAAAAAAGTCCTTTGCAAGCCTGATTTGCTCAACCGCAGCATCGCGGTCGCCAAAGCCAAAGTCAATAAGATTGATGAAAAATTTAGTTATATCCGTATACTTTGGATTTGTTGCACTTGCTTTTATCGTAATCTCGTGTTCGCCAAGTGAAACATTTCCTCCAGCCTTGCTTCGGATAAACAAATTGACAGATCTGCTCTCTTTTGCACTGACAACCGGAAGGTCAAGCGGCTCAATCTCAATCAAAAGGTCTGGGTTGTCGCTTGTTGCTTCAAGTAAGATTCCTAAAAGGTCAGTATCACCCGAATTCTCAAGAAGAATAGGAACAATAACACTTTCGTTGCTGTAAAGAGAGATGGGACCTGGCTGGATAAGGTTGAGCGCAATCTGTCTACTTGTAGTCTTCCCACCACCTCCCCCGCTTCCCCCACTGGTGCCGGTAGTACCGGTACTGCCGGAAGTTGGCGTATCTTCAGAAGAATAGTTTGTAAAGCTGCTTACATTAAATGTCAACTCTCCGCTTACAACATCATAACGGAGCTTTGTACAGGTAGAAGAGGCGCATGCCCCATTATTTCTAAGGATGCGCGGGTTTGTAAAGCTCAGGTTGTAAAGTGTAAGTTCTGCACTGATGTTAAGGAGGTTAAGGTTGCCACTGTCAAGTTCAATAAAGTTATCCTGTATTTTGATAAACTGATCAAAATCATGCCCTCCTGTGATATTGACTGTCTGGGTAAAATTAATCTTTCCCTTGTTTGAAATTTCAAGAATAAAATTTGAAATATTGCTAAGGTTGGCGCTTCGAAGGTTTGTGGTGGCACTGCCTGTAAAGTTCGATATTCCAAACACCGTAAAGTTACGTATGCTTGAATTTACCTGTAGGTTCACCTGGTCTGTGCAGCTTAAAAAGTAGCTGTGGCTGCCTTGCGAAATACTGCTGACATTCAGGCTTTCCTCGCTGCTGCGGTTCATTCCGTGCGTGACATTAAGCACATTGTCAAGGTACAGTGAGCAGTTGACAGATGAAAGATCGCTCACTGTAAGAACAAAAGGCACATTCTCGTCAGTATTGCCAGAGTTGTTCAGTGGTCCGACAACAGTTACAGTGGGTGTCTGGTTGTCAAGAAAGATCATCCTTATGCCTGTGCTGTTGATATTCCCTGCGTGGTCTTCAACACTTACATTATAAATATAGGCAGCGTTTCTGGAAAGTTTTGTAAAGTTTAGGCTTCTGCCCCCCGCATCAAAGCTTGTGCTGTTTAGGGTGTTGGTAAGGTTAAGCAGCACAAAGGTTATGTTTTTCTCATTGGTCTCGGTAAGTGTAACATTTGTGAAAACCCAGTCCCGGTCAAACGAAGAGCCGTTAGCCTCACTGCCGTTTGTAAAGCTGATCAAAGGGAAGGTTGTATCAAGTACGAACTGGCGAACGCCTGAAAAACTTGTATTTGATGTACCATCTGTAGCACGGACATGCCAGTAATAAGTTCCGTCCGCACTTAGGTTTACACCAACAGCAGAGGTTACATTGCTTGTCTCGCTGATTGTGCCGTTAAAATACTCGGCGCTTGAAAAGTCAGAGTTGTTGTCAATCTCAAGTATGTAGGTTATTGCATGATTGTCTGTGTCTGTTGCGTTGCTCCAGTTAAAGATAGGGGTGATGCTGTGGTTTGTAAGGTTTTCAGGAAGGTTTAGCTGTGGAACGCTTGGAACAGCGCTTACAGTGCCGCCTCCGATGCTAAATCCTGTAAAGTTATCAACAAGAAAAAATCCAATTATAAAAAGTGCGCACAAAACAAAAAAGATTGCCTGTGACTTTCGTTCAATCTCTTCTATCTTTTTCGTGTAAGAATGTTTGTGCCTCATTTTACTACCTCTTCTTTTTTCTTTGCCCGCTGGTAAACAGTCCAGATTGTCCTGTAATTACGGCAAAGATACTTGGCAATCTCGCTAAACGAGAACCTTGCTTTGTCTTTAAGATAAATTACAATGCATTCAAAAATAGTATAATGTTCCTGGTCAAAAATCTCTAGCGGAATCTGCTTTAAAGAAGAAACATCAAGTTTCCCTGTCTTTTTCTTAAGGGCGTTGCGATACGTAACGCCAATAGGCCCGCTCTGCCTGTGCAAAAGCCTGCCGATCTCTTTGTAAGAATGCCCAAGGTCATCCCGAAGGTAACACACAAGCGCTTCAAAGCAACTCAGCTCACTGTGAAGGAAAATAGAGAGTGGAACACCCGGGGCCGCACTATCTGAAGGCGGGCTTTCTTTGTGTAAAAATGCAATAAATTTTGAGAGAAGTTCAACTTCATGGTAAGAAAGCCCTGCCATCTCAGCAAGCCGATTCAAATCACTGTTTTTCCCTTCAAGCCTTTGCAATAGGGATAATATTTAGTACTTATATAAAAATATTTCCTATATAATATCTAAAACAAATAATCAGTAAGTCTTAAAAAATAATCATTTATGAATAATATATAAGATAAATCGTGAATTATATAATACTATTTCTTACTAAATATGCTTTTTAAACGAGAACTAGCGTTCCTGCTTTTCTCTTCAAGCCGCTTAAATTGCTTCTCCAGTGGAAAGACTCCAAAACCAGCAGAAGCATTTCCCCATTCATCAAAAAAACATACCTTCTCTAGGGCAACCCGCTCGCTTTGTGGCTCCTCAGCTGCGTAACCAATACAAATAACCGCAACAGGGACTGCCTCATCTGGAATCTTCAAAATTCGCTGAAGCAGGTGGCGGTCAAACCCTCCGACCCATGCAGAGCCAAGGCCATTTTCCGTTGCAAGAAGAAGCACATTTTGTATGAACGCGGCGCAGTTTTCAATGCTGTAAACCTCTTTTCCTCGCTTGCCGTAAAACCGTTCAATATCCACAGTGTTATTGCAGACAACAATCTGTACAGGCGCTGTTGTCATCCACATCTGCTCAAGGCACACACAAGCAATATCATGGCGCTTTTGTGCATCCATAACAACAATTATTCGCCAGTTTTGTAGATTCCCTGAACTTGGGGCATAACATGCAGCCCCAAGAATGTTGCACACAACATTATGGGAAACAGGTTTGGACAAAAAGCGCCGGACTGTTCTTCGTGTTATGACTGCTTTGTGCACATCCATAGAAATGTATATATACAAACGTCATATAAATGTTTCTAATGGATTACGAGGTTCTTGTTCAGGCATACGAAAAGCTTGAAGCTACAACAAAAAGGCTTGAAAAGACAAGCATCCTCTCGGACCTTCTAAAAAAAACAGACAGGAAAGATCTTAGTATGGGCTGTTATCTCCTCCAAGGACTTGTGTTTCCAAAGTGGGATGAGAGAAAGCTTGGTATGAGTTCAATGCTTATTCTGAAAACACTCCAAAGAGCAACAGGAACATTAAAGGCGAAGATAGAGAATATCTGGAGAAAAGAAGGGGATCTTGGAAAAGTAGCAGAGATTCTCATAAAAGAAAACAAGCAGCAGACACTTATACAAAAAAAGCTCACAATAGAAAAAGTATTTGAGACTCTGCAAAAGCTGGCGTCTCTTGAAGGTCAGGGAACGGTTGGAAGAAAAGTCTCGCTTGTTGCAGGTCTTCTCACCCAAGCCAACCCAAAAGAAGCAAAATTCATTGTCAAGACTGTTCTTCAGGAATTGCGCGTTGGCACAGCAGAAGGCACAATGCGCGATGCAATTGTATGGGCATTTCTCTATAAAGATATAGACTACGACAGGCAGGCAAACCAGCTTTCTGCTAAAAGGGAAGAGTACGAAAGAAAGATAACCTGTGTGCAAAGCGCATACGACATAACAAGCGATTTTTCGAAAGTTGCGCAGATTGCAAGAGAGAGTGGGGAAGAAGGCCTCAAAGAAATAAGACTCGAGATAGGAAAGCCGTTCAAGGTGATGCTCTATCAAAAAGCACAGGACATTTCTGATGCATTCAAGACAGTTGGAAGGCCTGCTGCAATTGAATTTAAATATGATGGGATTAGGCTCCAGATAGAAAAAAAGAAAGACAAGGTAATCTTGTTTACAAGGCGCCTCGAGGATGTGACTAGGCAGTTTCCCGATGTTGTCGAAGCAGTCAATAAATCAGTCAAGGCAGACGAGGCAATTCTTGATGCTGAGGCTGTTGGCTACGATCAAAAAAAAGGAAAATACCTTCCATTCCAGTTTATTTCACAGCGGATAAAAAGAAAATACAACATAGAGGATATGGCAAGAAAATTCCCTGTTGAAGTCAATGTATTCGATATTATCTATTACAATGGAAAGAGTCTTCTAAGCGAAAAATTCGAGAATAGAAGGTCTATTCTCAGGAAGATAATAAATGAAAAAGAAAAATCTATTGTTCTTGCAAAGCAGCTTGTAACAACTGACGAAAAAAAAGCAGCAGCATTTTACAAAAAAGCACTCATGGCCGGAAATGAAGGAATTATGTTCAAAAAACTTGATGCAGCATACAGGCCAGGGTCACGCGTTGGATATGGCGTAAAGCTAAAGGAAATCTCAGAGGAGGTTGATGTTGTGGTCGTGGCAGCAGAATGGGGTGAGGGAAAAAGAAGTGCGTGGCTGTCAAGTTTCACTGTTGCATGCAAAGATGGAGATAAATATTCTCCAATAGGAAAAGTCTCTACAGGAATCAAGGAAAAAACAGAGGGTGTCACTTACGAGAAAATGACAAAACTACTCAAAAAACAAATAACTAGTCAAAAAGGAAAAGTGGTGGCAATAAACCCGGAGGTTGTAATTGAGGTTGGCTACGAGGAAATACAAAAGTCTCCAACATACGCTTCAGGTTTTGCACTTCGCTTTCCAAGAGTGTTGCGTCTTCGCCAGGACAAGGCTCCAAAGGAAGCAATAACTCTTGAAGAAATAAAAACACTCTTTGCAAAGCAAAAAAAATAGGTTGAACAATAACAATCTTTATATAGAAGGTTATTTACCATTACAAAAGAGTTTATATCAACCATTAGTGGGAACATATAGTTCGATTGAATGGTGGTTAATAAAAAAGAGGCGATATTGGAGGTACTCATAAATGATTGTCAAGGATGAATTTCTCAATAAGTTGCGTCGGTCATTTAGTCTTAATCTTTATGAAGTTAAAATTTGGACAGCACTTCTATCAAGAGGGGTCTCAACAGCAGGAGAACTTTCTGATATTGGAAATGTCCCGCGCTCAAGGGCATACGATGTTTTAGAATCTCTGGAAAAAAAAGGATTTGCAGTAATGAAATTGGGAAAGCCAATAAAATATGTTGCTGTAGATCCAAGAGAGGTTGTTGAAAGGGTAAAAAAGCTTGTCCGTGTTGAAGCAGATGAAGGGATAAAGCGCCTTGATGACCTTAATGGTACTGATGTGCTAAATGAGTTGGAGTCGCTTCACAGGGAAGGTGTGGAATTTATTGAACCAACAGATCTTTCTGGGGCAATACGCGGAAGGCACAACCTTTACACGCATCTCGAGTTGATGATAAAAGGTGCACAAAAGTCAGTCACACTGATGACGACTTCAAAAGGCCTGCTTCGAAAATATGATGCACTCAAGCCCGAGCTTGAAAAGCTGAGCAAACGTGGCGTTAAAATACGTGTTGCAGCACCACTTACAAAAGAAGCGTCTGGTGTTGTAAAAGATCTCTCAAAGGTTGCGGAAGTCCGCCATGTAGATAAGATTAATGCACGCTTTTGTATTGTTGACGGAAAAGAGCTGACATTTATGGTCCTTGATGACAACGAAGTCCACCCAACTTACGACTTCGGGATCTGGATAAACACGCCTTACTTTGCATCAGCGCTTGACCAGATGTTTGATCTTGCTTGGAAGGACATGCAGCCGCCAACAAAGGCAAATGTTTAAGAAGATCCATTCAATAATAAGGATATAATCCGCGACCGCTTCTTTACTTCTTGGCTTGGAAGCGGAGTAAGAGTGCTTGCAAAGGTCTTAGGTCTTGAAGCAAACTTTGAAAGGTTGACAACTTCTGGCCTAACCTCTCTAATAAGCTCAACCGTAGCCTGAAAATCCTCTTCTTTCTCATCAGGATAACCTACAATAATGTCTGTTGCTATTGTAATGCCCGGAAATGCTTCTCGAAAAGACCTGACAATCATAAGAAAGTCTTCTACTGTATGCCCCCTCTTCATAAGAGAAACAATGCGCTCAGACCCGGATTGTACAGGAACATGAAGGAACTTTTTTATTTTTTCATTGCTAAAAATTTTAATAAGCTCAGGAATATGTTTCTTTATCCATTGCGGGTTTCCCATTCCTACACGGATAGTGAACTCTCCTGGAATTTTAACAACTTCACTAAGAAGATAGGGAAGGTTTGTTCCAATATCATAGCCATAGCATCCATTGTCCTGTGAGCTAAGGTATATCTTAGTGCAACCATCAAGAACAGCCTTTTTTACCTCTGCAACAATCTTATCAGGCGAATAAGAAAAAAGAGTCCCACGTGCAAGCTTGGTGCCGCAAAATGTGCATTTATTCAGGCACCCTTGTGATATATTGATGATTGCAACCTCCTTATTGTATCTAACGCGTGGAAGTCCAACGCGCTCTTCATGAATTTTGGAAAAAGCCTTTACATTTTCTTTCCCAATAATAGATGGAATATTAAGTATGCTGTTGACATCAAACACTCCTGCAATATCAGGACATAGTTTCTTTACAGAAACCATGCTGGTAAGGCAACCGCCAACATAGGTTGGTCTTTTCAAAGAAGCCTCTCTAATAAAATGAGTAATGCGATTTTCTGTCTTTCCCTTTACCCCGCAGGAATTTGTAATAACAAAGTCGGCTTCTTCAACGCTGTTGACAAGAATGTGTCCATGCTCAGCAAGAAGACCGGCAATTGTCTCAGAATCAGCATAATTGGACTGGCATCCAAATGTCTTGATAAATATATTAGCCATAAGACGCAATCTCCAAAGCCTTTTCTAATGGGAAACCAACAAGAGGGTAAAAGCAGGGTTGGCTGTGCTTACCTTCAATTGCGCTGTCAACATTCCCCCCAAATACAGCAATCATGTCTTCTGGTATAAAAGGGGTGGTCTTTATTGCCGCACCATAGCTAAACCGCTCTAAAATAGATGCATCGAGATTGTTCTTAAAAAAGAGAGTAAGTGCACACCCGCGCCTGAGCATAAGAAGCCCGGCAAGAACACTCCTTTCGTCTTCAACGATAAGGCACGCCCTTCCTTCAATGCCAACAGGAAGGCCTCCAAATCCCTCAATTCGTTCAAAAAAAACATGTGCAAATCCTGAAAATACCTCAATCCCAACACGGACAGAAGGAGATTTCAAATCAACCCGAACTCCTGTGCTTTGAAAAATAAAGGCTCCGACCTTCCTTTCAATTTCAGGTGTTGGAAGAAATTCCTTATCTAGGCGCTGTGCCCTGACACAAAAAGATGAAGCGCCGCGAACAAAAGAAGTTGCAAAATTTCCGATTTCTTCAACAGAAAGGGGGCAGCGAAAACTTGGGCTAAAAGACTGGATTCCAAACACCCTCTTAAGTACACCCAACCCTTCATCACCAAAGACAATAATGCGTCCGTGAAGAATGGAAATCTTATGGTGCGAAATGCCTTCTTTTTCAAGGCAGGTTTTGATATTTGAGGCAAGCCTCTTCTCAAAAAGCCTTCGGTTCTTCCCTTTAATACCGATTTCACTGTATCTGATAAGCCACACCTTTTCCATGATAAAATCACATTTAGGAAATCATGAGAATAATTTATAAACGCTTTGCTTGAAAAATATATTTAAATACTACCAAAACAACCTACAACTATGCCTGCAAAAAAGAAAACAACAAAAAAGAAGAAGCAATATTATGACAAAGAAGAAAAGATGTGGTAAGCCTACTTGTTTCGAATAAAACTTGGTAGACAAAGAGTGCTTCGCCTAGGATTAAATCTTTTCAGTTCTTTAAGTGAGAGCGGAGTAGCTACACGGGAGACAAGCCCATTAAGAGAATAAGGAAGGCGTATCAGTCTGATGTTTCCTTCAGTAACCCACCCGTCAATTGGAAAGGAATAAAGACGCTTAATCAAAGCTCGCCTCTCCCTAAGAGAAAAGGAAAACGTTCTCTTATCAAATACATGGATATGATATCCCCGTCCAGAGTACACCATGCGTACATCTTCAAACCCTTCGTTAACAGAAAGGTGCTCAACAAGCCTGAACACCTCTTCTTTTATTGTATCAAGGCAAGAAGGGCATACCAAATAAACCAGTACTTTATTTTTTTTGCAGGAAGGACAAGAAACATTTCCAGAATCAAGGTCAAAAGCAAGCTGTTGCCCCTTTGCAGCCTGAAGACTGACTCTTCCTTTTTTTGAAATAAGAGCACATATTCGTGCAGTATTATCATACTGGTTACGGTCGTAATATACATCCTCTGGTGCGCTCTCACGCAGTCTTCTCAAAAGAAAGGGATAGGAAGGCGCCTGAAAAATAACCATCTGACCAATTCTCTTAATATCTGTGCTAATCCTGCTCTCAGTACCAAAGTCAACCGCAAGAAACTGCGGCATACAAGAAAACCAAGAAGAGAGCCTGTCAACTGAAAATTCATTGCAGTAATAACTGCGGCGTTCACTAATAGAAGATATGCGAAAACTAGGCACAATTCAAAAAACAAGAGCAAATATTTAACACTTGCGATGAACTGACGATATCTTTATTAAGAAAAAAAATAAAGGTCTAAATATGCAGGAATCACAGCATCCAAGAGAGAAGCTTGCACAAAACAAACTTGTTCTTGTTGATTTTTACGGAGACCATTGTGCCCCATGCAAACAAATGGCACCAGCAATTGAAGAGGTTAGCAATGCCTACCGCTCAAGGCTTGTCATGGTAAAAGTAAATGTTACGCAGAATCCACAGATAGCCTCAGACTTTGGAGTGATGAGTGTACCGTGCCTTATGCTCTTCAAAAACGGCGAGCTGGTTACACAAAAATCAGGCTATCACACAAAAGAAGCATTGGTAGCTTGGTTCGGAAAGCATATCTAACTAATGCTTTTTTAGAGAGAATAGACTTCTTACTGCCTGTTCATTTAAATGTGTTCTAAATTAGTTTAAGGACATTTCATCAAAAGGTAATCTTTGTCGATCTCCCTTAGAAAGACCAATATGGTCAATTGAAATACAGGGCCTTAGGTCTGGTTTTACCACGTACTTTTTCTTTAGGTATTCAATGCCATTTGCAGACAGGTAAATGCGCGCACAAGTATCTCCACCCTTTCCATCAGATTCAATTACGCCTGTAGCAGATAATTCAAAGGCTGCCCCATCTACTCCTTGAATACATGTAACATCTATAATGGATTTGAATTCTATGCCTGTATTTCTTCTCAAACTTTGAAAGTAGGATCCAATATATCTTCCTGCGCTGGTAAGAAAGTCTTGTTTTCTCCTTTTACTAAAATCCTCTTGGTCTATAGGACCTATTTGGCCAACATAGAAAACTTTGTGATGATCAATTATTCTCGCACTGAATAATTCCAATCCTTCTTGGCAGGATAAGGAGCTAAGAATATGTTCAAGACGGGTTGCATCAAAACCATACCATCCTCCAAGCTCCATTATTTTATAGCTTGATAAGGTTCTACCATATTCCCAAGGTATGTTAAAATTCATTTTATAACTAGACCTGCACAAGATTTTAATTCTTATCTAGCTGCACTCACTGTGCCCACAGTCGTAACAAGTTGGCCCTGAACACCCGCTCAAAAGCGCAACATTCGAACTGAAACAAGATGGGCAGTAAAGAGTGCTGCCTCCGTTTGGCTGAACTGCAGCCCCATTTACTCCTGAAAGCGTTTGCTGACCATTCTCAAGAAGTACCTGTCCATTCACCTGTGTAAGTCTTTTTGTCTTAATAAGATGGTCGCGAAGAGCCTTTGATATTCCATGTGGTATGGAATCAACACGGTTGCCCCCAAATCCGAAAGGGCGGTCACCTTTCACAGAGTTAAGATGGCGGATAATCCCAGATGGGTCTCCACCAAGCTGGAAATATTTTGAAAGAAGAATGCCAAGAGCTCCTGTAAGACCAGAGATTTCTGTACCCATAGGAGATATGTTGGCAAATATTTTCGTAGGCCCTTCTTCATCGTAATTAATATGTACATGAAGTGCGCCCTGCCCTGTAGGGATTTCATAGTAAGCAGAATGTTCACCAAGTCCGCTTCTTCTTATCAGCTTTTCCTTTTTTTCTTCTTTTGACGAGAGATTAAGAATCTGGAAATCTTTACTGCCATCGCGGTAAATAGTCACACCCTTTGCACCGTTTTCATATGCTAACATATAAACCTCTTCAACAGCAGAAATATCAGCCTCTCTTCGAAGGTTTACTGTCTTTGAAACAGCGTTATTTGTATATTTTTGAAATGCACACTGGATGCGCACATGGTCAAGAGGCGATAAATCATGTGAAGTTAAAAATATCTTCTGTATATCTTCTGGAATTTCTTTAATGCCGACAACTGATTTGTGGTTTTCATCAATCTTCTTCCAAAGCTCATCCTGGCCAAGACCAAAATAGTTGTTTTGCTCTGCAATCATTTTGAATGTGGGATTAATCTCGTAGAAAGTGTCTCCCTCTTTCGGCTTTTCCCCTTTCTTAAGGGCATCAATACCGGCAGCGTTGTATCTTATATATACAACGGCAAAAAAAGGCTCAATGCCTGCACCCTGAAGACCTGCAGTAATGCCGATTGTCCCTGTCGGTGCAATTGTTGTCCTGGCAGAATGGCGCGGTTTGGCATCAACTCCGCGAAAATGTGGGCTGTCATGGTCATATATGCAGCCTTTATAATAAGGGAAGACTCCTCGTTTGCGCGCAAGCGTTTCAGAAGCTTCAAGTGCATTGTCGTTGATAAATTTCATTGTCTTTTCTGCAAGAGCTAGGGCTTTTTCATCATTATAGGGTATTCTGATGAGTGCAAGCGTTTCAGCCCAGCCCATAACACCAAGGCCAATGCGACGGTTTCCTTTTGCAAGGTCTTCAATTTGCGGCAATGGATAGTTGTTCACGTCAATAACATTATCAAGAAAGTGAACCGCAGTATGGACGCATTCACGAAGCCTTTCCCAGTCCATATCACTGCGCTCAGAATTGGCAAATTTAGATAAATTGATGCTGCCTAGATTGCATGGCTCATACGGCAAAAGTGGCTGTTCCCCACAAGGATTAGTGCTCTCAATCTGCCCTATGTGTGGTGTTGGATTGGAATCTGAATTATTAATCCTGTCAATAACGACAAAGCCAGGGTCGCCTGTTGCCCATGCATTTTTTATCATTGAGTCGAAAACTTCTTTTGCATTTAGTTTCCTAACAGGGGCTTTCGTTCTCGGATTGATAAGGTCGTAGTTTTCATTATTTTTTACAGCATGCATAAATTTTTCATCAATAGCGACAGATATGTTAAAGTTCTCCAGGAACCCCTTTTCATTCTTGCATGTGATAAATTGCATGATATCTGGATGGTCATACCTGAGAATACCCATATTGGCTCCGCGCCTCGTTCCACCCTGTTTTACAACCTCTGTTGATTTGTCAAATATGCCCATGAAAGAGACAGGCCCAGATGAAACTCCTCTTGTCGTACGAACCTCATCACGTGCCGGTCGCAGGCGTGAAAATGAAAACCCTGTGCCACCTCCGGATTTATGGATAATTGCCATATTCTTGACAGAATCATAAATGCCATCAATAGAATCCTCAACAGGCAGAACATAACATGCAGAAAGCTGCTGAAGTGCGCGCCCTGCATTCATAAGGGTTGGTGAATTTGGAAGGAATTCAAAACTTGAGAGTAATCTGTAAAATCTTTTATGGGATTGACTGACAACATCTTTATAGTGGTCTTGGTCGGAAATTCGGTAAAGGTTGCTCATAAATTGGCGGAAATTTTTTTCACGGTCTTCAAAATTATGAATTCCATGATGCAAAAGAAACATCTTTGCAGTGTATCCTGGTGGGGCTTCCCCTTCTTTTATAGTGTAGGTTACACCATCAAAAATCTCAGAAATAAGGGGATTATCAGTATGGAAAATATCTGCAAGGGCTATATTCCCGGTGATTGTGAAAAGCCAATCCTCTGGCGTTGGAGAGTCCTTTAGGTATTTATCTTTTATAACCTTTTGTTGGTTTTCAGTCAGTGAAAGTTCTGGTAAATTTGTTCTATCCATCAGGCCACCTCATTTCCCTCTTTTTTCCAAAGCATTTATCTCTTGTGTAAAAGCATGAACGTCTGTAAAATCTTTATATACAGACGCAAAACGCATATATGCAACCCCGTCCATTTTTTTTAATTGGCGCATTACAATATCTCCGATGATTTTTGTTGAAATTTCCCTGCCTTTGTGTTGGCGAATGCGACTCTCGATCGCATCGACAAGGGAATTTATCTCCTCTTCACTTATAGGTCGCTTCTCAAACGCCCGTAAAACTCCCCCATGAAGTTTTTTGCGGTCAAAGGGTTCACTACGACCATCTTTTTTAACCACAAAAAGGTCAAAAACCATTTTTTCATACGTGGTAAAACGTTTACTGCATTTTTGGCATTCACGTCGTCTGCGGATGCTTCCATTGGATTCCCTGCTATCAACAACAAAGCTTTCGCCAAACAAGCAGTAAGGACACCTCATATGACCACAATATCTTGGGGGTTATGTGTATATAATACACAAGATATACGAGAAGAATAAGCTTTTCTATTTAAAGGTTTTCTACATCAAACACAAAAATCAAGAAATATACTTTAAAAGAAGATAACCTTTAAAAAAGTTATATTCAGCCAATAGTTAATCCTATGCAGTGGCATAATGCTTCCCTTCTCTGCGCTGTTCTGTATCAAGCTGGCTTCCTGGTTTGTTGATGCGTGGTCTGTGGGTAAGTTTATCTCGCCGGTAGGTAATATCAAGCATACGAAGTACGCGATTCATACCTTCTTCCTTAGAAACAGGCCCAGCAACCTTCCCGAAAGACCCAGGTGTTCCTTCAAAGACAAGAAGGCTGTCAGCAAGATAATCAACAAATTGTATGTCATGGTCAACCACAATTGCTGCAGCCTCGTATTTGGTGACAAATTCTTTGATGACTTCGGCAACAGAGAGCCTGTCTTCAACATCAATAAAAGCAGATGGTTCATCAAATGCATAAAGGTCTGCGTCCTGAGAGAGTGTAAGTGCCACAGCAAACTTTTGAAGTTCTCCTCCAGACAATGTGGCAACATCGTTTTCAAGAATCTTTGAAAGGTGCAGTTTCTCTAAGATATTTTGTTTGTACCAGCCCGAAGAGAATCTTTCTCCTGCAAAAGCAATAAGCAATTCTCCAACCTTTCCGTCAGGTCTTTGGAGATATTGTGGCTTGTAGGTAATCTTAAGCGAAGATACCCCTGTGTCATCTGCCTGCTCAAGACCGGAAAGCACCCTAAGAAAGGTTGTCTTCCCAAGCCCGTTGGCGCCCATGATACATAATACCTCGCCGCGGTGAAGAGACCCGCCTCTAGCAGAAAGTGAGAAAGATGAAAAAGATTTATTAAAGTCAGGGTAATCCGCCTTTATCTCCCTTTGAACAGTATTTGGAGCAAGGCTTTGTTTAAATGATATTGCATAGTCCCTAAAGCGGACATTGTCATCTGGCAGGTAACCATCAAGATATTCATTGATACCCCTTCGAACGCCTTTTGACTGGGAGACTACCCCGTAAGCCCCACCCTCTCCATAAATGATTTGAATTTCATCAGAAAGGTAATCAAGCGTTGCAAGGTCGTGTTCTACAATGATGGCAGAAGCACCAGCGGTATATTTTCTTATAATGTTTGCTGCCTTGATACGCTGGAGAATGTCAAGAAAGGAGGCAGGCTCGTCAAAAAAGTAGAAATCTGCTTTTCTTGCAAGTGTTGCTGCAATAGCAAGCCGCTGAAGCTCCCCTCCTGAAAGTTCCTTGATTTCCCTATCCTGAAGATAGGAAAGAGACAGGGATTCAATAAGCTCACCAACAATCCCTCTTTCATCAACTTTTTCAAGAAGATGTGATACTTTGCCGTTATAGACTTCGGGTAAAAGCTCAATGCGTTGCGGTTTGTAGGCAACCCTAAGCGCTCCACCATATAATGCACTAAAATAGTCTCCAAGCACATTTGTCGAGAAGTGTTTTATAACCATCTCTTGTGAGCCTTGCATAGTGTAATCTCCAAAGTTAGGGACTACTTCATTTGAAAGAATTGAAAGGGCTGTTGATTTTCCAATACCATTGCGGCCAATTATTCCGACGAGAGTGTTTTTTTTTGGAAGGGGAAGAGAGAACAATTCAAATTGGTTCTTGCCATAACGGAAGAGGGGGTCTTTACGAAGTCTTTCGGGAAGGTTGATAATCTTTAGGGCGTCAAAAGGGCATTTGACGCAGATGCCACAACCAATGCAAAGCTGCTCGTCAATAACAACCTTCTTGTCTTCACCAACGCCAATACATGCATCCCCTTCTCTGTTAACAGGGCACGCAAACTTGCACCAGTAATTGCCACATTTTGTAGGGTGGCACTTTTCCCTTTCGACAATTGCAATTCTTTTTGCCATAATAAAATAAAGTAAAGTCTTTTTAATAAGGTTTTGGTGAAAATGCCTTATTAAGTTAAAGGGAGCTAGCCAGAATTTCTTATGAATATAGCCTCGGGACTTGGATTACTTTTTTAAAATAATCGTTCTTCAAATAGAAGATAATAAAAGGAATTATTAGAACTATAATAAATGGATGTTTTGCCTTTTGTTTAATAAATTCATATAATACTTCCTAAGTAATTAGGTTTTTATGTATTCCAACAATAATTCAATGTTAAGCGGCATTGGCATGATACCCTGGCAGGAGAAGGAAGCATCTATTGCCAATCCTTTTCTTCTTTCTTTCGCCTTTTATGAATTCTATAACTTTCTGCCCGATACCTTTCTTTCTCATTCTTGATGGTTCTTTATGACGCACCTCTCGCCTTTGATCTTGCACTTCATGTAACTCTTTCTCCTCACAAAGAATATTATGCCTCATTAGGCTGTATTCCCTGCTGGCTCCAGAAGACATATATATGCCCCTTGCACATTCCTGCATCTTTAATAGTCTAAGATGTTTATCTACTTCTGATTCAAGCTGAATAATTCTGCTTAAATTATCTTTATAAGTTTTGCAAGATTTATTCACAGCTATGGACTGCATGCCGTTATTAGCAATATTAATCACCTTCAGCATATGTTGGCGGATTGTATCTGCATGGTTTGTTCCTATTATTTCATGCCTTTGGTAATGCTTGGCATATTCGCTTAGCTCAAGTTCACCACGCATGTCATGATTTTTAAGAACCATATCTTTGAAAGTGTCGCGGACAGCCTTTAAGTGGTTATATCCTTCAATCTCGCTTTGTTTATCTTTTATGCCTTCTACCAGAACATCAAGATGCGTGTTCAATGCCATTACAGCCTTGTTAGTTGCTCTTTCAAGTAATGCTTCCTCGTCATATTTCTTTCTTAGGCCTGCATAAACCTTTGCAGGAAGCTCAGCCCTGACTATGTCAACCGTCTTCAGCAATTCATTTAATTTGACTAGTTCAGAGTCATCGTAATTAATAGCAGTACTTTCCTTTAATTTTTGAGCTGCAAATAGATATCTTTTTGCAAGAGAATACGATTCCTTTAGTGTTTCTTCCCTTACATAACCAGGCTGCCTGAATTTTGGCTGCTCAGCATCAGTCAGTTTTGCAGGCTTAATTATTTCAGCAATGTCATCAAGCTCAAGTGCAGATTCACGCTGTCTCATCATCTCATCTTCAATCAAGTCATCAAGATGTTTGTCGTATGAAGTTAATATTTGACCAAATCTATCATAAATCTTATCATAATTAGTTCCTTCCTTGCGTAGAAATGTTTTTGCAACCCTTAATGCCATTAACAATCTGTCATATGCATCATTGATATCCCTCTTAAACCCAGGCCTAAGAAGGCTGTCATTCTGGGGATTTATTCCAAATTTATCAATTGGAATATTAGTGCCCTTATACCTGATTACGCCCTTGCTTCTTAATAAGTTATATACCTGCTCATATGATTCAAGCATCTGATAATAATTAACCCGGTATTCTATCTCTCTAAGCTTATCATCCAATGTTTCTGAGCCAAGTGATGTCATGTCCAAAGCCTGTCTGGCGCTCCTTATCTTTGGAATATCATACTTCATGTCTATCTGCATATTTCTCAGCAATCTTCCAATGGTAAAGTTTCTTGTAGATTCCTCGCTTAGCATCCGTGCTGTTTCTTGACGAATATAGCCAGTTGGGTTTCCGTTGATAATGCTTGTTAATTCAGAAGGCGTAATAGTTTCATTTGGATTTCTGCTGGCAGAAAAGTTTACATAAGATTCCTGTATTTCTGCTGCTGCAAGGGACGTTCTCACATAATCTGGAGGAATATTGCCCATTTAAGGCTTTCTAGAATCGTGGTGAAAAGAAGATTTATAAACAAAAAAATAAGATTGAAAAAATGGTAAAATGCACAATCTGTAAATCTCAGATTCAGGGAACATTCCTTGAAAAGATTAACGGAACCTATGTTAATAAAAAACCTGTCTGCCAAGCCTGTCAAGGAAAGTTTTCAATAAAGGAGATAAAAGAGAAGGTCGCCTAGTGCCCCGGTAGCTCAGCTAGCAGTCCTTAAGGGCTAAAAGCATCTGCCTCGTAAGCAGAAGGTCGGGGGTGCAAATCCCTCCCGGGGCTTT
>JAGVYI010000019.1 GCA_018303365.1 Candidatus Woesearchaeota archaeon
ATAGCAACAGCAATATCCTTATTTGCCATAGCGGCTACCACTATATTTATAGCAAGAAAAACAACAAAGATTAACCAGTTTGATAGTAGAATTCTAAGGGCAATAATAGCTGTGTCCTTAAGTGCCATCCTGCTAATCCTAGTAAAAAGCCAAGTAAACGAAGAAATTCTAAGATTAATGTTTGGGGGGGGTGTGTTTATAGCAAGCTACCTGGCACTTCTTCTCATAACAAAAACACTAGAGAGAGAAGACCTCGTATTCATCTCGCTTATTCAGACAAAAACAGGAATAAGAATAGAAAAATTAAACAGGATAGTCAGAAGATTTCTCTAAACGCCTAAGAGCAAAGCGAACACCCTCTTTGAGAAACTCAATTGGTTGGTCAAAGCCAGGATTACCGTAACGCTCCTTACATTTACCGCAAAAAGGATTGTCCTTAAACTCGCTGGTGATATGCTGGCGGCGAAGCTCCTGCATCTTCTCACCATTCCATATTTCCTCAAGACCATCTGTATTTAAGTTGCCAAGAACGTACTTAGCATCATAATCATAACAACAAGGAACAACCTTGCCATCCCACATAACAACAACAGATTCCCAAGGCAGTCTGCATGGGTAGACAAGTGGATTTTTTCTGATGTGATTTGCAGACTCTTCAGTAGCATAATCAAGAAAGTTTTCATTTGACCCAAAAATAGAAAATGATTTAACCATTACTTTATCAACACCAGGAAGAGTCCATTTTTTTCTAAACCCTGCAACCTATGGTTATATGTGGAGTCTTCCCACCATGCTCCTCTTTAACCTTAAGTAAATTATGAATGTTCTCAACAGCTAGGGCATAATTTGCTGCAGGACCACGGATGGATTTATAGGTTGCATCATCCATCCCATCAAGTGACAGGTGAATTGCATCAAGCCCGGAGGAAACAAGCCTCTCAGACAGTGTCTTGCTAAGCATAGGGGGATTCACAGAAACTCTTGTTTTGACACCCTTCTTGTGGCAATAGGAAATCATCTCGGGAAATTGTGGATGGGTAAGGGACTCACCAAAATGATGCATATGAATATAATCCTTGGTATACTCAGCCTGATCAATAATTTTTCTGAATAACTCAATATCCATGAACCCTTTTTCACGCTTCATAAGTGTAGTACGCGGGCACATAAAGCAGGTCATTGGGCAGTGATTAGTGGGTTCGATCTGAAAAATAGTTGGATGTGCCTTGCTGACAACATCCCTACTAAAGTAAGAATAAAGACCAACAGCGCGGTTAATCTTATCTTTAATTTCCATCCGCCTTCACCACCCGTAATTTTACATAAAGCTCTTCGCTCGGAAGCAAATAGCAAAAAAAACGCTCATAAAAGTCAAATTTATAGAGTAAAACCCTATTTATGAGTGGATTAAATATGAAGTTTAGGTATTTTAACTTTTTGCTTATAGAAAAATTAATCTTTTTCTCAATAATTTCGAACTTTGCAGGTCCATAGTTTTCTTCATAAAAGTCATCTTTGGCAAACTGGTCAAAGGAAAGATAGCAAAAGCTGTGTTTGTGGGTTATTTCTGCAAGTGCATTATAAATTGAAAAATGGGGAACTCGAATAACGATAGTGGCTCCATTTTTAGAGATCCTATGAAGCTCTCCCATTGTTTTAATAACGTCTTGAAGGTGCTCAAGAACATGACTGCAATAGATGTATTCAAAAGAATCATTCTTAAACGGAAAGCCATTTTTGTCGATGTTACATACAACGTCAACGCCAGGCCTATAATACCAGTCAAGATTGATAAACCCCTGACGTATATCCTTGCCACAACCAACATTCAAAGACAGCATAAAACCACCAAAAATAAAATCAAAAAAGAAGATTTAAATAACTTACGAAAGCAAAGCCTAAACCATGAAAATAACGTTTATCTACAACACACCCCACCCGGTACATAAAGCATGGGCAGAGAGCATTAAAGCCAAATTTGTATCGGATAGGGCCGAAGGAAAGCTTAACCTAAGAAACATCAAGAGGTTTGTAAAGTCATTCACAACAATACTAAAAATACCAAAAGATACTGACCTTCTGCTCTGCGAAGGAGGCTCACAGTTTCTCACAGGGGCGCTCTGGAAGCATAGAAACAAAGAAAGGAAACTTGTCGGAATTGTATCAGACCCAAAACTCTATTACTATAAGTTCATGACAAAAACAAAAAGAAAACTATACCTCTGGACACTAAAAAAGTTTGACCTTCTTATCCCAACATCACCCATGATGGAATCACTTATACCAAAGCCAGTAAAGGCAAAAATAAAGGTTGTGTTCCCCTTCGTAGACATAAAAAGGCATACTGCAAAGGTAAAAGAAAGGGAAAACAACACAGTCATATTTGTTGGAAGGATTGGAAAAGAAAAGGGAGCAGACAATACAATAAAAGCATTTGAAATAGTAAAAAAGAGATTCCCAAATGCAAAGTTGTATATGGTTGGTTTCGGAAGCCTTCAAAAGCAGCTTGAAGAAAGAAAAATAAATGGGGTAGTATTTACAGGGTGGGCAAATAAGCCAGAAGAGTATATAAGAAAGGGAACAATAATTATCAGTCTTGCAAGAATTGAGCCTGCAGGGATTGCAATTCTAGAAGGGATGTGTGCAGGCCTTGTACCAGTTGTTTCAAAGGGTGCAGGAAATAATTATATTGTAGAAAAAGCTGGAAAAGAATTGGTTGTAGAGAACTCAAGCCAAGCAGCAAAGACAATAATTGGCCTTTTCAATGATAATAAAAAAAGAATAAGCTACGCAAAAAAAGCACAGAAAATTGTAAAAAATTACACCAAAGAAAAGAGCATAGAGGCATTTAGAAAAGCAATAGAATCTATGGAATAAGAATATTTATAAACAATGATAACGGAACTATTTCTAGGTGGGATAGGGTGTGGAAAGGCCGATAGTTCTAATTAATGTCAGCAAACCAGAAGATGTAAGAATCCCACCATTAGCATTGCTCTACGTTGGGGGAGCATTAAAAAAAGAAGGATATGATGTAAAGGTTTACAGTTTCTCAACAAGAGATATCCAAAAGTATGCTAAAGAAGTAGCGGAAATAAAACCATTATACCTAGGCGTATCTGTCTTTACAGGAAGTAAAACAAGAGACTCTGCCGATTTCTCAAAAGCTGTAAAAGCAATTGACCCAACAACCCCTATCCTTTGGGGGGGCATACATCCAAGCCTTCTTCCATATCAATGTCTAAACGAAGATTACATTGATTATGTGGTGGTAGGAGAAGGAGAAGAGACAATTGTTGAATTTACAAAAGCGATGCTAGGAAGAGTAAATTTTGAAGATATTTTCGGACTAGGATACAAAAAAAACGGAATTATAAAATTAAACCAGAAAAGACCCTTCGTACAGGACTTAGACAAATATAGCCTAGACTGGAGTCTTATTGATGTAGAGAAATTCTTAGACAGACATTGGGATTCAAAAAAAATTCTTGGATTCATATCAAGCAGGGGCTGTCCATTTGATTGTTCTTTCTGTTATAATCAAGAATTTAACGCAAGAAAATGGAGAGCGCACGGAACAAAAAAAGTCATAAATGAAATAAAAGAACTAAAAGACAGGTACAATATAGATGGATTAAGGTTCTACGACGATCTTTTGTTCGCAAATCCACCAAGAGCAATAGAGATTGTAAGAGAAGTAAAGCTCCCATGGTATGGTGAGATAAGAATTGGGATGATTAATGAGAAAATAACCGACGTATTAATAGAAACGGAATGTAGGGAAGTTCTTTTCGGACTAGAGTCTGGTTCAGACAGGATTTTAAGGCTCATGGATAAAGCACAAACTGTAGAAGCAATAAGAAAAGGGGTAAAGCTTCTAAATAGGGCAAAGGAATTAAGAACCGTAGGGTCATTTATTGTTGGTGTACCAACCGAAACAAAAGAAGAAACATTTGAAACAGTAAACTTAATCCTAGAACTGCTCAAAATAAATCCAAATATGCGTTACTCTGTTGGTTTCTACTTACCCTACCCAGGCTCAGCAATGTACAACCTTGCAATAAAAGAAGGGTTCAAGCCATTTGAAAAAACCGAAGACTGGGATGCCCTTGACAGGTGGGCAGACAGGCTAAAACTAACGTGGCTAAACTGGATGCAGGACTCAAGCTACTTCAAAGCAATAAGAGATTACGTCAATCTTTTGCCACTTAACGAAGTAAAGGTGCCGTTTATAAGAAGCATCCCTGAAAAAAGGTTAAAGAACAAAGATTTCTCCCATAAATACGAGCTTTCTGCTCTAAGTTACCTGCAGCATCAGTTTGCAGTTGATGGAACATTTGTCAACAAAGTGGGAAGGGCAGTATTACCCTACATTCGCGGATAGGTAGAGGCCTTCAATCTTCTTAGTAATAACTTCTCTTGAAAAATTATTTTTAATATGCCTAAAGGCTGCTTCTCCAATTTTGCGACAAATAGAAGGATTATCAAGTAAATAAGATATGCGCTCTCTCCACAAAGAAGAATCGTTTGGTGAAACAAGAAAACCCGTCTTTCCGTCAAGTATCACTTCAACATTTCCCCCTACCGCAGAAGCAACGACAGGTTTTTTCATAAGACCAGCTTCTAAAATAACACCGCTAAAGGGCTCTTGCCACAAAGAAGGTAAAACAACAATGTCACTCCTTCTGTAGATTTCAGTAATAGAGTCCAAAGATACAGAAGAACTAAGAAAAATTTTATCAGAAATGTTATTCTCTAAAATAAAATCACGAATCGCTTTTTCAAGCGGCCCGTGACCAACAATAAGAAAACTAGTATCATCTCTCTCATGTAAAACAGAAAGTAAACTTCTAAGTACAAATAAAATCCCTTTGGTATAAGTCAGCCCACCAAGAAAAGTTAGGACCTTTTTCTTGAGAGGAAAAGACAAAAAATCATAAGAAGTAGCCTTTGGAAAAAAAGAAAAATCACGAAAGATACCAACAACATGAACATTCCTGATAATACCATTAGCTTTAAGACGACGCAAAATAGCATTGCTGTTAGCAACTTTGACAGTAGCTCGATTTAGAATCTTTGGCACACTGCGAAGGTATAACCACTTGTAAAGGTCAAGAGGCCAACGATAAAAGGGATATTCACGAAAGATAATCGAAAAACTGCAGCGGTCATACTCAGAAAGCCTTGGACCCATGCAGCTGCTCCTAGGACAAGCAAACCAGTAATCGCGAAAGTGGACAACAGAAGGGATACCCTCACGTTCAGCAGCAAGAATAGAGGGAATAGATGTGAGCCTATCGTGAGCGTGGATAATATCAATTTTTTCTTTTCGGATAACATCTGAAAGAAACCGAGAAAGATAAAAATTATGAAAAGGAAAAAAAGGAATCAGCTTATAGGCAAAAAAACAATAAGACTTTACACCTTCATAATGACCTGTTGAAGCAATAAAAACACGATGACCCTGCCCTTGCAAAGACAATGCTAATTGATAAGCACTAATCTCTGCCCCGCCGTAGCCGAGGGGATGATATACGACAAATAGAATATTCATTTTTTCCTGCCAATAATTAAGAGTGCTGTGCTAAGAGAAGGAAGATACCTTCCTAAACGAATTAAAAAACGAAAAAGATAGCGAAAAGGAATAATATTTGAAAAGTGCTCTGCCTTTGGAAAAGGAAAAGGCACATAAATTCCCTTAAATGAGACCTCAAGAACACAAGGAGAAAAAAGCTTACGAAGCTCTGGAATGCTGTACTCGTAGTAGTGTTTATCTATAGTTTTATGACCAAAAATACGCCCACGAAGTTCCTTTCGGTTTGGTGTCGTAATAAAAAAATACCCCCCCGGTCTAAGCACCCGAAAATACTCTTTAATGACTGTAGGAAGCACATCCACAGGAACATGCTCAATAACATCAAAACTAAGTAAACTGTCAAATGAGCCATCAGAAAAGGGAAGGGAAGTAATATTTGCCTTCTTGAATGAGACATTTAAAATCCCTAGATTATTAAAAATAAGCCGGGCAAAAGATAAAGGAAGCTCCTGATTGTCAACCGCAACTACCTTCTTGACCTTTGAAGCATAAAGGGAAGTAAGTCTTCCATCCCCACACCCAGCCTCAAGAACTGTAGAATTAGGGTCAAGATAAGGGATAACAAAAGAGAGAGGGTGCTCGTAGAATTCCTTATAAAAGCCTATAATACCCCAATGATAAGGGTAAACATATTCGTTGACCTTCTCCATACAAAACAAGCCCTTAAAAACGTATTTAAAGCTATTGCCGGGTAAATCAAGATAAAATGAAAGCGGTAAGATTCAGGATAGAAGAAATCATAAAGGTGGCAGCACTCTATCTAGATTATACTATTTACCTGCTCTTAAACCCATTCAAATTCAAAAGAAAACCTCAAAATATAAGAAAAATATTGGTCGTGGAACTTCTCAAAATAGGAGACCTTATTGTAACAACACCAAGTCTAAAAGCGCTCAAGGAAAAATACCCTCAAGCAAAGATTCATCTTATGGTTCAAAAAGGGTTTGAAGATGTACTTCGAGGAAACAGAAATATAGACCGCATCATCACTTACCATGAGGGTATCAGACCCACCCTAAAAAGTGAAAAATACGATCTTGGAGTAATCTTCCATCCAGGCTCACTTAAGGTGAGTAATCTTCTAAGGAAAGTCGGTGTAAAATACAGGATTGGTTGCGCAAAAGTGGGAATACTCTCTGGAAAGGGCTATTTTCTAAACAAAAAGATGTGCCCAAACACAAAACCACAGCACAAAACAATAGATAATATAGATGTAATAAAGCCACTTGGTATAAAAATATCAAGAAAGCTTGAAATAACCGTACCAGAAGAAGCCGAAAAGAAAGTCATAAAGAATTTTGAAAAAAACAATATAAGAAAAAAAGACTACAAAGTTGTTTTACACCTTGGGTCAAACTACAGGACCCATGAATGGTCAACAGAAAGGTTCATAGAACTTGGGGAATATCTTATAACAAACAGAAAAGCAAAGATAATTTTGACAGGATCAAAAAAAGACAAAGACAAAAATGAAGAGGTAAAAAGCGGATTAAATTGTAGGGCTCTCAACACAGCCGGCTCAACGATAAAAGAGTTCTTCGCATATATAAAGCAAGCTGACTTAGTAGTAAGTATTGACACTTCGGCAATGCACATTGCATCAGCTTATAACAAACCAATAGTTGCTCTTTTTGGAGCAGGAGACCCAAGAGTATGGCAGCCTTTATCAGAAAATAGGAAGGTAATATTTAACGACAAGTACTGCACAAGCTGTATGAAAGGAGTATGTTTTAGAAAAGGAAAGCGAAAACAAGAATGCATGCGGTCAATTAGTGTAAATCAAGTTATACAAAATGTAGAGGCCCTAAAATGAAGATAGCTATCGTTACAAATTACTTCTACCCTGTAGAAGGCGGTGTGGAAAGACACACTTATTATATAGCAAAAAATCTTGTAGAAAGGGGGCATAAAGTAACAGTAATTACATCAGATAAAACAAGAGACTCAAAAACACTAAAAAAATATGAAGTAAAAGATAAAATAAGAATAATAAGACTACCAGTACTAATAAAGATTGGAGATTTTGGGGTTATCTTCCCGAGAGTCATAAAAGAGATTAAAAAGATAAGCCCAGACATAGTTCACTTGCATGTCTTCAGGCACTTTCACAATCTGATTCCTTTCTTTATAAAAAAACCATGCATTATAACACCACATTGGCCGAACTATCCGAAAGAAGTAAGAAAACCATATGTGGATATACTAGTAAGTTTGTTTGATAGAATTTTAGGAAAGGCAGTTCTAAAAAAATGCAGGAAAATCATTGCAATAACAGACTTAGAAAAAGAATGGCTCGTTGGAAAATTCAAGATTAATCAGAGAAATATAGAAGTCATTCCTAACGGCATACCAAAAGAATATCTTAAAAAAAGATATGGCACAAAAGTAAGGAAGAAGCTAAATCTAAGAAGAAACCAGAAAATAGTGCTTTGTATAAGCAGACTCCACAAAAGCAAGGGAATAGACCAAGTAATAAAAATAGCTACATTTTTCAAAGACGTAGTCTTCCTAATTGCTGGAAGAGATGGAGGAGAAAAAAAGAATTTATTAAAACTGGCAAAGCCGCTAAAAAATATCCATTTTATTGAAAATGTCCCTGACAAAGATAAATTAGAACTCTATGCAGCATCAGACGTATTCATACATCCAAGCCATTACGAGGGTTTTGGAATTGTTGTGCTTGAAGCATTCAGCCAAGGAGTAGCGGTCATAACCTCGGACAAAGGAGGTCTTCCATGGGTTGTATCGGATGCTGGGCTTATATTCAAAGATAAAGACTTAAAAGACCTCAAGGATAAACTTTCACTGCTCTTAAAAGAAGACAAATTAAGAAAGAACCTTGCAAAAAAAGGCAAGAATAGAGTAAAAGATTTCACATGGGAAAACATCGTAAATAAAATAGAGAAGGTATACGAAAAAGCAATATGGAAAAGATAAGCATAATCCTTCCAACATACAATGAAGAGAAAACAATAGAGGACACAGTACAGAAGATAAAACAGATAATAAAAGAAAACAAATTAAATGCACAGATAGTTGTTGTCAATGATGCTTCAACAGATAATACAAAAGAGATTCTAAATAGAATACAAGCGATAAAGGTGATGGAGCACCAGATAAACAGAGGCTATGGCGCATCCTTAAAAACGGGAATAAAACACACAAATACAGACTGGATTCTCATCACTGATGCTGATGGAACTTACCCTATTGAAGACATACCAACACTAATAGAACAAATAAACAGCGCAGATATGATTGTCGGAGCTAGGATAAAAAAAGGCGTTAAAATACCACTCACAAGAAGACCAGCGAAAAAAATCATAGGTACACTAGCAAACCTATTGGTCGGGAAGAAAATTCCAGATATTAATTCAGGATTTCGCATATTTAAAAGGGAAGTAGCCCTAAAGTTTTTTCATCTTTTCCCAGATGGATTCTCATTTACAACTACAATAACCCTTGCAGCATTAACAAATAATTACAAAGTGAAGTTTGTTCCAATAGATTACTACCAAAGACAGGGAAAGTCAACAGTCCACCCAATAAAAGATTTTATAGGATTCCTGGCAATTATAATAAGAATCATGGTATATTTCAGACCACTCAAGATGTTTAGCATATTAGCTGGAATGCTGTTTCTTATAGGCACCACAATCTTTTTATACACCTTCCTGGTATTAAATAATATAGCCGACATCACAGTCATTGTTATCCTCTTGGCGTCGCTGCAGGTCTTTCTATCGGGAATGATCGCAGAGATAATAACCCTACAAAGGTAAAAATGAAAATCTTACTTATCAACCCACCATTTAAGAATGTTCTAATGGCTGAAACGCCAAAGTTCGTAAATGAGAATAGGGGTTATAATCCTCCGATGGGAATAATTTCTATTGCTACGTGCATTAATGCATCGACAAATCACGAAGCAGAGGTGCTTGATGCGCAGCTTCTTGAGATGGACTATGGAGATATCAAAAAAGAACTTGAAAGAGTGAAACCGGAGATAATTGGTATGGCTGCACTAACGTTCACGCTTCTTGACACCCTCCATATGGCAAAGATTGTAAAGGAAATCAACCCCAATATCAAAATTGTCTTTGGTGGACCGCATGCAACAATGTTTCCATACGAGACAATAAAACAAGATGCTGTTGATATGGTAGTTATAGGGGAAGGAGAAAGAACCTTTCCAGAACTTGTTGAAAACATCAGAGATGAAGGGAAGTTAAGAAAAGTAAACGGGCTTATGTTCAAAGATAAGAAAGGAGAGGTTGTTGTAACCCCACCAAGAGAACTTATACAAGACTTAGACAAAATCCCTATCCCCGACAGAACCCTAACACCCTATAAAAAGTATTCTTCAGTCCTCGCAAAGAGAAACCCATTGACAACAATGATAACCTCTAGGGGGTGCCCCTTTAGATGCACTTTTTGTGACAGACCTCAAGCAGGAGGAAAAAGCTGGAGAGCAAGGTCACCAAAACTAGTTGTCGATGAGATGGAGCAAATCAAAAACCTAGGAATTAACGAGATTCTATTTTATGATGACACTTGGACAATGGACATGAAAAGAGCAGAAGAAATTTGTAACGAAATTCTTAGAAGAAAATTAGATATGGTCTGGGATATAAGAACAAGAGTTGACAGGGTAACACCTGAGTTGATTGAACTTATGAAAAAGGCAGGATGCCACAGGATAAATTTCGGAGTCGAATCTGGAACAGAAGAAGGCCTGAAGACAATAAAAAAAGAAGTTAATTTGGAAAAAGTCGAGAAGGCATTTAGGATATGTAAGAAGGTTGGGATGGAAACACTAGGATACCTTATGATTGGCCTTCCAGGAGAAACAAGAGAACAGATGATGCAAACAATAAAATTTGCAAAAAAGGTAAAACCAAATTTCTGTCATTTCACGGTTTTCACACCATTTCCAGACACAGAAGTTTGGAGAAATCTGCTTGAAAAAGGTGATAAGTCGGTTGCTGAATGCTGGAGAAGTTACGCTCAAAATCCAACAGAAGCCTTTGACCCGCCAACCGCAAACGAATATTTGAGTAAAAAAGAACTCTTTGATGTGTGTAATTTCGCCTACAAGTCATTTTATTTTAGACCAAGTTATATTCTAAAAGAACTAAGCAGGGTCCGTTCAGTCGGAGAGTTTGCAAGAAAGACAAAAGCGGGCTTTAAGATGCTCGTGTCCCAAGAAGGGTAGATTAAGAATAGGGAAAGCACAAAATGTATAATTTAAAGTTTGATAATTTATGTCTCCAATTCCTTTCCTTTCTTAACCCGCAAGGTATTCCTCAAAATAGACTTAAACCCTTTCAAGTTGTTTTTAATGTCTGCAGGGCTCAATTTGAACATTCTACGTAAAATATACTTGGGACGAAAATAAAAAGCCCTGTACATCCTATTTAGAGCTTGTTTTAATTCTTCATTTGTAAGTTCGGTAGCATTCATCTGCACATCTTCATACCGAACAGAAGTGGGGTCTTTTTGAATAAGCCAGTTATTCTGTTCTGCCTGTCGCCGAAGCTCAGTTCCTGGAAAAGCAGTGCAAAACCCCATATATACATAAGTGGGGTCAACCTCTTTCATATATTTTATAGTGTTCTCAATAGACCCATATGTTTCGCCAGGGTTACCAACCATAAAATTAGCAACAACATCAAGTTTTGCCTTCTTTGCAATCTTAACAGCTTCCCTTCCCTGTTCAAGTGTGGCCCTTTTACGCAGGTTATCAAGGATTCTTTGGTCACCAGTCTCAAGACCGAACGTGACACTAAAGCACCCAGCCTGTTTCATCTTTTTTGCAAGCTCAAGGTTGAAGTTATCGACTCTAGCATTGGCACACCATGTAAGGTCATAATTTCTCTCCATCAGAAGATCACAGAATTTCATAACATTACTTGGAACAATTGTAAAAATAGAATCCTTGAAAGCAATTTCTTTTACCCCGAGCTCTTTGACAAGATAATCAATCTCTTTTATAGAACGTTCAGGAGACTGTACTCGAAATCGTCTATCATAAACATTAGGAATCTCGCAGTAACTACAGTCATAAGGACAGCCACGAGTTCTAACCATTGCAATGAAAGGCTTTCTAAGAGAATATGGGCTCTGGTATTTTTCAAGAGGCAAAAGGTCATATGCTGGAAAAGGAAGTTCATCAATGTCCTTAAGAAGAGGCATAGGAGACGTCAAGAATATCTTCCCATTATCTCGAAAACCAATACCTTTTACAAGGTGAAGGTCAGATCCTTTATCATAGGCTTCCATAAGCTCTAGCAAGCTTAACTCCCCCTCGCCCCTAAGAACAACATCAACATTTTCATTAGATAAAGCATGGTAAGGAAGTTCTGTAGCGTGTGGTCCACCAATAACAACCTTTATGGAAGGGTTAAACTGTTTAACTAAAGATGCAACAGCAAAAGCATGATAAATAATCGCCGAAGTTGCAGTAAGTGCGACAACATCAGGCTCAAATTTTTTAACTTCAGAAAGGACATCTTCAGTAGTTGCACTGAAAGCACACCCGTCATAAAGCCCCACAGTATAACCTTTAGCGCGCATAAATCCCGCTATTGAAGTAATGCCTAAAGGAGGGTACTTGATCCCTTCCATCAGATCCTGCTCCTTAAGTGGAGGGGGCTGTATGAATAATATTTTCTGAATATCAATCATCTCCTTAACATATTTTCTTGTCTCGTAAAAATTGAAAAACAAGGTCCTGATTCTCTTTAAGCGCATGCACACTCCACGCGCCTGCACGGTCTTGACGTAAAGAGAGCATAAGATCTTTGTCAGGATTCTTTGACTTTATAGTACCAATCTGCTCAAAAGTTAAAAGTAAAATCCATTCTCCATTTTTAGTAGGTTGACCGAATCTCTGGGTAAGAATCTCTTTAGTTGTCTGAAGAACAAAAAGCTCTGAAGGTTTTTCCTTTTTTACTCTTATATCATTCCAATTTAGCGTCTCAAATTTCATAAAAATTCACCCAACACCCCATAGCAAACCTGATAGAGTAAAGACAAGTATTTCCACAAATCAATATTTATAAATATATTGCTTCTAAAAATCATGGTTAATCTTGAGATAGGTTACGCACCTTTAAGCAGGTGATCACTATTAGTAGAACGCATCTAAAGAAGTTTCTTTTCCCGCAACTCAGCAATAAGATTTTTGATGCCTTGCTCAATATCAATGGGATTAAAGTTAGTATCCCTAACAAGTTCTGTTATATCCATCTCTGTACCTTGGCTCAGGTTTCGAACATTCTCTGAAGTAAAGGGGGGCTTAGAAAGTACTCTCTCAAAAACTTTAGCAGTATAATAGCAGAGCCAAACAGGAAAAGAGATTTTTATCTTTTTAACCCCTATCGCTTTAGCAACAACATCAACCAAGTCCCGAAATGGAATCTTATCTTTCCCGCAAAGGGGATATATTTTCCTATAAGTTTGTTTATTGTTAACTGACAGAACAAGCGCCTTAGCAACATCATAGACGCTTACAGGTTGTCGTGTCCATCTTCCATGTCCAACAAGAGGAATAAAAAAAGGAAATTTAGTTACATAGTCAATAACATTCGTAATGCCAACACCATGTACGCCGTAAATAATAGTAGGCCGAAAGATGGTATAGTCAAGAGAACTATCTGTAAAGAGTTTTTCAGCCATGACCTTTGTCTCGCCATAAGGACCCCGTTTATTTTTCAAGACGGCAACCGAACTAGTAAAAATCACTCGTTTAATTTTATAGGCAGTGCAAAGTTCAATAAGGTTCCTTGTTCCAATAAAATTAACCTGATAGTTTACCTCAAAAGATATAATCCGCTGTGCTGCCGCAAGATGAATCACAGCATCAACTCCTTTGAGAGCAGGTCGAAGACTCTCTTTGTCAGTAATGTCTCCCTCAACAACACGCAAAGCATCTTTCCTATCGTAAACAAAAGGAACACCCTTTCTAATAAAGCAAGTTACTTGAAAACCATTAGAAAGAAGCCCATCTAGAACATACTTTCCAACATATCCACCAGCACCAGTAACTAAAATCTTTTTATACATGGCAAATAGGAACCAAGAGATCTGTTTTTAAAGCTAACGTCTTAAAATACTAAAAAACACAGGAAATTCTTGGTAGATTGAAGAAGAACAATGCACAAGACTTATAAACCCTATTTATATGAACAAAGTTTGTTAATATGAAAATAAAATGGTTGCTATTGAGCGCTTTTATTCTTGCGACCATCTTAGTATCTGGCTGTCAGCAAACCCCCACTGGAAGTGCAGTGATGGAATTTGTCTGTAACAAACCATATATTCAAGTAGGAAGTGAGTGTTGTTTAGATAAAAATGGTGATAAAGTTTGCGATAAAGACGAACAAACAGATATAAAAGAAACCGAAGCCAAAAAAAGCATCAATCCAAATCCAGTTCAAGCCTTAACTGTTGAATACTGCACAGGAACCTATTATTTTGATTGCCCTTGGAGTTATATAACTAAAGATGAAGTACAGTTTAAGTTAAGAGCAACAAGGTCTGGAATAGCCATCATTAAAAGAATTGAAATCCCTAATGTACCTTGCACTAAAGAATTTGGAAATATTCCCTTGGAGAAAGGGATGAAGTACGATGAAATAAGACAATTTAATGTTACTTGTAATTTCAAAAAGAATTCTGTGGACTCTGATGTAAAACTATATATAACCCAGTATCCAATAGAAGGTTTCAAAGAGGGTGATACCTCAAAAGAGTGGATGGGATATAAGGAACCTATAGAAATGGTGACTATACTATACATTAGTGGAATGGTTAGATAATATTGTCCTATGAAAACACAGGCATTTTGAATTTTAAGGTGTGCTAAAAAAACAAAAAGTCTTAGTTTCTCCTTCAAGAGAAAACCCGCACGAAGAAATAAGAGGGCAATATTCGTTAAAAGAAATTACAGATACAATACCCTCCTCATCAACGAAAGAAGCAAATTCTGTACATGAACCGGATTCTAACTCCTGACGAAGCACATCAAAACGAACCAATAATTCCTCAGACGCCGCAGGAGAAAACCCTCCGCTAGGGGTGGTAAGGTCGTAACGACTGAAACCAATATAAGAATCGAAAATAAGAGAATTTATGTTGCCAGAATTATGTGGAAAAATAAGATATGTTCCAGAAAGACCAGTTGCTATATCAACAAACTCTTGCTCATAAGGAAGGTAGCTTACATCAGGATTGTTAAGGAAAGTGAATGCAACAACAGCAGATAATATGCTAAAAACAAAGATGCCGATGAAGAAAAACTTATGCAAATCAACCTGAAACTTAGAGGTAACAAGCAACGCAATTATAAGAAGCAAAAAAAGCCCATTATAAGGGTTCACAGGAACTTTGTTAAAATAAGGAACAAAAATAAGGAGACGGGAAATAAGCAAGAAACCAAGAACAAAGAAAGGAAAATAAAATAACAAAAAACGCCCTTTGTCTGAAGAAGAAAGGTAAGAAAAAAGGGAGATAACAAAAAAGGAGACAAGAAGGATTGTATTAAAAGAAACAAGACTATCTAAAGTCAACAGCACACTCAAAGGATTTACGCTGTGGGTTTTGACAGCTGGCGAATCAATATAGCGAGAAAGATCAGAGCAGACAAAAGAGCAAGAAAAAGAATCCTGATTAGACTGCAAAAAGGGGACGAACCAAAAAGAACTCAGGAGAAAGGATATAAGGATAATAAAGCCCAAGAAAGCACGCTCCTTCCATGGTTTAAGAATAAACAAAGGAACAAAAAGAAAACTACCTATAATGGTCTCGTAAGGGTGTGTAAGTATAAGTGCAGCATAAGGAATAATTACCATAAAAGAGAGTTTCGATATCGGCTTATCTTTATGATAGTAAACAAAGAAAAAAAGAAACAATAGCAAAAACCACCCGAGAGCCTCTGGAAATTTTCCAATATTAAAAAACTGGTCAATAAGGAGCGGGCTTCCAAAGAAAAATGAGAAAAAAGCAACCCTTTGAGTTAAAGATAATCGCAATGAGTTGCCGAAAATAGTTATAGCAACAAGGGAGAGTATGTAGATAAATACAAGCGAAAGGTAAACAGATACAAGAAGGTTACTAGTAAAAAAGCTGAAAATGGAAGTAAAGTAAAACCACCCCGGTGGATAGCTTCGAAACAAAGTAAATCCATCGTACCAGTTCGGAACTGACCCAAAAAAACCGTATTCTTGGAAAAAAGAAAGTTGAGCAAGGCGCTGCGTTAAGTCTCCGATTGCAAAAGGAAAGAATTGGGTTATGGGAAAGAGTAAATAAAATTTATAGAAAATAACAATTAGAAAAACAACAGAAGGTAAAAGAAAATACCAGTCAGGAAACCTGCGATAAACTGAATTGGACATAATAAAAAACCGCAAAAATGGGTTTATAATTCTGCCGTTAAAAAGGCTTATAAATCTCCCTTTTCGGAAAAGCATATGCCAAATTGGTTAATCCATCTGGGGCTGCCTTACATTGCAGCAAAGCTTCTAAGGATAAAGAATGTAAGGCTCGTGCTTCTGGGAGCAATCATTCCAGATATTGCAAGATTGGGTGTCCTTATAAGAAAGTTTACATATATTGGACAAGTAAACACCTTTAGTTATCTGGAGCCCTTCCACAGTCCATTCATGTTTCTTCTAATTGCACTGACAATATCCCTATTAAGCAAACAGTCAAAAAAGGCTATGCAGCTTTTAGTATTTGGAGGAGCAACGCACTTTTTCTTGGATGCTTTAGAAAAGAATTTTGGATTCATGAAGTTTTTGTTTTACCCCTTCATTTTGAAAACATTCTCTTTCCAACTATTCTGGCCTGAAAGTAGTATATCAATACTCATTATGGCAGTAAGTACAGTAGCCATCCTTTATGCAATAACAGATAAGAAAAAGATAAGTTATGGATTCAAGACAAAAAATCTAAAGATAGTACTACCCCTAATAATATTCACGTTGCTACTGCCACTTGCAACACAAGCATGGGTAAAGGGGAACCTACCATACATAACTCAGTTTAAAGAAAACAAAGACACACTAGCGTTCTCCTATAGTGATATTATAAGCACAAATCCATTAATAGTAAGGGAGTTGGACTTCACCTATGAGGTTATAACAGACATTCCGCTAAGAGAAGGAGATGTAATTTCAATGCAAGCAGACCTGAAAGATAACAAAGTACACCCAACAAAAGCACACATACATAAAGATATACTTAAGTTTGAAGCATCTATCTTGGCCCTGTTCATATTCGCATTTATATGGTTTACAAGCAAGAAAAAATGAAACGTAAAGGATTTTGGATAGCAATTATAATCATATTAGCACTAGGAATATTCATAAGGCTGGAAAACCCGGAAAACACAACATTTACAGGAGACACAAAGGCCGTAATCCCTGAAGGACTTCTTTGGTATTATCCCCACGATATTTTTCCTGGAATTGCAAGCCAAGGAGAACCACCACTCGGCCACATGGTGATTGGGGCTGGTTGCCTCCTATCTGGAGAAGACTTCTCAGAGGTATCGAAGATAAAACCGATGTTCTATCCAGGAAGAGAAGGTCTAATAGGTCCGCAAGTTGCAAGAGCTGAAGAGTATTGTTACATACCAATATTTGCCTTCGGAATACTACTGCTCATTACCCTTTCTATAATTGCAACAGCACTTCTCAATGAAGTTGGAGCCCTTATAGCCACAACCTTTTTCGCATTTCAGCCATTCATTCTGCAATTTAGCAGACTGATAATGCATGTAGATGTCATACTATGGACTTGGCTTGCCCTTGCAACGCTATTTTTATTAAAAGGATATTTGGAAGAAAAAGGAACAAAAAAAGAAAAAATCTATTTCATCATAGCAGCGATATTTCTTGGACTTGGAGGAGCAACAAAGCTGTCTTTCGGAGCATATTTGCTATTTTTTGCATTGATACTTCTGGACAAATATTGGAGGGAGATAAAGAATGTAATCTCAAGGGTGCTGAAACTAAAAGGAGATTGGAAAATCTCTAAAAAAGAAGTAAAGTTCATAGCTCTCCTTATATTTATGGTAATTCTTTTTACATTAGCATTTCTCTTACCATTTCAACTCAAACCGCAAAATGTAATTGATGTTTATAATACGTACACAAGCCACAGCCAAGATGAAGGAGGACTCGGCTTTAATCTTGGTATTCACAAGTTTATTATAAACCAATTTCTCTATGAAGTAAATATTTTCGATGCCCTGTTATTTTTTCTGGCAATTCCTACACTCTACTGGCTTTTAAAAAAGAAAGACAAAGACAAAAAAGAAAAATTCGTGCTTTATTTCCTTTTGACAACAATTACCACATTTATATTTACAAATGTGTTCCACTTCACAAGAATTGCAATACCCTACCTCTTTCCGATTGTATTTCTAATGGCCATGGTATTTTCTGATAAAGAATACGGAATATTAACAAGATTAAAGATTAAAAACAAAGGGGTAGTTGGAACTATTCTCTTAATAATCTACCTTGCTTTCAGTTTTTGGACAGCTTTCAGTGCTGCCCCGTTTTTTGAGACAAGAAACCCGATATTCTGCAAAGTGAGCAATTTTGGCTGCGATATAAATCTTTACACATATGCTGCTAAGACTACAGGAAACTACCTTAAAGAAAAGCTGAATGATAGCGAAACCTTCATACTCCAAGAGGGACCAATATTTTGGTACGTAAGACCAGAACAAAGTTTAGCAAATTTTCAATTTGACCAGGCATTCAGAAGCCAAACCGGGAGGGAGCCTACGCTAATTGAAAAAATAAACCTCTTTAAACCAGAAAACCGGACAGTAAGGTACCTCCTTGTAAACCCAAGGAAGGTTGAAAGCTTCGAAAAAGAAATAAATCAGATTTTAGAACAATTAGAACCAAATGACAAGATAGTATTAAATGGTCAAGAAGTGCTATTTATATACGATTTGCAGAACCTAAACGTAAAATGAAAGAAAAAATAGTAGTCGTAATACCCGCATATAACGAAGCGAAATATATAGAAAAGGTAGTAAAAAGAGCAAAGGCAGTAGCAGATGAAGTTGTTGTTGTAGACGATCGTTCAAAAGACAATACAGAAGCAGTAGCAAGAAAGGCAGGAGCAATTGTCGTAAGACTTCTTGCAAATATGGGGGCTGGATTCAGCACAAGGATAGGTTGTGACCTTGCTCTAAAAAGGGGAGCAGATATCATAGCAACAATCGATGCAGACGGACAGCACGAACCAGAAGACATACCTAAAATGCTAAGCATCTTAAAAAAAGAAGACTTGGACATAATCTTTGGTTCAAGGCAAAGAGATAAGAACATGCCAATAATAAAAAGAATCGGAAACTGGGGGCTATCAACCCTAACAAAAATGTTGTTTAACATAAACATAAATGATAGTCAGACAGGATTCCATGTCTTCACGAAAAAGGCTTATCCTAGGTTAAGATGGGACTCATCAAGATATGGGGTGGTATCAGAATTTGTAGTGAAGGTAGCAAAAAGTAACTTAAGGTTTATAGAAGTTCCAATAAAAACAATCTATACTGATAAAAAAACAGGAATGAACAAGAAAGATGCTTTAAAGTCAGCAGTAAAAATGGTCAAATGGAGACTTGAAAAATGATAAGGATTAGTCACTTTATTGCAATAATATACAGTATAATCATGCTTATACTTACATATAGGCTTTATAGAAAGAACAAGTTAAATTTCTTAGGGTTAGGGATATGGACTAGCATATGGTTGGCCTTATTTGCAGGAATACTACTCTTTGATAGAATAGAAACGGTAGCTAACATCCTCCTTGGAATGAGGGTAATGGATGTTTTTGTATTTGGAGCCATTCTAATAATATTCATACTACTGTTTTTATTAAACTTTAACATAGTCGAAAACAAAAGAAAAGTCCAAGAGATTATAGAAGAAACAGCACTAAGGGAAGGAACAAAGAAAAAATGAAGACATTAGTAACAGGGGGAGCAGGATTTGTAGGAAGCCACCTTGTAGACAGATTGGCTAATGAAGGACATGAAGTTATCTGTTTCGATAATTTCATAACAGGAAGAAAGGAGAACATAAAAAATAGCAAGATAAAGATTCTGCAGGGAGATGTAAATAATAAAGAAGATGTGCGGGACCTATTTAAAAAACACAGATTTGATAATGTGTTCCATTACGCTGCCCTTGTAGGTGTAAAAAGAACGCTTGAAACACCGCTAGATGTTCTAGGAGATGTCGAGGGAATAAAAAATATACTTGAGGCAGCAAGAAAGCAAGATGTAAAGAAGGTAGTCTTTTCGTCTTCATCTGAAGTATACGGTGACCCTGTAGAGATACCAGAAAAAGAAGACGGCCACTTAAATCCAAAACTACCGTATGCGGTTGTAAAGCTCATAGGAGAAAAGTATCTTGAAGCATACCACAAAAAGTATGGACTAAATACAACTTCATTAAGGTTTTTTAATGTATATGGCCCAAGACAAGACTCAAGCGACTACGGATTCGTTGTTGGGATTTTTATAAAACAGGCCCTAAAGAACCAGCCGCCAACAATCTATGGAGACGGAACACAGACAAGAGACTTCGTCTTTATTGAAGACAATATAAATGCAACACTAAAAACCATGACTTCAAGAGAAAGCAATGGCCAGAGTATAAATATTGGAACTGGAATGCCGATAACAATCTACAATCTGGCGCAAAAAATAATCAAATTATGTGGAAAAAACATAGAACCGGTATTTGTCAATAATCAAAGAGAAGATGTAAGACACCGCTTTCCAGAGATAAAAAAGATGATTGATCTTCTTGATTATAAGCCTATATTTGACCTGGACCGCGGTTTAAAAAAGACAATAGGGTGGTATAAAAAAGAAGGAAAATGAGCATTATACTTGGAATACATGACTCAGCATTTGATTCTGGAGCAGCTGTATCTGTAGACGGAGAGATAAAAGCAGCAATCCATGAGGAAAGAACAAGCAGAATAAAGCACGAAGGCGGGTTTCCTAAAACATCAATCTCGGCAACGCTCAAGGCAGCAAACATAAGCCCTAAAGAAGTGGAAGTAATAGCTGTTGGAAATGTGCACGCAGAAGTACCATTGCAGCTCATGCAAGGATTTACCCAAATATCTCCACTACTCAACCCATTAAAATCAAGAAAAGATTATTTGAAGATTTACTCCTACGAAAAATATATGGATTTCTATAGAAAGCATCTTTGGTTTAGTAAGATAAACTCAAAACTTTCGGGAAAGCTGCTCGAGAATATGTTGAAAAAGGCAGGAATAAATGCAAGACTAGAAAGGGTAGATCACCACCTAAATCACGCAGCCTCGACATTCTATTCAAGCGGATTCAACAAATGTCTCATAATAACCGCCGATGCAAGAGGAGATGGCATCTCAACAACAGTAAATATTGGTACGATAAAAGATGGGATAAAAAGAATAGCAGCAACAAAGCAGGAAAACTCGATAGGACATTTCTACGGATGCATAACAGAATGTTTGGATTTCAAATACGGGGATGGAGAAGGAAAAACAGAAGCCCTTGCAGCATACGGAAAAGAATCTCCTATATATCAAAAACTTAAAAAATATATCAAGGTAAAAGACCTTAAAATAGAAGCGAATATGTATCCTTACCAAAATAAAAAATGTTGCTCTAGCAGGAGGCCTGTTTCTAAATGTTAAACTCAATCAGAGAATATTGCAAATCCCTGAAGTAAAGGACATTCATATTCACCCCGCAGCAGGGGATGGAGGGATTCCAACAGGAGCCGCACTAAACATAGCTGCAAGGCAAAAAAAAATAAAACCAAGAAGATGGAAGAGTGCATATCTTGGAAATGAATATAGAAACGAACAAATAAAGCAAAGTCTGGAAAAGACAAAATACAAGTTTGAATACATTGAAGATATAGCGGGATACGTTGGAGAAGAAATACTGCCAAAAGGGCATATCATTGGATGGTTCCAAGGAAGAATGGAATATGGACCACGAGCCTTAGGAAACAGAAGCATCCTGATAACTCCAAAAGATGAAAAATCCCCAGAAAAGTTAAGAGCAACAATAAAAAAAAGACCAGCATTCCAGCCATTTTGCCCAAGTATAGTAAAAGAATCTCAGAAAAAGTATGTAAAAAATCCAAAAAGAGTGGAAACACCATTCATGATTCTTACCTTAGATGCAACAGAGAAAATGAAAGAGGAAGCTCCAGCAGTTGTATTCAAAGACATGAGTGTAAGAGTACAGACTGTAGAAAAGCAGGTAAATCCGTTATATCATAGGGTAATAAAGTCGTTTGGGAAAAAAACAGGGACACCGATACTTCTTAACACTTCATTCAACAGATCTGGCCAAGCAATAGTATACACCCCAGAACAGGCAATCTACGATATAAAGGCAGGACAGCTGGATTTTCTTATAATGGGGAACTATCTTGTTCATGGAAAAAGAAAATAATCATTTCCTATCGGTGGATGTTGAAGATTGGTATCACTCAGAATACCTTAGACATTTCGCAAAAGAGAAGGTTCCAAGGATAGAAAAGACAATCCCGCTGCTGCTTGACATCCTAAGAAAACACAATACAACAATAACTTTTTTTACATTAGGAGACATAGCAGATAAGCACCCAGATGTAGTAAAAGAAATAAGTGCAAATGGGCACGAAGTAGCCTCTCACTGCTATTCCCATACTCCACTATGGAACCTAAACAGAAAAACATTTGAAGAAGAACTAAGAAGAACTGAAAAAGCATTAAGAAAAGCAACAGGAAAGAAAGTTATTGGTTTTAGGGCTCCATATTATTCAATAGCAAAAGAGCAGTCCTGGGCAATAGAGATCCTAAGAAAAAGAAATTACTGCTACGACTCAAGCATATTCCCTATGAAAACACCCCTCTATGGCGCCCCTGGAGCACCGCTAGAACCATATAAACCATCAAAAGATAATATCTACATTCACAATGAAAAAGAGAAACTAAGAGAATACCCTATCTCTGTTTTAAGGATAGGAAAGATAAATATTCCCCTTGCAGGAGGGTTTTATCTTCGGGCCTTCCCATACATCCTAACAAAAAGTATGATAAAACTCCTGCAAAAACAAAAAAGATCAATAAATATGATTATCCACCCGTGGGAAATAGACCGCAACATACCAAGATTGGATGTACCGCTAAAAAATAGGTTAATAAGCTACTATGGTATAAGAAAGAACCTTCAAAAATTTGAAAATCTTATAAAAACCCTTAAATTTAAATCATTTAAAGAGGATATAAAAGAAAATGGAATTTCAAAAGGCAATCAAAAAACATAAGACAAAGATCTTGTTAGGTATACTTCTTCTGGCCTTAGTATTAAGAATAAAATACAACGGAGTGAATGAAGCAGTCTGGTGGGATGAAGCAGAGTACCTTGCAGCAGCAAAAGGATGGGTTTTTGGCATACCTTACAATCTTGGCTCACAAAGGCAACCAATTCTCCCCATCCTGGTAAGCCTCTTCTATATGTTAGGAATAGTAAATTTGAATGTAATAAAATTCCTTGTAATAGCCCTCCCGTCAGTAGCAATAGTCTGGTTAACATATTTATTAGGAAAGGAACTCTACGATGAATCCATAGGACTTATAGGTGCATTCTTTATGAGTGTATTTTGGCTTCTGCTGTTCTGGACAGCCAGGTTCGCAACAGATGTACTTGGTGTAGCGTTAGGACTAGCGGCTTTCTACTTCTTTTGGAAAGGATATGTCAAAGAAAAAAAGAAAGGATATCTTACCCTTACAATAATATTCCTTACACTCGGAGCTCTGACGAGGATAGGCAACCTTATGTTTCTCACGGTCATAGCAGGATATTTGTTACTGACAGACAAGCTAGCATTCCTTAAGAAAAAAGAGTTTTGGATAGGGTCTGTAATTGCAGCACTTATCATAGCACCATATATTATATGGTCAAGCATAGCACATGGAAGAGCCCTCGCATTCTTCAAAGGATATGTTGGGGGAGGAGCAGCAGAAGCAAAACTAGCAAAACCACTAGCATTTTTTGTTCTAGAATATTTTAAGCTATACCCAATGCAGTTCTTATTCGTGTTCTTCATTGGAGGAATGCTGACTATGGTTGGGGTTGTGTTGGCGTTTGATAAGATAATTACGAGAAAAGAAAAAAGGTTTGATGCAGACCTCTTTCTGATTTTAATGATGGCACTGCCAACAGCATACCTAGTATTCTACGAAAGAAACGGAGAACCGAGGTGGCTCATGATAATGGCACCAGCGATATTTTTCATAGTGGGAAAAGCCCTGCTCTGGATAAAAAACCAGGCAGAAAAAAGAATACATTTCTACGGAAAAACATTGGGTGTGGTTGCTATCCTTATTGTCTTAGCAATAGGTGGATACGCACAAGTTAGAGAGGCTGGTCAAATAATTGAATCAAGAAAAACAAGTTTTGCACCAGTTAAAGAAGCAGCGTTATGGATGAAAAATAATACCAATCAAGACGAAGTGATAATAAACAGTGCTGTACCGCAAAATAGTTTCTATTCTGAAAGAAAAACTCTCGGTTATCCAAGAACAGAAGAGCAGTTTGAAGAACTCATAAAAGAAGAAAAGCCAAGGTATATGGTGCTCTCCATCTTTGAACGCTCAGCAGAGTATGCATATTCATATCCGCAAAGAAATCAGGGGAAGTTAAAGCCAGTCAGAGTCTATAGCCAACCCCAAGATGAGCAACCAATACTAATCATATATGAGTTTAAATATCAAGATTCTTAGAAAGAAAAAAGAGACTTAAGACCTTCTAAGCGGATTTTAACATCATCAACAGAGCGGATTTTAGTAACTTCACGTGCAATAAAGCTTGGACGCAGGTAGAAAGAACGCCATGCCTTTCTCTGAAGTGCTTTAAGTTCGGCCCCATTCATCCCGTTAGGAACATAAATTGGGTTCTCATCACCAAACTGGTTAAGTCTCCCCCATTCATCCTCAACAGCATTAAATGTGCCATGCTCCTCACACATCTCCCGAAGGTCAGTGCCTGGATATGGAGTAGCGAGGTAAAATTGAGCATAATCAAGACCAAGAGATTTAGCAAAAGAAATAGTTTGCAATGCTTTTTCTTTCGTCTCTCCAGGAATGCCAAACATAAAAAACCCATCAACTTGAATTCCAACTTGGCGGCACATTCTAACGCATGTCCGGACTTGGTCAAGAGTGATATCTTTATGAAGAATGTCTAAAAGATCTTGATTGCCGCTTTCAATGCCAATCATAAAGCGCCAGCAGCCTGCCCTCTTCATCCATTCAAGAGTTTCTAGTTTGATATTATCAGCACGACCGAGACAACTAAAAGTAATATCGACCCCTTCACTAATAAGAAGCTGACAGATTTCTTTAACACGCTCTTGGCTAAGAGTAAACATATCATCACGTATGAAAATATCATTTATGCCATATTTAGATACAAGTTCTTTTATCTCATCGACAACATATCTGGCACTATGCATCCTATACTGTTTTTGGAATTTACCAATAAGGCAGAAAGTACAACGATAAGGACAACCGCGAGAAGTCATAATACTTGCACCAGGTAAACGCTTATGCTCTTTAGGACTCGGCCTATATTTAGAAAAATCAAAAAGATGGCGGGCAGGAAATGGAATATCATCTAGCTTATAAACCAAAGGCCTGTCAGCATTTTCAATAACCTCAGACCCACTACGAAAAGCAATACCAAGGACCCCGTCAAGAGACCTTCCAGAAGCATAGCAATCAACAACTTCAAGAAAAGTAAATTCAGCTTCACCTTTTGTCACAGCATCAAACTGCGAAATATGATCAAGGATTTTAGATGGAGAAATAAGACGTGCATGTGGACCACCAAAAACAAGAGGGAGATTTGGGTAGTGTCTTTTCAAAAATAAAGCAACTTCTTTGACTTGCTGTATGTTCACAGTAAGACCAGTAAGACCGACAAGACCTGGTTTGAATGATGAAATGGTTCGCTCTAAGGTATGGTAAAAGTTCTGTTCAACCTGACCGTCAACAAAGTTCACAGTGTGCCCTGTTCGCTCAAGAACAGCACCAATATAACCAATACCAAGTGGAACGTCTGAATACTCTTTAAAACTACTTGAGTAAGGAGCACGCACTAGAAGAATGTTCATATTGCCTTTTGCTGTGTAGGACCAGAGGACCAGGAAAAATCACGCAGATGACCAAACACGGCTTTAACCCCCTTAAGCGTGTATCTCACATCCTCAATAGAGCGTATTTTGGCAAGATGACGAACAATGTATTCTGGGTTTAGAAAGATATGGTAAATTTTGTTACAAAGGGCCATAACTTCATCAGGTGTCATATCTTGGGTCTTAAACACAGGTTCACGCATATCAAACCGCTCATAAGCAGTAGGGTCATCAAAAAGAAGCCACTTTTTATCAAGAGCCTCAGCATATAGAGGAGTCCCAGGATAAGGAATAACAACTGTTGATTGAAGAACATCTGCATAGCCCTTAACCATAAGACGTTTTGCAAGACGATAAGTCTTAAGAGCATCTGATTTTGTTTCCCAAGGATACCCGACCATCATAGTAAGGTGAACAGTAAGACCGGCCTGTTTGGCAAGATGACAACTCTCTTCAATACCCAGAACATCAGTACCTTTATCAAGTTTATCAATTGTCTTTTGAGAAGCAGATTCAAGACCGTACTTCAAAAGGCGAAACCCAGCTTTTTTCATTAACTTGTACTCTTCTGCATTGACAGCACCGAAACGCATATTGCAAGAATACATAACTTTTTTATTGTAACCGCTTTCAATCATAAGTTTACAGAAACGCCTCAACCAAAGACCAACAGTTATTGTACCTGCATCATCAAAAATTTCTTTAACCCCACACTCATCAACAAGGTACTTTACCTCCTCTAAAACGTTTTCTGGACTACGGGCACGGTAAGTTCCCTTCGGATAAAGAGTATGGTCCCAAACACAAAAGGTACATTTACCCCACCAGCAGTCTCGACCACTCATAATATAAGCAAGGGGTCTGCCGATTAGATTAAACTCCTTTTGATAAAGATCATTTCTGGTAAAAACCCTATCAATAATGGGGGCATCATCAAGTTTGCCCTTAAATGAATAACGACCATTCTCTACAATCTTACCAGACTTACGATACCAAACACCCTTCGGTATTGGTTCATTCTTTCGTAAAGCCTCACAAAGTTCAAGAAAAGCAAAATCATAATAGCCTCCATTAATAAGGTAATCAACAGGGCAAGCATCCATCGTCTCTCGAGGAAAAGCACTGACATGATCTCCGCAAATTGCAATTAATAGGGATGGAAAACGTTTCTTCAAATCAGAAATAAACTGCCAGTGTTTCTTTATAACGGGTGTCTTGGTCTCAAAGAGAAAAAGGTCAAGTTTTTCACTTTCAAGAAAGCGGTAAAATTCATCAGATCCAACCCCTTCTGCAATGGCATCTTTCCAAAATATTTTATAATTCTTATCCTTAAGCATGGTGGCAGCCGTGGCAAGAGCAACAGGGAAGAGGAATGTAGGATTATTAAAATACTGAAACTGGCGGTTTTGAGAAAGAAGAGGGGTGCCTTTAGAATCCTCAGTAGGTGGATAGCCAACAAGAATCTTCATAGGAAAATGCTGATAAACAGATATATAAATATTTGTATAGGGGAGAAAGTATGGCGAGGTCAATCAAGAAAAATAAATGGAATATATAATAGCAAATATAGCCTATGTAAGCATTATTTTCCTAGGATACGTTTTAGGAATTTGGATAGCACATTTTCTAAGAAAAAAAATAAGCCGATATGATAAATATCTAAGAGCATCTATAGGCGTCATCTTTATATTGGTCATAGCAGCAGTCATAACAATAACAAAACTGGAAGTATTATGGTTCATTATTGGACTGTTAATCGGTTCAATAGTGGCAAAAAAAGCGGCAACTTATTTCTATCTTGGTGTAGCATATGCATTTGCAATAAACACAAATAAAGAAGTAATAGTAACAAGCCTCGTATTCTTAAGGGGAATTGGTAGTGGTGCAAGAGAGGCAATAAAACAGAAATTCAAAAAGAAAGCACTAATAAGACTCATTGGAAAATACCTACTTCACTTTCTTGTAGGGTTTGCAGTCGTTATGATTGGAATAAATGAGTCAGTCTTAAGTGGGGTCATAGTTAGCGGGTTAATAGTGAAGATATTAAAAAATAGGTAATTAATGCCGTCTTTCTTTTAAGATATCTCTTTTATCTGAAAGAAAGGGGAGATATAATGAAAAAAAGGTTACAAGAAATCCCAAACCGTAACTAAAGTGGATAAGAAAATAGAAGAAAGGGAGTAAAAAGAAAAGAATAATCTTCCTATGGATAGCCATCTCATAAAGAGAAGACAAGAAGCAAAGAAAAGCGTAAAGAAGCAAAACAGTAAGACCTAAGGGAAATAAAAAAACAAGAAAAGGAATAGAAAATATATAAACAGCAAAAATTGGAGGTGCTAAAAATACAGGATTAAACCTTGTTCCAAGAATGTGCTCCTTAAGAAGACGGGCGCGACCATATAAATAGAATTGCCGAAAAAGTAATTTTGGTGTTGGCCTGCGTTTGTGATAAATTTTTATATCTGGAGAGTAAGCAAGACAAAATCCTTTCAATTTTGCGCGAGCGAGAAATTCTGGGTCCTCACCAGGGAAAATACGCTCATCAAAACCACCAATCTTTTCAAAAGATGTTTTCCGGACGAAAAGGTTTGCTGAAGTCATGTCAAATTCACTAGCATCAAGAGTCTCAGGGCATACCTTATAGCGATGACTCATTGTATATGAGGCAAAAAATGAAGATATTGCATAGCCCCCTATGATCCCAAAAAAACCATCTTGTGGTGGTGTCAGCTGCGGCCCACCAACAAGGTCAACATCTGGATGAAGATTTAAAAAATTAGCTGCATTATCTAAAAAAGAAGTATCAACAAAAGCATCATCATCTAGAAATATGAGAATCTTTCCTCTAGCTTTTAAGGCCCCGCGATTCCGATTCATGGAGGGATTTGTACCTTCTTCAACAATAATTTCATAATCGGATTTTGGAAATTGGCAATTGGAAATAGAATTTATAACCTCTGCATTCCTGCCCGGACCAACAGGAATAATAATAGAGAATAACGGTTTCATGTAAGCCTCCTGTGAAGTTTAAGGCTATCGGGGAGTTTATCATAAATGTATATGAGGAATTTTAAAGGAGAGTATAGAAGACGTAAGCGGATTGTAGAGAAGAACATCTCAAGACTAACACGCCTCAGCCGAAGTTTTGATTGACCAATATCCTCCCAGGTTGTAGGAACCTCCTTAATGCTAAAACCATTCCGGAGAAGTAAGTAGAGAAGGTTAATATCAAACCCCCAACGACTGATTCCAAGTTCAGGCAGAACGCGTAAGATAGCTGCACGACGAAAAACCTTACACCCGCACTGGGTATCACGAATCTTAATCGGAAAAAGAGAACGAACAAAGGTATTAAAAACGCGACTTGCTAAACGCCGAGAGAAATCTTGTCTCTTTTTTATAATTGCCCCGGAGACCAATCTTGAAGCAACAACACCATCATAATCTTTCAGGAAGGGAATAAGAGTATCAAAAGCCTGAGGAAGGGAAGCAAGGTCTGCATCTACAAAACCTAAATAGTTTCCTTTAGCAATGCGAAACCCTTCAACAATTGCCCCACCCTTTCCTATTGGATCTGGAATATCCAAATAGCATATTTGAGGGAACTTTTTGATACATTCTTGCACAACACGGAGGGTATTATCATTACAGTTATTAAGAACAACAATTATTTCAAAAGAGGTGTTAAAGCGTTTGGAGAAATAAGAACCGTAGCCAAGAAGGGTGTCCCTAATACGCCTTTCTTCGTTTCGTGCAGGAATTATTATTGAAAGGTGTTTGGTCATTTTCTAATAAGTGTAATTATAAAAAGTACCAGGAACAAAAGGGCGGTAAAGCTAGTTAAAAGATAAACAATTTGCGATAGGCTTTGATGGAATGAAACCAAGAGAACAACCTCGGCAAGATTAAATGGAATAAGAATCAAAAGAAAACGATACCTGTGCAGGGATATGCGATAGAAAGATAGAACATAGACAAGGGAAAAAAAGGTCATAAATAGACCGAAAAATCCAAGTATAGGGGTGATCCTCAAGAAAGCTTCACCGAAAAACAGGCGAACAACAAAAGAGGGGAAGAGAAAATAAAAAAAGGTAACACCAAATCCGAAAATACCAATAAGGATTAATGACCTAAACAAGATAGGGCGGGAAAGACGGGAACTATTCTGCAATGCTGATACTTTTGGGAACATAACAAGGCTGATGGAGATTGATCCGAAAAAGATAACCTTCCCTAATATAGCAAGTGCAGAGTAAAAACCAGCATCAACAGAATCAAAGTAATGCTTAACAAGAAGAACATCAATGGTGTAAAAAGCAGTTAAACTAAAGAGCATTAAAAAAACAGGAAGAGAGTAGCGGTAAATGCTGCGTGTGGAAGTTGGAATCTTCTTGAGCTTAAAAAGGAACCGAAAAGCTGGGAATGAAACAAGGAATGGGAATATATAAGAAGCAGTGAAAGCAAAAAATGCGCCACTAACTCCAAGACCCGCTGATAGAAAAATGAGAACAAGGATAAGTTTAGAAACACCTTCAAGGACATAATTCACTCCAAGCGCCTTAAAATTTAGAAGACCCTGTAGTGCACCGCGGGTTACAGGCAGAAAAAATGAAAAGAATACAACACTGGATAGTGCAAGAAAAGGAAGAAAAGAAGGAATCTTTAGAAAATCTTGTAAGAAAGGTATAATAATGAAAAAAAGAATTACAGTTATAGATGCGTATAGAAGCATTCGTAAAAATCCCCTTTTAAGTAAATAAGATATCTCTCCGAATTTACCTTCTGAACGAAGGCCAGATACAAAATGGGAGAATGTAGTCTGGATGGTATTGAATGGAACTATAAGAAAGTATATCAAAGAAAACAAAGTGCCAAAAACCCCATAATCAGCAGGACCAAGTGATCGTCCTATAACAAAGTGATAAAGATAACTAAGAAAGTTTAAGGCAGTTATGGACGAGAAGAGAAGAAGATTATCCTTAAGAAAAGAAACATCACCAATAAAATAATTGTAAACTCGTCTCAAAAACATCATATCACCCAAATAAGACTGGAGAAAACAATTTCAATAAAAATAATGGAATAAGTGATTTGCCTTTCAGTAAATCTTCCAGTCCTGGTAAAAAAATGAGGTATTGAACAAACTTTATCTGAATGGGTATGGATCCTTCCATCCTTAAAGAAACCATAGCTAGCAGCCTTAAACTTACTGCGCGCCTTCAGTAGTGCTTCAAAAAAGAAGGGTATTGAAACAATGAAAACTGCCCGCTCTATATTGCCCAAAATAGCAAGAGTAGCAAGAGTAGCACCAAGGAGGTATGTTAATGAATCTCCCGGTAAAATCTTTGCAGGATATTTGTTAAAATAAAAAAAGGCAGCAAGAGGTGCAAAAACACTTAAAGCGATAAGGGCAGCAAGAAAACGGTCATTGGCAAAAGCATAAAGACCAAGCATGCCTATAGATACAAGTCCAAGACCAGCCTCAAGACCGTTAAAACCAGCAAGCATATTTACCATATTAGCGGCAACAACAACGATGACAGGAACTAGGACCAGAGGATAAAATGGACCAAAACGAAGATCGCCTATGAAAGGCAGGTTAATGGTAGTAAATCCTGCATTCACAACCATAAGTGGAATTGCGGCAAATAAGGTAAGAAGGGGTTTTTGTAATTGGCTAAGACCGTAAGAGGCACTCTTATCTCCACGAATCAAAAGGTCATCAATAAACCCAATGAGGCTAACAAGAAGAATTGATGTAATAGCTGCAAAAAGGAGCGTAAGGTCACGCCCACTAAAGGAGAATCCTGTAATGTGTGGAAGAAAGGTGCTGTTGAAAATAAAAAACATGACAGCAACAATAAATCCGACAATAACAACAACCCCCCCGGAAAGAGGAACGAGTGGAGTGCCCAGCTTGTTCTGGTCCTTAACAACAAGGCCAATACGGCAAAGATAGCGGATAAACCTAGGAAGAGACAAAAAAGTAACTAAAAAACCGAGAAATGCGCTCAATATAGGCACAATCGCTGCCATGGCAAGAGTACCCTAAAGCAACATATATAAACGTTTGTAAAACATAATAAGACAAAAACTTTAAAAAAGGACGGAACTTCAAATACAGGAGAGGGGTGGAGAGGATATGGCGGATATAGTTCTTGTAAAACCAAGCGTTGGATGGTATGACACAATAAAAAGCCATCTTGATGTGCCTCTTGGAATTCTAGGAGCCGCCACACTTGTAAACCAAGAATATGAAGTAAAAATAATTGATCAGCAACTTGACCAAGAATGGAAAAAACATATCAGGCAGGAACTTAATCAAAATCCCTTGCTTGTCGGCATGGGGGCAATGACAGGCGAACAACTGAGGCACGCTATTGAGATAGCAGAATTTGTAAGGCAAGAAGAAAAGAAGATGCCCATAGTGTGGGGAGGAATACACCCTACCCTTATGCCAGAGCAAACAATAAAAGATGCAAGAGTCGATTATGTTGTAAAAGGAGAGGGAGAGGTAACAATAAAAGAACTTGCAAAATCACTTGAAAAAGGAAAATCAATAGATACAGTTCAAGGAATATACTATAAAGATAACGGATTCATCAAGTCAACCCCTCAAAGGCCATATGCAGATATGAACGAACTCCCAATAATGCCGTTTGAACTTCTTGACATGGAAAAATATCTTCCAAAAAACTTTGGGATGAAGTCAATTATTCTTGAAAGCTCACGCGGTTGTCCATTTAGATGTACATTTTGTCGAAATACAACAAGCTACTTTAGAAGATGGGGGGCACTCAGGCCAGAAAAAGTAATAGAGCTCATGCAACATGTAAAAGAAAAGTATGGTGTGAAAGCTGTTCACTTCCAAGATGAAAACTTCTTTACAGACATCAATAGAGCAAAAGAAACTGTAGGGCTAATAAAGACAGAACTACCAGATATGCAATGGTTGGTAAACAGCCTCAGGATTGATACTCTTGACAGGATGGATAGAGATTTTCTAAGGTTGATAGATGATAGCAATTGCATACAACTAAAAATAGGTGTAGAGTCTGGTTCGCCAAGAATTCTCAAAATGATCAAAAAGGATATCACAGTAGAGCAGGTCATAAGGGTAAACAGGAAATTAGCAGACTTCAAGACATCACCACTTTACAATTTTATGTGTGCCTTTCCGCACGAAACTGTAGAGGATATAAGGAAAACTGTAAACTTGATATTCAAATTATACCATGACAATAAAAAAGCAAAATCCTCCGCAATTAACATTTACACGCCATACCCTGGAACAGAGTTGTATGATGAGACAATAAAGATGGGTTTCAAAGAACCCGAAACACTTGATGAGTGGAGCCAATATTCTTTTGAAAAGACAGAGCCAGTGTGGTTACCAAAAGAACAACAAAGGTTGGTAAAATCGTTGTTCTTCAGCTCGCTGTTTATGACAGGTTACGATGAGGAATTTATAAACTCCCCATTTATAAAACTCGGGATAAAATTATATCAACCTATCGCAAAATTTAGAACAAAAAATATGTTTTTTAAAGGGATGATAGAGCCGAAAATAAAAGAAATGGTTGTCAGAAATTATGAGTAATTGTCTTCTTAGTACAATAAGCCTTGAGGTGTATAGCCTTAAAGTTAAAAACGCGGGATAAAAAATCAAGAGTGATGAAACCAAACTGCAAAATACGATAAAAGACACCCATTTGATTGAATATGGTTTCTGGATATTCAATGTAAGAGTGGGTATGAAGGACAGTAAATCCTGCCTGCTCAAGAAGACGTTTAAGTAGGTGTGGAGAAAACTCATAAAGGTGGTAAGGCATGTCTAACTTCAGTTTATTTAATTTCAAGACTGTAAGGGCAGCCCCCTTATTTTTAGATTGAAAAAAAGACAAGAATTTTGTAATAGAGCGGGCAGTATAAAATAGAAATGAGTTAACGTAAATAGGAACCCCTACAACAAATATCCCATCATCCTTCAGTAGATCATAAACCCTCTTCACAAAAGCAGAAGGGCCTTCAACATGTTCAAGAACATTGCCAGCATGAATAACATCAAAAGAATGAAGCGGCAAGTCTGCATCAAAAATCTCACCTGTATAAACGGGAAGTCCCAAATGCCCACGCGCATACGAAGAGGCCCATTCTGAAATATCAATACCCTCAGGCGACCAGCCCCTTTCTCTTGCCATATCTAAAAAATATCCACCAGCACACCCAATATCAAGAAGCTTTCCAATAGGCCTTTTAAACCTAGATAGGGTACTGAAAATTTTACTGTATTCCCTCTCATAACGCTCACGGTCCTCAAGATAACCTCGCTCACGCATACCACTCACTTTATTTCCTTCAAAGTAATCACGGGAGTACATTTGTTCCCGTTGACGTTTTGATGGAAGAGGATCAACAAATACAATACCGCACTCATTGCAGCGAACAAGATCAAAAAATAATTTGTCAATAAGATACATTTGCTTAAAAAATACTGAAAAGTCATTAGAACTGCAGATAGCGCACTGACGTTTAGACGAGTTTATGGTCATATAAATTTCCTCGACTTAAAAAGGCGGAAAAGTAAGATAGTAAAAAAACCCCTTAAAATAACTTTGTAATTCAAAGAAGAATTACCCTTTCGGCGATCTTCAAAAACAATTGGAATCTCACCCATAGATGCACCTTTTTTGAAAAGAAGATACAAAAGAATATACCCTTCACTGACATAAGTCTGATCAAGAGAGGCCAAACCATCTAGGTCAATAGAGCGAAAGACAGAAAGTCGAAAACAACGGTAACCAGAAGTACAGTCATGAATCGGTATATGAAGCAAAACACGAATATAGATATTGGCTAGTCTGGTGAAAAGATGTCTAAAAACACCGTCTCGTAAATCCGCTCCTCCTGCAACAAAGCGCGAGCCCAAAAGAACATCATAAGAAGGGATAATATGTAAAAAGTCAGGAATGTATTTCACCTGATGGGAAAAATCAGCATCCATTTCAATAAGATATTCAGCTCCCTGATTCATTGCCCAATGAATCCCAGCTACCCCTGCAGAACCTCGCCCTCGTTCATTTATACGGCGAAGAATATGAACATGAGAATTCTCATTTGAAATTTTCTCAACAACCTCCCAAGTGCCATCTGGAGAATCGTCATCAACTACAAGGATATGGATATCTTCATGTTCCCAAGGAGTAGAAGAAAGAATCTCCTCAATAAGAAGACCGATATTCTCTCGTTCATTATATGTTGGAATGAAAATGACGGTCTTCATAGCAGAAATAGCACAAAAATGTCCTTTTATAAGATTACCTAAAAAGAAGCATAAAACAAGCAGGCTTGCCCTCTACGTCCAACAAGTTCAAAGAAAACAAAAAGTGAAGCATCCTCGCACTTATCATCATAAGCAATAAAATAATGGGTCTCAAAGTGCTCTAAAAGTGTGTAAAAACTCTTATAATTCCCAGACCGAAAATAAGTGCTCAAAGAGTCAAGGTCTTCCCTGTAAGAAAGAGGAACAGATTGAGGAGACCAACCACCAGGGGTACTTAAATTAAGGTAAATCGGAGCATAAGAATAGTAAGCCTTAGAGTAAGAAGTTGGTTTACTAACATACAACAGAAAAAACAGCAAGAAGCGTAAAAAAGATAGGAAAAAAACGGCGAAAAAACAAGGGGTAAAAATCGACTTTGATGTTAAAAAGAAGGTAAAGCGAAAAGAAGAGGAAAAAAAGGGTATAGGTATCAGGAAAAATTTGCTGCAGACCGGGAATAAAAAATACAAGCCTTGACAAGAAAAGAAAAGCAATAAAAAGAACAGGAGAGAAAAATAAAAGTTCATGATAAGAGAATCTTTTTTGCTTCCAGTAAGAATAAAATAGTAAAAGGAAACTTAAAGCAAAAACAGCCCAGACAAGATTCAAAAAGAGCCAACCACCTGAAAAGAAGAATAGGCTGTCTGTATTCAGATGATAAGTACTAAGAATGCTGCCCTTTGAGATATTCAAAAGATAAGGCACAAACCAGAAAGAACTAAAAATAAAAGAGACAAATCCAAGAAGAATAAGCACTATTTTCTCACGCATTGGTTTTGTAAGTAAAAAAGAAAGCAAAACAAACCCAAAGAGGATAAGCACGGTTGGATGTGACAGCAAAAGCAGAGTAAATAAAGGAATAAAAAGTAAAATGTAACGGTCAAATGAGCGACCCCTATAATAAAACAGTAATAAAGAAAGAGATAGGAACAGGAACCAAGAGAAAAATTCAACAGTTCTACCCAAACGAATAAAGTTTCCAATTGAGAGAGGGTTTGCAAAAAAAACAAGGAAAAACAAACTAGCTTCTGTTCTGGAAAGACCAAAAGTTTTTCTGAAAATGATTAGAGACAAAAAAGCAAGAAGATAAACTAAGATTAAAGCCATATACCAAGCGTATTGGACATTAGAAGTTAACCAATAAAGTGGAAGGGCAAAATAGAACCAACCAGGATAATAGAACTGAAAAAGCTGGAAACTGCCATTATACCAGTGAGGAATAATTGCATGAAAGCCGTATTCTGCAAGAAAATAAAGTTGAGCCATGACGCTTGAAAGGTCGTTGCTGTAGTCAAGTGGAAAAAAGAAAAGGACAGCAGACTGGTCATAAAGACGGTAAAGAAGGTAACTAGCAAAAATAAGAATAGGAAATAATATCCATACCCCCTCAAGAATATTATTTTTAGCTCTCATAACCTATCACACTCACCTAAGTGGAATATCAACGCGAGGGTCAGGAAGTGCGGTACCATAAAATTCAGGAGGAACAAAAAGATCGTCTGGATAAGAAAGCTCCCAAATCTTCAAAGAACCAATAAGAAAGCTCCCTCCCCCATTTCGAACAAAAATAGCAAGTGGATTGCGATCGCTGTCATCATAAACCTTCTTAAAATGCTCAAGCTCTTCATCAAACAGGAATAGGCGGGAGAAAAGAGTATCGGCAACCCTCGGAGGAAGATAGAGCGCGGCACCAATGGGATTAACCTGATTAGATTCTAGTATAGTTGGTATAAGGCGCAGACAGCCGTTTAAAGGAGCATCTTGAAAGTGCTGTAAGTTACCCTCAAAGTAAACACAGCCAAGAGGAACTGTCGCTGTACGGGACTGGTAACTTATAATAGCCTGAGGCTGGTCAATCCCGACAACGGTGTTGTTCTCAATTCGCAGTGGAAGAAAAAATCCAGCAATTCCAGCAGAGCCAGCAGGATATACAACCCCATTATAAACTAAAGGATCATCTAGAGGTGTGGAACCCTGATAAATATAAGCAAAACCATCCCGGGTTTCTTGGGGTTGCGGATTTTGTGTAAAAGTATTGATAAATGCGTATCGGTCGTAATTCACATCTGAGCCAATGGAAGAAAAGGCTCCATATTTGTTAATCTCATCTTTAATGATAAGTGCATGCGTAACATTATTGGCCCTGAAAAGTTGAAGAGCTTCGGTCTCGCTCTTCGCAGTAAGAAAATGCCTTCCCATAAAATAATTAATAGCTCCTCTTGAATTTCCACCATCACTTAAAGTAGCCCTCTGGCCGCCAAACTGGACAAGATAACCATAATCCCACCAGTGGGCAAAAACAGCATCTGGAGGGGTATTTTCGCGGATCCATTCTCCAGCACGTTGCCATTGCTGAGAGTAAGTTGGACCAGCACCACCCGCTTGCGCACGAGAGATAGCGTAGAACTCAACAAGGATACCATTCTGGCTAATAAATGGAACATTCGAAAGAGGGCTAATTGAGCGAATAGAACTGCCAAAAGGCCAAAAAAGTAGGAGAACGATAAGCACAATAAAACCAAGAGCGAAATAAACCTTCTTGACATCAGCATGAACATAATTAAGAACAAAGTATGAAAAAAGAGAGCCCAAAACAAGGCTACCTAAAAGAGCATAAAATGTACCTCCTGAAGAATGAGTAAGGCGGAAAAAACCAAGAAATAGCCAAGTAGAAAAGAAAATGGAGCTAAAAATAAATTTATAATCCCGTAAACGATTAGAAAAATCATAAGAAGAAATAATAAAGAAAGAAGCAAGAATAGTAACAACAGGAGTAAAAACAAATATAAGACGGATAGCAGAGCGGGCAGCTATAATCATAAAGAAAGCAAAAATAAGAGCGAATATATAGTTTCTATTTGTTTTCTGAATGGTCCGATAGTGGGTTCTATCTTTTGAATAAAGATAAAAAATGCCGACAACAACGACCAAGATAAAAGACAATATAGAGCCAAGGTAAAGGAAGATAGAGAATGGACTCGCTCCATCAAGGATTGTGCCAGCACGGTAGCGGTTAAATACAAAAGCGAATAGAAAAAAGACAAAATAACCAGAAAGCCAAAGAGAAGCCCGTTTTCCAACAGGCTGAACAATAAAATAAAAAAGTAAAAGAGCACCAAAAAGAAAAAGAAGAATCAAAACCCAGTTCACCTGTGAAATGATATCTACAAAGTAAGGTTGGCGAGACTCAGCAACTGTAAGTGCCCACCTTGTTCTGGCAAAGGGGCTTGTAAGGTCAATAAAAAGATCAAAGAGTTTATTTGAAAAGAAAGACGTGCCAAATATAACTAAAGAAAAGAAAAAACCGACAACAAGGCTAAGAAAGGCTGAAAAAAAAGTGGGGGGATAACGAAACATAATTCGTTCTGGAAGCTTTAAAACCTTGCGAACGTAAAGAATATAATAAATAAGCCCAACCAAAAAAGAGAAGAGCATCACAAGTGAAGTAAAAGAAGTAAAGAAATTCTGAATAGGAAAACGGCCTCCAGAAAAAAGATTGAGAACCAAAAGAGTGGTTACAAGCCAAGCAGTATATCCGGCAAATTCCTTCTCGCCAAACTTCTCAAGAAGAATTTCAAAAAATGCAAAAGCACCAAATATGACAAAAATGGAGTTAACACCTCCCCACACAAGACCCGTAAGACCTGTAAAGATTCCAGAAAAAATACCAAAAACAACGCTACGTGAAAAAGAATGAGACTGAAAGTAAAGGATAAAAAAATAATAGGAAATAAACATGAAAAGCATGGCAAGAGCTTCTTTATCTGATACTCCTGCAAGGGTTCTAAAAAGGTAACTTGGAACAAAGGCTAGAAAGGCCGAAGCCAGAAGAGCAACACGCTTATCAAAGAGCCTACGAACAAGAAGAAAAAAGATAAATAGGCTCGCAAAAAAGGTAATTGGAGGATAAAGGACATCTACTTTCTCAAGTGTAAGGGAAGATGAAAAAAAAGACAGGAATTTATGAAGATAGAAAATAAAGTAAGATAAAACACTAAATTCTCCAAGATTAGAAAAACCAAAAGGGTGATAGCGCAAAGCATCTACTGCAGGCAAAGAGCCGGTTTTTGCAATTTCTAAAACATATCGCAATATACCCGTAGCATCAGGGTCAATAGGGACATATTTACCTGTAGTGACATCAATCATCAAAGAAAGATTGCGAATTCGAATAATGTAGCCTAGAAGACCTATGATCCCAACAAGAACAAAGGAAAAAAGCTTCCCTTTGAAGAAGGATAGAACCTTATTGCGACGTTCAGAAAGATAATCCCTCATAAGAAAGTCTGCAAAAAAAGAGGTTTATATAAGTAACGGAAAAAAATCAATAAAAAATAAGAAAAAAGAAGGCTAAAAAGCCTTATTTACTCAACGCTTATGTCGTTAAGGGTTGTTCCCTTGACAATTGCTTCTGCACCACTAAAGGTGTATCTGTCACTTTGAGAGACAGCCTTAGCAGCACGTCTGGTGTCAAGAGCAGTGGTGCCTGCAACAACCATAGCAACCTTGTTGCCATTGTTTGCAAGTCGCACAAGTGCTTCACCTTCAGACAACTCCCAGCCAGAACAGCTTACACCAAACACGGTCTCAACTAGTGGATTAGCACATGGCCCACCAACCAAGATTAAGTTGAAAGACTGCGGGTTGGTAACTTCTGTGTCAAGAAGTGTTCGTGGGGTTATGCTTGCAACAGTACAAACCTCATTACTACTGCCACTAACCGTAGCGCTACTTCCCTTGACAACAACGTTTGCCTGCACTTGGTCTGCTGGAATGTCTAAGACAACCTCATCACTTGCGCCGTTACTCTTTGGGTCCCTTACAATGATACCATACATAGTTCGATGGTCTTCATCTTTAGTTCCCAAATTATTAATGGATAGTTTCGCACCACCAAGCCACTGAAGTTCTCCAGCCTCTTCACTAGATTTTGTGTCACCTAAGGCAGTAATGGTTGTACTGCTGTTCTTAAACTGGATGATTAAATCATCCTGGGTGTTTGGTAGTTCACTATCTGTGTCTCCAACAATGTTAAGGGTAAGATTCATTCCTTTGGCTATTGCTGTACCCACATCAAACACAATGTTTGTGTCTTTAGTGTCTTTGTAATTTATCTCCATCCAACTTGTAGTGTTATAAGCACTGGCTGGATCAAAACTAATGTTCCCTGCATATTGCAACTTTGACGCACTATTCGCGTAAACTTGCTCAACATCCCTATAAAACACCAATGCTTGATATTGGATAAACTCTCCAGTACCACGAAGAGCCAAGTATACCTTGTCAGTTTTGATATCTCTTGTAATGTTATCGGCTGCACTACCAAGAAGTTTGCCATCCTTTATCTTAAGTCCATCTTTAACACTTGACTCAATCTTGATTGCATTGACTGAGGTTGGAAAACCAACTACCCTAGCATCAGACGCCAAGTCAACATTTTCCTCGTAAGAAATAGTCAACCTCATATAGGCATCATCAGAAACACTCAGACTATCAAGACAGATACTGACATAATTGTTTGGAAGGTCTAGGCACTGTCCGACTTCAATAGCGTCTGCATCTGCGCCATCCCTGTATCTCCAGTCATTCTCAACACCAATAAATGGACCTGTAGCATTAATCTCTGCAGTTGCTGTGTTATGGACAGTTGTGGACAATTTTGTATGTAAATTACCTATGTCCCAAACCCATTTTGGATCACTATCATCTTCTCCAATATAAGCGTCACCATCAGAATACGCCTCAGAAGCATCTGTTCCGACGAAAAGGGTGGCAGAACGCTCCGACTTGGTATCTGTATAAAACTGTTGGTCATTATTGATTTCAATACCATTTATAGTCTTCGTAACACCATTTGAAATGGTCTCAGAAACACCATCAACATCTACAACTATTGCTCCTCCAGAACCAACATCTTTCAAAGTCACTTGTTTACCACTGACTGTTACAGACTCATCAATCCCAAGGAAAAACTCATCTCCAACAAGGGCAGTGAATTTCGTAGCAGAGTCTATAGCCTTGATTTTGATTGGCTTTCCTAAAAAGTCAATATCAAGTGTGTTAGTACTAGACGATGAGTTAAGCTGGATAGTCTCGTCAAATTTATAATAATATTTGATAGAGTCAATGTCTGCTTCCATAACAACCCTATCCTCATAGTCGTCATCAGAGCCAGTAAGGCTACTGTGAACAGATACGTTTTTTGACAAGCCAAGCTCAACCACTTCACTAACATCATAATCGCTGCTAACAAAGTTGATAGTAGTATCAATGAGGGTGCTGATGTCTCCGTCATCAAGTTCAGAGTCATGTTCATTGGTAGAAGCAATGTTCTTTCCAATAGGAACATCTTCACTTGACCCGCCAGCTACACTCACTGTACCACCAGAAGAAGGCCTACACTCTTTAGACTCAAATTGCAAATTCGTTGCAATATCTGTCAGACCAAGAGTATCTGATGCTGCGGCATTGGACCCAACAACAAGGACGTTGCTAGAATCATATTTACCGCCAACAACAAATGGCGCAGGATAGTTTGCTAAATCAAGGCTGCTTGCCTGAGCATAAGCCCCAGTCAATGTAGCACCTAGCATGGCAGCACCTGCAGAAAGAGCAGCAACTTTCTTAATACCTCTTTTTACGCGTAAAACGAAACTTTCTTGCATGTATCAAACACCTCCATGTTTTTTCCTGTTACAGGAAAAGCATGTTTTCATAATTATTCGCATAAAGAACCTTTACACGAATCCTTCTCTATACCCCCCCATGATTTATAAAGATTTTCGTATCCAACACGCTATAAACAAAGCAAATAAGGCGAATTATAAGGGATATAGCCGTAAAGAAGGCAAAAAACAGCAATAAAACCAAACCAAGGGTAATAATATTATATATAAAAAACGTTGAATAAACAAAAAAAGAGAGCAAGGGTAACAAAAATCTATAAAAAGGCAAAAAATAGGAAATAAAGGGAGATTTTGCTCTAAAAAACAGGAAGGAGGAAGAAAAATGGCAAAAAGTATATTGCCTTTGGCAGCCATGGAGTCTCTTTTAAAAAAGCGTGCCAATGCGGCAAGGGTTAGTAACGACGCAAAGGAAGCGCTAAGAGATGTCCTTGAGGATATTGCAGAAAAAATAGGGGAAAAGGCAGTAAAAATTGCCCAGCACACAGGAAGGAAAACTGTAAAGGGGTCAGATATCAAACTTGCAGCAAAATAAAAAATTTGGTAGAAAATGAAGCTAAGGATCATATACGATAAAGATCTGTGTATTGGAAACAAGGCCTGCCATGCCATAGACCCAAAACATTTTATAGAAGCAGAAGAAAAAGTAAACCTCAAAGACGCAGTAAAAGAAAAAAACATCCAAGTACTTGAAGGAAACTATTACACAGAAGAAGCAGAAAAGTTTATTGAAGCGGCAAAAGCCTGTCCAGTCAATGCAATCGGAATCATAGATGAAGAAACTGAAGAAGAAATAGTAACAACAAAAGTAAAGGGAGAAGAAGCAAGAAGGGTTAAAGCAAACTATGATGATACAAAAGAGTTTGTTATAGACCCGGCAGGATACTTTCTCATAAGGATAAACAGAGAAGAAAAAAAGATTGAAGTAGCATCCTGTAATGAAAAAAATAAAATTGAACTTATTACCTATGGGGAAAAACCAATTGACATCTACCAGACAATTCTAAATAAGGAGAAAGTGAACATTAGAAAAGATCACGCAGCATACCTTGGAAGGGAATTGCAAAAAGCCTACATCGCTCTGAAAAATGACTTGGAATATGTACAGGACGAAGAAATAATACTAAACAAGTAATTCTGTTTCTTTGGTGTTGGTCGTGCCGTCTGCAACAACGTTCCGTAAAATCTTCCCTTTGCGTTGTGCTGCCTCGCGAGCATGAACAGAATCTAGGGAAGTAAGAACAACAAGCTCAGTAATAACATAAGTATGTGAAATCTCTGCTTTTTTTGAGAAGGAAAAATCAAAAGCAAAAAACGAAAGTAAAGAAGAGGGTAAAGTTGCAGAGCAAAAACCAGCTTTCAATGACCCGCCCGGTTTTGGAAGCGAAGCCTTAGAGCGAAACTGGACACCCTCCCCTTTAATCTGAAGGAAAAGAAAGTGCAGTTTAAATTTATCATAAAGGGAAAGAAGTTCGAAGGAAGATAAACTCCTTGATATTTCTGCAGTATAGAATGAACCTCGTTTGGCATAAGACGCAGACTCGAAAGAAAGACTGGATAAAAAGTCATAAGAAGCTACAATCTTGCCGGAAACATCAAATTGTCCAGGAATCTTCGAGGCAATAAGAAAAATAAAATCGTTTGCAAATTCAAAGCTTGTCTTGACTTTAAAACTGTTCTTTCCCTTTGTCAGGAAAACAAGTGCACGCCCCTCGTAAGTGCCTTTCCCGAATCTCGAAAACTGTTTATGGACAGTCTCGTCGACATTATTATTAAAGATTTTATAAATAAAATTCACTTGGCTTCCTTGGAAAGTTGCTGAAGATCGTGCTTCCCCTTTGCGGATTTGTGATATTCTGGGTCTTCGAAAAGAGAGTACAAAAGTCGCTCAACAGTATTAACGCGTTCCTCAAGGACAGCAACCATCTTCTCTACAGAAAGTTCCCTGCGTAATTTTTTTCGTTCCATTGGACAAAATGAATATAAAAATGCAAGGCGAAGGTTTTTGTAAAGGTCAACAGTAAGTGTTTTTAATATAAAGCTTGTGCTATAAAAAATAAAAATAGGAAAAGACACGAAAACAAAACGATAGCTTTTCATGAAGAGATATCACCTGCATAAAAAGGTCTTATCTTATAAAGGTCTCTGGGGTCCATAATCAAGCCATAGTGCACATCGCCAGAGCCAAAATGAAGTTCTGAAAAGTCAAGAACAGTTTTGTCAACATAAAGTTCAAGGTCAATAAGGACAGGGCACACCTCTCCCGGAGCATACCCGCATGCCTTTTTAATTTCAGAAGATGGAGCAATAAATGCATCTTGACCGACATAGCCTTTAACCCTTTGTAAATCAATTTTCCTAGAAGAAAGAACGCAGCAGGCAAAGTAAGAGCCATCATGCCCTTTAAGAACAATAGTTTTGCAGATCTGCCCTGGTTTAACCGGTTCAGGGCTGTGATTTAAGACGTCTTTGGCAGTTATACCCTTAGCTCCCAAACGAACAAGACGATAAAATATCTTTTTCTTTTTTAGAATGGATTCACATGCAAGAATCATGGTATTAAATAGGCAAAAAGGGTTTATAAAATTATCAGATAATCACCTAAAAGCGGTTTTTACAACGATTTCGTTTCCACCGGTAAAGGAAGTATATTGCTCCCTCATGATTTGAGACACAAGTTCACTATCCCCTCTATTATGAATAACCGCGTCATGTAAAGGAAGCCCGTTTATACCTCTTGAGTGTAATTCTAGTAAAATGTTTTTCATTATAGCAGATTCTAAATACATAAGCACACCTGATTTCTCATTAACAGATGTAAAGAATTCCCTGAGTTTAGGATGCACAACCATAAACGCATCGTAGACATCATGGATTTTTACCCCTTGCTCTCGAAGAGCTTTTACATGGATTCTACTGTTTATCCCATGCATAGCCTGCGAATACTTGATTATATCCGGAGTATTAAATGCTACCAAAACACACCTTTTAACAGATTCTCTTAATCGGGTATCACCCCCTATATGAAGGTGCTCCATGACTTGACCGTATGGGTGTCATTTAAATGAGGATTGCGCTCACCACATAAAAAATAAGCAAGGTTAACGTGCATTCCGGCATAATCGCTCTCCGCTGTAGGGGACTTATTAATGGTCAAATAGGACCTCATTGCCCTAGGTATATTTTGAAAAGACAAGCATCTTTGATAAAGACGGCCACCTCCATTTAAATTAAACATAGAAGTAAAAAATACATTAGAAGCCATTTGCGCATCCCATGTCTGTCTTTCTTTAGCTAGTCTTCTTGCAACTCCAAACGGAATACCCTGTGCTGTAAGAAACCCAGATTCTGGTCTAAAGTCAAGTTCTAAAGATGCAAAGTACCGTTCATTTAACATTTTAGTTGTTTTATATGCTGAATGTAATGTTTCTGTATCTAAAGGACCATTTGATCTTAAATCCTCAGAATCAATTTTCAAAATATCACCTTCATCTAAAGACTCGCCATCAAGAGTAAGGACTGCCTGAGAAGAAGAGTCAACTTCAGTAGCCCGTAATTCTAGCCCGTCTAAAAGGTCTTCTAAAGGAGGTAGCCTTCCTACTACCGAGCTGAAACCATTTTCAAAACCATTTATTGCACGACGTCCCTTTATCATGCTTACAAATCCCTCTCTAAGTAGCAAATCTTGGGCTCTTACTGCCTTATGGCGCGTATACCAAAATGGACCTCCTCCATCAAAATACCATTCATGAGCTCTAGAAACAGCAATTTTGGGGGCAGTAAGCAGGGCACAAACAATAGTATAAAGGTTATTCTGAATGTCTTGACTTGCCCTTGCATAAAAGGTTTGGATTATCCCTCTAACTTCTGGATATCTATCAAGATGGGTCAGCCAAATAAATGGTTGATTGTAAACCAAAGACCCCATAACTACCAGAACATCTTGAAAAGGTTTATATAAATTTATTTTCCAGACTATAAAAAACACTTAAAAGAAGGACTATAAAAGCCTCTATGAAAGCCCCGTAGTGTAGTGGCCAATCATAACGGGTTCTGGCCCCGTTGACCCAGGTTCGAATCCTGGCGGGGCTATACGCTCCGGTAGTGTAGTTCGGTCAATCACTTCGGCCTCTCGAGCCGACAACCCGAGTTCAAATCTCGGCCGGAGCATTTGGGCTTGTGGTCTAGTGGCTATGACATCGCCCTCACACGGCGAAGGTCCCAGGTTCGAATCCTGGCAGGCCCACCATACGGCAGTAGTCTAGTGGTAGGATTCGACCCTCCCAAGGTCGAGACCCGGGTTCAAATCCCGGCTGCCGTATAAATTCTGTGCAACCAGCTACTAAAAGATTTAAATAGAGCCGTAAAAATATCCAGCAGGGATTTATAATGAAAAACACATTTTATATCACAACAGCAATAGACTATGTAAATGCGCCTCCGCACATAGGCCATGCATTTGAAAAAACAGTAGCCGATGCAATTGCCCGCTGGCACAGGTTGAATGGAAAAGATGTTTTCTTTTTGACAGGGGTTGATGAAAACGCTCAAAAAAATGTCCAGGCAGCAGAAAAAGCAGGTATTCCGGTTAAAGAATTCATAGACAAAACCACTTTTCAATTTTTAAACCTCTGTGAGAAACTCAATCTTTCATATTCAAAGTTCATTAGAACAACAGCAAAGGACCATAGGATTGTCGTACAGAGAATCCTAAAAAAGGTTATAGAAAAAGGGGACATTTACAAAGGAATATATGAAGGACTCTATTGCGTTGGTTGCGAGGCATACTATACAGAAAAAGAACTATCTAACGGAAAATGCAAAGAGCATGATGCAAAACCTGAATTAAGAAAAGAAGAAGCATATTTTTTCAGATTAAGCAAGTACAAAACGCAGCTTCTAAAAATTATTCCAAAGTATGCCATTCCAAAAACAAGGGTAAACGAAGTATTAACAAGAATTAAGGAAGACGGACTTAAGGATGTCTGTATTAGCAGAAAAGGAGCAAAATGGGGCATAGACTTTCCAGAGGATAAAGACTTTAAGATTTGGGTATGGATTGACGCCTTAATCAACTATATTTCAGGTCTAAAAGATAAAGAAGAAGTATACTGGCCTGCACAACTTCACATTATAGGAAAAGGGATTAATTGGTTTCATTCCGTTATATGGCCGGCATTCTTAATATCGGCAGGATATAAACTGCCAGAAAAGCTGTTAATTCATGGATATCTCAATCTTAGAGGCAAAAAAATATCAAAATCCCTTGGAAATACAATAAATCCATTAGAGCTGCTAAATAAATACCAAGCAGATGCAGTAAGGTATTCATTACTAAGATGCTCTGTATTTGAAGACTCAGATTATTCAGAAGAAATTTTAATAGAGCGCCATAATGGTGAACTTGCAAACAAACTCGGTAATTTAGTAAGCAGGGTTTCAGCGTTGGCAGAAAGGCATGGTTTAGAAAAATCAACACCGCTAAAAATAGACAAGACTTTAGAAAATGTAGAGTCTGAATTTAACAACCTAGAGTTAGACAAAGCCTTAAAGGAGATATTTGAGTTCATAGATTACTGTAATGAGTATGTTCAAGACAAAAAGCCATGGGAAACAAAAGATAAAAAAGTGCTCTGGCAGCTGGCAAATGCAATTAAAGACATAACAATTCTGCTATCCCCGTTTATTCCCGAAACCTCTGAAAAGATAGCAAGAATATTCAATTTTAAAATTTCAATAAAAGAGTTAAAAACTCCATTGAAAATAACCAAGATTAAAAAATCAAGTATTTTGTTTGAAAAGGTGTTAGAGTAATAGTAGGTTGCAATATTAAGAAGGGCTACTCCCGGAATAATTTTTATAGTTATATTTCATTAGAACTAAGATGGGAAAAAGTATTTTGTGTAAGTTTGGGTTCCATAAATGGGGTAAAGCCAAAGGTTATAGTATTTTTAGCTCCAATGTTGTTGACTATTCAAAATATTGCTTAAAGTGTAAAAAGAAAAAATCGTGGAATAAGCCAAAACCAATAAGAAAAGATTAAAATTCTCGGCAATTTTCTATTCAAAAGACTTTAGCAGCTAGAGTAATGGCTCTCTGTCGCAATAACGGGTCACAGATTCTAAGTCGAATGCGGGTGATAAGCTGATTTTGAAACCTTATTCTTTATAAATATGCTACCTTTCTTTGAATATATATGAATCCAATACTTACGAAATCAAAGTATATCTTGGGATTGGAATGCCCAAGGCATTTATGGATTACTTTTAATCAGCCTGAGAAGATTAGAAAAGTCACTTTAGCTGAAGAGTTTAAGTTCAGTGAAGGAGATAAGGTAGGACAGCTTGCTAAAACTCTATTTTCAGGTGGAATAGACCTTCCAGCAGAGAATTATTCAGAAAACTTACAACAAACTAAAGAGGCTATGAAAAAAGGCAATCCCTTATTTGAGGCAGGATTTGCATTTGAAAATTGCTTCTCAAGTAGCAGAAATAGATATTGATTTGGGCAGAAACAGATGGTTAAGCCTTCTAAAACAAAATCTCAGTCACCCGAATACGACAAAAAAGGAGGTAATTTTAAAATGACCCTTTAATACGACAGAGAGAGTAATGGGAAGGTTTTTATACAACCTCTTATTTGAACCTAAAAACAGTGAAGAATTATGCGGACAACAGTAGATAAGCTCAGACACGAAGCACACTGCCTTCGAAGCAACCTTGCAAATGTTATAAAGAGTGTTGATAATATCCTAGATCTTCTGGAAGAAAAATAATCCAATAAATAAGATTTAGATAGGGCTGCTCAATTTGGATAAGTGTTAGGAATCCTGTATTTGACGCGATGTTCTTCCAATTTTATTTGAAAAGCTTCAGCTAATCTTCTCTGCTGTGGATCATCTTGAAGAATTACTTGGAATATATTTTTTCCAAAACAGCCAACAAGGTACTCCCTACTAGAACCCTTTGGTTGTATCAAAACATCCCCAGAAAATAAACCCAAACGATACTGACCGAATAAAATAGCTACCCGGTCACCAGAATTAGAATCAAATTCAAAGAATTCTCTTTCAAGACCTGCCTTGCAAAGAGTTTTGACAACTTGATCATTTTCCGCTTTCTTAACTAGTTTTTGAAGTCCTTCGGCTTCTCTAAGTCGTTTCCTAGCTTTACCAACCCTAAGTCGTCCTTTTTTATCGTACAAATAGGGTGCATAACCAGGGTCAAACTGGTCTCCACCATACATATTAGGCATTTTCTAAAATCTCCTAAAAAGGTATATGGGCCCGCTCGGATTCGAACCGAGGACCTCCCGATGACTGACTTAGCGCTATCAGTCGGCTAAGCTAAACTAACAAAGGCAAGGTTACGTGCTCCAACCAGACTAAGCTACGGGCCCGAAACGCCTGGGGTAGGACTCGAACCTACGACCGCACGGTCTCTGTCAGCTGATAACAGCGTCACAGATAAAGAGAGGGTTCCTCTCATCATCGCGTGTGCTCTACCAATTGCCCCACACAAAAAGTGTGTCTGAGCTACCCAGGCAATAAAAAGTTAGAACCAAAACCCAGCTTTAAAAACATTTCTGAAAAATATGGGGTTTAAAATTATGGGGACTTCAAATCAAACCCAAAATGTTCTTTCAAAATCAATTTCAGGAATTCAACTTCAATCTAAAAACGCCTTCTTTCTAATCTTTTCAGGAAGATACCTTTCAGATATAAAACTTATTCCTCTGGCACTAAGAGCCTGGATCTCTGCTTTTGAGCCCATTTGCTTC
>JAGVYI010000020.1 GCA_018303365.1 Candidatus Woesearchaeota archaeon
ACGGAGTTTTAGTTTTTAATGCATGTCATAGCGGCAGTTTTGCACGTGAGTTGGGGAAGGGGCCCTTTAGCGCTATATCTGCTACTGGCGAAACAGGACTCGCATTTGGTTCTGTAGTTCCAAAGGGTTTTTTTGGAGCATTTAAACATCCCTATAAAGCCGATAGAAATAATGATGGGGAGGTTTCGGTTAAAGAAGCATTTGATTATTGTTTGGGAAAATGTAGGAAAGGATTTATCCCAATACTTGTTCATCAGACTCCTCAATTTGTTTCTCAAGTAAAGGATCCCGAAAAGGTTACATTAAGATAATTGAGCAACAAAGTTGTAAAGCTATCTGTTGCGAAGCAACTGCGGGTTCTTTAAGTACAATGGCACCCACCCACCCTTTATTATCCACCAATCAATAGTAACAAATAGAAAGGGTTATAAATAAGGGATTTTTAGAGAATAATATGGAGACTGAAAAAAATATGATACTTATTTAGAGTTTCCAAATCGAGGGCTGGCTTATGGAGCTATGTCTAGGCTTAGGAACGGGGATAGGGCAACTTGAAATATTAGTTCACGCTCCTATAAAGTTATAGGCAAAACTTTAGCTACATTAAATGTTCCGATATCCACCTTGGAAAAAGTAGTTGAGGATATGGAACTCAGTAGAAGACGTTTGCCGAGGATTACTCACGCTCAAGACACAGCTAAGAAATTTCAGAAAAATTTATAACATTGTTATTGCTTCTGAAAGAGGTTTTAATCATCCTATTGAAAGGTTACACAACTCAATAAGAGAAAGAACAAAAGTCATGCGTGGTTTTCATGGCTCAATGTTAAGTGCTTCTGCTATAATGAAAGGTTATGAAATTTATTATAATTTCTGTAGGAAACATCAAGTATTGAATAAATATCCTTATGAATTGGCTACGAATTTGGAGCTAGGAAATAATAAGGGGTTGGATTTAATAAAATTAGCAAAATCCAAAAAGTGAGTTCATTTATTTTTTTACCCTTCCAGACACCGAAGAGTTAACAATGCACCAATAAGAATAGTTCAGATTCTGCATGTTTTGCAGTACTTTCTAACCCTGTCAAGAGCAATTTTCATTGCCGCATCGCGGGGCTTGACCTTATTCTTTTTTGCAAGCTCTAGGACCATTTTTGTATTCTTCTTTATTTTTTCTTCAACAAGTTTGAACATATACCTCTCTCCCTTGCCAATATATTCAACATAAGAAGAAATAACCCCTCCAGCGTTAGCAACAAAGTCAGGAACAACAAGAATACCTTTTTGATAAAGAAGTTAAGCTTGCATTTTATCTTGTCAACGTCTCCAGCCTTGACAAGGTCTGGAATAGCTGCAGTAATAAGCACATCACAGGAAACACCCAAAATGTCTTCTGCAGGAAGCACCTTGCCACCAGTATAGGCTGTAACTGTACCCTCTTTTTTCTTTGTATCGGCAAGCCTTTGGAAATCAAGACCGTTTTTATTGAATATGACACCGCGTGAGTCAGATACAGCAACAATTTTCCCTCCAGCTTCAGAGAGAAATTTTGTAGCAAAAAAGCCAACATTACCAAAACCCTCAATTGCAAAGCACACTTTTTTTACATTCTTTTTTAATAAAGAAAGGGCAACAACTGTCGCATGATAGACCCCAAAACCAGTGCTTCCAAGCTCATGCGGCAGACCCCCCATTTTTTTTGGTTTGCCTGTACAGGCTTTCGGTGAACCAACAGCCTTTGAGAAAATCTCCATCTCATGCTCGGCAGTATTCATATCAGGTGCAGCAACATAATACTTTGGAGAGACAATCTGAATGGCTTCTCCAAAAGAACGGATAATCTGGTCTTTTTTCTTTGCGCTTATCTTGCGGTCATCAGCAACAATACCAGCCTTGGCACCACCAAAGGGAAGTCCAGCAAGTGCGCATTTGTAGGTCATAGCACGTGCAAGATGGTAAACCTCTTTTGGTGTTACTGTAGGAGTCATGCGGATGCCACCCTTGCCAGGACCGAGAGCTGTGTTGTCAATCACAACAAACCCCCTCATACCAACTTTTGGATTATAAACTTCAAGAACCTTCTCAGGGCCAAATTCGTCATACCCATCATGATTCAAACAAAATCACCTCAGAAAAGAAAATTGCCCTTCTTTATAACTTTTGTCTTCAACCCTCAAAAAGAAGCAAAAGAAGAAGCATAACCCCGATTCCAAGAAGGAGTGATACAAGTTGTAATGCTGACTTCCAAGGAGTGCGCTCTTTGTGAAGTTCAGGAATCAAATCAGAAGAAGCAATATAAATAAACCCGCCTGCGGTGAACGGAAGAAGATATGAGGTAAAAAGACTATTGCCTATGCCGATTGCAATAGAAAGTGCTGCCCCAAGAAAAGCAAAACTTGCAGAAAGAAAATTGAAAAAAATTGCCCTTCTTTTTGAGAGTCCGCCATGAATAAGAACACCAAAATCACTTATTTCTTGGGGAATCTCATGGAAAATCACAGCAAGTGTTGTTGCAATTCCGACAGGAATGCTCACAAGATAGCTTCCCCCAATCAAAAGGCCGTCAAGAAAATTATGAAATCCGTCTCCAACAAGGTTCATATACACAAAAGGGTGGTGGTGTTCTTGGAGGTTGGGTATATGGCAATGTCTCCAGTGAATGAATTTCTCAAGGACAAAAAATGCAACAATTCCAAATAGGATCGTTAATGGAACAGAAATATCAATTCCGATTTGTTTGGTAGCTTCAGGAATAAGATGGATAAATGCATCCCCGAGAAGAGTGCCTGCAGAAAAGCTCACAAAAAAAATAAGAAAACTTTGCAAAGCCTTCCGTTGTATCGGCAACGTAATTATGCCTATTAAAGATACAAGGCTGACAATAAGAATGCTTCCAAAAAGGTATACTACAGGAAGAAACATTAGACTGAAAAATAGAGATTATTTATATAGGTATCCTCTTTCCTTTTGGTAGCTCAAGAATAGACGGCTCTTTAGGACTTGACAGTTCAATCACTAACACTATAAAAAATCATTAAGCGGGGGTTACTAACATAGTCTTGACCTGTTAATAGATTGTAAATCACTTCTTCAACAACAACACACTCCAAGTCTTGAAGGTGGTCCTTTTAAATCTCACCCAAAACCGAAACCTTTATATATACTACTAATCTGTAGTGACATATGTCGAATGAATTTGATAGAAATAAGCTTCTAAAAATGGCATTCCCAGATCAAATCACTTATTTTGAGGAGCATCCAGAAGCCATAATCCCAGGGGCAATGAATAATTGGCACGGTAAGCTTCCAGGAGGTTACCAGAGGGGAATGGTTGAAACTGCAAACTTGCTTGATGCCCCATCTGTAAAGCTAGGAAGAGGGGAAGATCTCCATAGCAAAATATTGAGGAGTCAAACAAGAAGAGAATTCTTTGCAACAATTGATAAAGTTATGGTAAATATTGGACTTGCACCAACCGACATAGAAGAAATGGTAAAGGGTGCATATAAGATGGCTGGATTAATTGAGAGTGGAAAACTCATAAAACAGATAGAAGGAGAAACAATTCCAGCCTACCTTCTATTGAGGAAAAAAGGTTACACCCATTACGATCTTGTTCAATAACTCATCTTCTAAATTAACCCAGAAATAATTGCTCCTGCAAAGTAAGAAGCAACGCTCGCAATTGCACCAATAAAAAACACCTCAAAACCCCCAACAAACCAGCGTTTTCCAATAACAATTGATTTAAGAGAACCGCCAAAAAAGAACAAAAGTGCTGCAAGACTCAGGGAAAAAAAGAGTGCAGAGACAGCGGGAAAAAAGAAAAAAGGAATCACAGGCAGAAATCCGATAGCAACATATGACATCCCTATGGTCAGTGCAGCAGTCCGTGGTCTTTCAAAACGCTCAGGAGCAAGACCAAGCCCTTCACGAAGCACAACAGAAAGCCATCTGCGTTTGTTTGATGTCAGATGATAAACAAGTTTGGAAAGAATACGTCCGCTAAATCCTTTTTGTGCATAAATGCGTTTTATTTCTTCTCGCTCAAGTTCTGGAAATTCTTTGATATGCCTCTTCTCCCGCTTGGTTTCATTTTGGTAATATTCTATCTGAGACTTGATTGAAATATATGTGCCAAGAGCCATTGATATAGAGCCGCCAACAACTTCGGCAAGGCTTCCCAAAATAACGATTCTGCTTGAAAGTGCAGCGCCATAAAGTCCTGCAATAAGCGCGGTAGTTGTCACAAGCCCATCATTTGCTCCAAATATTGCTTCGCGAAGAAATCCTCCAAATCTAGCACTTCTGTAATGTGAATTCTGAAGTTGTGCCGATGACTTCTGTTTTTTTGTCACCATCATTAAATATCCAGAATAACTGTCGCCTTATAACCTTTTTTTATTTTTTCAATCTTGAAAAGGTGCATGGTGACCGCCTTAACGTCATTTCCCATTGCGTGTTTCTTATAATCAAACTTGTCCCCAAAACATTCAACACGCAGATTATACTTATGAACACTTTTGTTGAGCGAAACAGAAAATCTTTTGCTAAGAAAACTGGCAGTATCCTTTAGATAGATAAGCTCACAAAGAAAATCAAAGAGTAACCTTTCAAGGTCATCTCCAAGAAGGCTGATCTTTCTCTTTTTTTTCTCTTCAAGCGTTTTAAGGTCGACCATTACAGCTGTGGTGGCAAGTCCGCAGTTTGCAAAAAGTTCTGCAAGATCCTCTCCATATGCTTCAAAAGCAACATCTGCTACTGCAATGTCTTCAAGAAAAGTATATGGTTGCATAAAAAACAAAAAAACTAAACGTATATAAACTCTCCTTTATTTTCAGCTAAATGAAAAAAGAGGTGATGTAATGAAAAAAATCCTTCTCATTATTGTAATGCTCTTCTTATCAAGCACATTGGTTATGGCACAGCAGGAGGAGCTTATCAGGCAGCAGTTATCCCAAAGTCTTGCACAGGTAAAGGGAGCTGAACTTCCAACACCTGTTGCAGTTCTTTTCGGTGATGAAAGGGCAAACATACAGATTACACTTGACACAGGTATGCCCTTAGAGCTTTATGTGGTCTCAAAAGAGGGTATAGTACAAGATATTGATATAGGGCAACTAGATGACCCGACAATTGTGATTAAGACATCCCAGCAGGCAGTACAAAAGATTGGAATCGCAAAGGATCCCCTTGAAGAGTTTCAAAAAGCCAGAAAAGATGGAAGGGTTAGTATTGAAGCAGTGACTTTTGGCGGCAAACTGAAAATTGGTTTTCTTGGAGTGGTTGCAAAAGTTGTGTCTTGGTTTAGGTGATGGACTAACCTTTGATATTTCCAACAGGTTTTAGCTGAACAACTGGTTTTGATATTCCTGCTTTTTCAAGTGCATCAACAACATCATTTATATTCTTGTAAGCAGAACCTGCCTCCTCCGCAAGTCCGCTCATTGATGCGGTGCGAACATAAATCCCCCGTTTTTCCATGTCCTTTTGAAGAACATCCCCCCGAATGCTTTTTTTTGCTTTCACACGTGACATTGTCCTTCCAGAACCATGGGCGGTGGTGCCAAATGTCTCTTCTTCAGCCTTCTTTGTTCCTGTAAGAAGATAAGAGCCAGTCTCCATTGAGCCACCAAGTATGACTGGTTGCCCTGTCCTTTGATAAAGTGGATTAAGCTCTTTGTTTCCAGGACCAAAAGCACGGGTCGCACCCTTTCGGTGTACAAGAAGTTTTTTATTTTTACCCCCGATTTTATATTCTTCAATCTTTGCAATGTTGTGTGCAACATCATAAATTAAATTTAGCTCCATGTCCTCAGCACTTCTTCCAAATATTTTAGAGAAGCCTTCACGAACCCTGTGTAAGATTACCTGACGGTTAGCAAAAGCCATATTTGCAGCACAGGCCATTGCTTTAAAGTAATCCTGCCCCTCGTTGCTTCTAAAAGGAGCGCATGAAAGTTCGCGGTCAGGAATGGAAATGCCATATTTTTTCATTGCGCTGTCGAACATTCTAAGGTAGTCTGTTGCAACTTGATGCCCAAATCCACGCGAGCCACAGTGAATCATCACAACAACTTGATCTGGTGTATGGATACCAAATGCCTTTGCGATGTTTGCATCAAAAATATTTTGTGCACGCACAACTTGGACCTCAAGGTAGTGGTTGCCAGAACCGAGAGTTCCAAGCTGAGAAAGGCCACGGGAAATTGCTTTGTCAGAGACTTTTGATGGGTCAGCACCTTCAATCTTGCCCTGTCCTTCACTCCTCTCAAGGTCATCTTCCCACCCGTATCCTTCTTTAACACACCAGCGTGTGCCTTCTTGCATAATATCTGTGAACTGCTGTCGGCTCAGCTTGACAAATCCTTTTGTTCCGACGCCAGCAGGAACGGTCTTGAACATATGATCAACAAGTTGCCTGAGCTTTGGTTGCACTTCTTTGTACGAAAGGTTTGTTGTAAGTAGGCGCATGCCGCAGTTGATGTCAAATCCAATTCCGCCAGGAGATATGATTCCTTCTTCTAGGTCAAAAGCTGCAACGCCCCCGATTGGAAACCCGTAGCCCCAGTGACCGTCAGCCATGCAAAGTGCATGCTGTTGGATGCCCGGAAGGCACGCAACATTTGTGATTTGATTAAATACACCGTCATCCATCCCTTGTAATATTTTTTCTGTCGCATAGATTCTAGCAGGAACAAGCATTCCCTTCTTGTAAGAAGTAGGTATTTCCCAGATTACGTTCTGCTGACCAATTGGTTTTAGACTTTCAGGATGGACCATGATAGAAAAGTCAACACTACCCTTAAAAACATTCCTATTGTAAGTGTAGAAGTGTTAAAAACTGAACAAAATTAAAAAACTTATGAAATATTCATCAACTACAGTTCGATATCTAAAATATCAAACGGGATATTTATCAGAGGAAGAGGTGGTTGGATGTACATGTCTTGGTAATGGGTCATGCCGTCTAGTCTGCAAGGGAGTAGTTCTTCACTAAGACCGCAATACTTTAAATAGAATTCCGGATCCCTGTTAAGGAGCCTAAGATGGACATAACCAAAAGGCAGACTGAGAGAAGATTTGTTAATGATTTCAAACTCTCCTGCATACCACCCCTTAAGCACCAACCAGTACTTCAAGTTAAGATTGGTGTATATCGGCACCTTGCTACCCGCTTCTGCAAATGGCTCAACACCCTCTTTGGGACAAGCATAAATTATGCCTGCATCGGTAACAAATAGCTTCCTTGCCTTTTCTGCAATAAGAATCGGAACAAAAACCCCCAAATCACCGGCCCATATTCTGTCTTCTCTTTCGTGAACCCTAATACGCGAATCCAAATTACCATTTGATAGACCAATCAACCTTTCTATATAACTGGTCCACAAATCCTTTTGTATTGCCACAGGTAATTCGTGAAAATCTAATTTAAAAAAATATCTAAAAGGCCTATACCCTTCCTTCGATAAGTTTTGAGATTGGTTTGCGCCCTTCGTAACCACCATCAACTTCATGCCAGTACTGGATATCTGCTTCTCCAAGCTGCCAGCAAAGCAGGATATCCCGCCCTCCAAAACGAGAATAAAAATCTACAAGACCGATATCTAGGTCTTTTACAATGCAGCCCTTTGAAAAAAGTTCGTCAAGGTTTTTGTATATTTGGTAGGAAAGTCGATGAAATTCCCGATATTGTTTTATCTGTGAAATAACCTCTGCATGGTTATCATCATAAGATAAATGAATAGTTTGCATCAAGGAAAGCGCACGGTGGATTCTCATAAGTCTGGTAAGTCGTTTGCGAAGTCCAGGAAGAAGTGTGCGTGCTTCATCCATGCTGATATAATTCTTAGGAGGGTTATCCATTTCAACCACCTATGATTATAAAGGTGTTCAGACTTAAAAAGGTTATCGTTAAGGTTTAGAACTCATCTAAAAAGGTTCTTATATGCCTTTTGCAAGAGAAGCGCATCTTTTTCAATATTTGGGCTTTCACAGGTCACAACTCCTTTAATGTTGAAGTCTTTCCAAGTCTGGACAAGGTCGAGAAAATTAAAATCAGACTCTTGAAGGTTAAGATGGTGTCGCTCACCCTTCTTATTATAAGCAATACCCTCAGTATGGATATGCATATTGTTAAGGGCATGGCGCCCAAGGCGCCTTTCAATAGTAGATAGGATAGACAAAAATTCTTCATGTGTATTATACTTTCCGTTAGTTCGTGAATGGTGGTGGGCAAAGTCAATGCAAGGTAATATCTCTTCAAAAGATTCACTTAAAGAGATGAGTTCGTTAAGGTCACCGAACTGTGTTACGCGCCCTCCGGTTTCGGGCCTTAGCCAAAGCTGAATTCCTTCTTCGCGCAGAGTGAGGAGAATCTTTTCAATTTCTTTTTTAACATTCAAAAGTACTAGCGATTTATCCTGATGATGATAATAGGCAAAGTGATAGCAAACACTCCACACTCCGGCAATATGGCAAATACGGCATGCAGATAGAATTCGCTCAACACTTGCCCGGCGCTTTGCTGCATCCATGGAGTTGAGGTTTACAAAGTATTGTCCGTGACAAGTTAGTTTCACATTCTCCTTTGTTGCAGTCTTCCTAACCTCTTCAGCAAGAGCAGTACTCAAATTGACACTTCTGACAAATTCAAGTTCCATTGAATCAAGGCCAAGGCCGCGTACCTGTTTTATACCATTTGTGGTATTTCTTGGAGAAGTACAAATCGGAATACCTGCAGTCCCAAAAAGGAGTTTATTCATAACAATCACAATTCAAATTCATGTCGAAGATTGCGCGGAGGTGTGCCTTCCTCGTATTTTCCAAGCGCGTCTACAATATCTTCAAAAGAATCTTTTTTCTGCTGGCGGCTGTGGTAGTCTGAAATTGCACTGAAAAAGGCCTTAAGGGCAATGTCTGCAGCCTCTTTTTTTGATGAAAACCGCAACAAAACATTATTCTTACACGTCTCTTCCGCCTTTTCAATATCAACACCATTCACTTTTGCGCAAGTAAACTCCCCAATTGTAAATAAAAGTGATTTATCCGGTGCCTGAAAGAATATCTCTGAAATCTTTCCATTCCTAACGCAAAGCTGGAATCTGATCTTCTCAAACCCATCCTCTTTTTTAATACCAGCCTCACCAACGCCATCTGGGTTTGTAAGTGTGCCAAAATATGACATCTTGTTACCTCCTAAAAAGTTGAAGTCATCTCAAATTTGCTCTCAAAGTGATTTTGTGAACATTATCAAGCTGTTGGATAACATCCGACAGGGTAAAGATAAAATACTCAATTTCTTTTTGAGTGGTATGCTTTCCTAAACTGATGCGGATGCTGCCCTTGGCAGTCTCGTCAGAGATTCCAAGTGAAGATAATACATGAGATATTTTGATATGGTCTTTTGTACACGCAGCCCCTGTGGATACAGATATGCCCTTTGCATCAAGATGAGAAACAAGCACAGATGCATCAACCCCTCTAAAACCAACATTCAGGTTATTGGCAAGCCTGCATCTGGTTGGGCCATTCACACTTGCATCTGGAATAGATTTAATAATTCCGTCCAAAAGCAAGTCACGAAGCTTGCAAAGCCTGGGCACTTCATCTTCGCGCCTGTTCTCGGCAAGTTCAATAGCCTTTGCAAATCCGACAATACCGGAAACATTTTCAGTGCCCCCTCTAAGACCCTGTTCCTGTTCTCCTCCATGAATGATAGGATCGATGTTTGTTCCATTCCTAATATAAAGTGCTCCAACTCCTTTTGGGCCATATACCTTGCTGCTGTTAATGCTCAAAAGATCCACATTGAGTTTTCCAACATCAAGCGGTAAAAGGCCGCCAGCCTGACAAGCATCACTATGGAAAATGATATTGTGTTTTCGTGCAAGCTCTCCCATTTGGTATATCGGTTGTATTGTGCCTACCTCGTTATTTGCATACATAACGCTGATAAGAATTGTATTTTGGCGAATTGCTGCAGCAATATCATCAACACGAACAAACCCTTCTTTATCAACAGGAAGGTATGTTACTTCAAACCCCTCGCTTTTTTCAAGGTATTCGCAGGTTCTAAGAACAGCAGCATGTTCTGTCTTCTGAGTAATGATATGCTTGCCTTTGTGTTTTAGAGCACGGCAGACTCCTTTAATTGCAAGATTTACACTCTCAGTCCCGCCTCCGGTAAAAATTACCTCTTTAGGAGAGCAGTTAAGAACCTTAGCAACCCTTCTGCGACTATCTCCAATAGCGCGGTGTGCCTCCTGCCCAAGCTGGTGAGGGCTCCCAGGGTTTCCATAAGCTTGGCAGAAATAGCGCTCCATCTCTTTTTTTACTAAAGGGTCAACAGGGGTTGTTGAAGCATAATCAAGATATACGTTTTGCATATTGCAACCATTTTCTAAAAATTTATAAAGGTTCGTATGATAATAAAAAGATGCCAACAAAGCAGCAAGTAGTTGAAGTACTCAAGACCTGTCTTGACCCCGAGATTGGGATAGATATATGGACACTGGAATTAATCTATGACATTAAATTAGATGGAAAAAAGGTTCATGTAAAAATGACCTTCACATCTCCAATGTGCCCCTACGGTCCTGTTTTGGTAGAAGAGGTAAAAAGAAAGGTTGGTGAATTGGATGGGGTGGAGAACGTAGATGTAGAAGTGGTATTTGACCCGCCATGGGAGCCTTCTGATGAATTAAAAGCAACACTTGGAATAGGGGTTTAATCAAAAAACCCAGTACCAAATCAGGCAACGTTCAATAAAGATGAAAAAAATAAATGTATTATTAATTTTCCTTTTACTTATCCCTACGTCGCTGGCAGCTTCCTACCCCAAGCTAACAGGGTTTCTAACAGATAATGCAAATATCATATCTGAAAACTATAAACAAAGAATTACTTCTCTGGCAGAACAGATAGAAAAGGAAACAAGCGTTGAGGTAGCGGTTGTTACAGTTCTTTCCCTTGAAGGACTCTCCAAAGAAGAATATGCTATAGGATTAGCAGAAGCAAACAGAATTGGAAAAAAAGATGTAGACAATGGATTATTAATCCTTATTGCTCAAGAAGAGGGGGAGTATAGGGTAGAGGTTGGTTATGGTCTTGAAGGTTTAATCCCTGACAGCTCAAAAGTTGCAATCGGCACAAGAATAATAGAACCAAACTTTAAGCAAGGAGAGTTTGGAAAAGGTATATATGAGTCTCTTCTGACAGTTCAGGCATTGCTTAAAGGTCAGGAAGAAGTGGTCTCAGATTATAGGACAACCAAGCCAGCGCAAGGCTTGCCAGTACAGGCCTGGATTTATTTCTTATTTGTTTTCTTATTAATCTTTGGAGGAATATTTGGAAGAAGAAGGGGTCTTCTGTTCTTACCAATTTTCTTGCCAGGGTCAAGAGGTGGTTTTTCAGGAGGGGCTGGTGGCTTTGGGGGCTTTGGAGGGGGCGGTTTCGGTGGCGGAGGCTTTGGAGGCCGATGGTAAAAATTAATCCAAAGGAGGGAAGATGGAAAAAATAATGCAAAAGTTAAGAGAAACACTAAAATCAAATGTGGTAGCAATAGCTGCATACGGAAAAAAAGAAGAACAACACGTAATAATCCTGAAAAAACTGGATATAAAGGTATTGTCGGATACCCGGCAGATAATAAAAGAGTATTACGCCAGAACAAAAAAATATCCCCTTCTCTTGACAAACGAAGAATTAACCAATGGATTGGATGTTTTTCCATTAGAATTCTTAAATATGAAGCTGGACCATAACATTCTACATGGAGATGATATATTCAAAGACCTTAACTTTGAAAAAAAACACATAAGAAGGGAGTTGGAATTTGAGTTTAGGTCAAAGTTAATACATCTAAGACAGGGGTATATAGAGGCAACATCTAAAGAAGGACTTAAGCAAATTGTAGAAAAGGCAATCCCTACTTTGCTTCCAATATTAAATGGATTAATATTCCTAAAGGGAAGGGACGTACCTCGAAAATTAAATGAAATGTTGGATGTAATAGCTGCAGAGTATGGTTTGGATATGACCCCTCTAAGAAGGTTGCAGGAAGAAAACAAACAGGACCCAGACGAATTGGTAAAAGAATTAATCTCTTTGCTGGCAACAATGGGTGGGAGTTTGGATAAAATAAAGGTAGAAAAAACTTTAAAAACAAGAAAGCAAGGACATACACCATGAAAACAACCACAAAAGTCTTCATTGGCGTAGGCGCAATTGTTCTAATCCTGCTGCTGTGGTTTGTAGGGGCATACAATAGTCTTATCAATCTCAATGAAGCAGTAGATGAAAAGTGGGCCCAGGTAGAAAACCAGTATCAAAGAAGGGCAGATTTAATCCCTAATTTAATTGAAACCGTAAAGGGGGCCAGGGATTTTGAAGCAGAGACGCAGGCAGAAATAGCAAATTTGAGGACGCAGGCTACAAAGATTAAACAAGAGTTAGGGGCAGGCAACCTAAACCCTACAAAGTTGAATGAAATCGATGCACAGATGGGGTCTGTACTGCGCGGGCTGAATATTGTCGTCGAAGCATACCCTAATCTAAAGGCAACCGAAAACTTTCTAGCACTCCAATCCCAATTGGAGGGCACAGAAAACCGGATAGCAACCGAGAGAAGAAGGTACAATGAAGCTGTAAGGTCGTTCAATATTAAAATAAAAAGAATTCCGAGTAAATATGTGGCATCTTATCTTGGGTATGAAGAAAAAGAATTCTTTGAGAGTGTAGAGGGTGCTGATGAAGTGCCCAAAGTAGATTTTAGCTAGAATTTTTATTTTTAATCATATAGACACCCCTATAACTCAAATAAGAACCCAGTTGCCTTTTTCCCTATTTATTTTTCCTATGTCGAAGGAAGATAGTTCGTCAAATCCAAGATTAAACTTTAATTTTTGTAACTTGTTTTTATATATTATCAGAAAAATCCACTTGTTCACCCTCAATATTGGTTTTATTAAAAAATTTATTTGATACGAAAAACTTTTTAAAGGATTTTATGTTTGCACAGCCTCATGAAACCAATTTCCTTCTGCATGTAAGATTACTTCGCTAAATTTTTTTAACTTTTATTTTAAATAACCTTCAAAAGAGGCAAATATGTCCAAACTAAAAAAAGGAAATACTGACTTTAGGTACAATTTCAGGATATACCTGAGGTTGCTTAAAAAGTATAAATTTATGTTCTTTATAATTCTATTTGTTGTTTTCGTTGTTGAAGCCTCACAGGCTATATCCCGGTTTTTGTTCAAAGTCATTATTGATAGAGGAACTGAATTTGTTAACGGCGCGCTTCCGGTAGACAAATTAGTCATGGTATTAATATGGGTAATGACCATATTTGCTTTGAGTATCATCTTACGTGCTATCCTGAATTTTATAAAAGTGCACATGATAAACAGGTTGGAGAGAAACTTAATCTTGGACCTCAAGCGTGAGTTTTTCAACCACATAATACACCTCTCTCACAGGTTCCACACTTCACACAAAACCGGTTCGCTGATTTCAAGGCTGGTAAGGGGTGGAAGCGCAACAGAGCGCATGACAGATGTTATCGTGTTTAATGTCGCACCGCTGATATTTCAGATATTGGTTGTTGCTGGTTCGTTAATATATTTTGATATCACATCTTCAGTGGTTGTTGTTTTGATGGCCTTTGTCTTTATTGGTTATAGTATTTACATCCAAATAAAACAGAGAAATCTCAATGCAATTATGAACTTAGAGGAGGATGTTGAAAAGGCTTACATTAGTGATATCCTGACAAATATAGACTCCATAAAATATTTTGGAAAAGAAGACATCATCAAAAATCGGTTCAGGAATTTAACCGAAAGGACAGGAGATGCCTCTGTTAGGGCTTGGGACTTGCACAGGTGGTTTGACTCTGGCCATGTATTGATATTAGGTGCAAGTGTGTTCTTCTTAGTGTACTTTCCAATAACAAAATTCCTTGCCGGGACCCTTAGCCTTGGAACCCTTGTCTTCGTCTACACAATGTACGGGAATCTTATAGGTCCACTTTTTAGTTTCGTACAGGGCATCAGGTCATATTACAGGGCGATGGCAGATTTTCATGACTTGTTCCAGTATGGAAAAATAAAGAATGAAGTTAAAGATATCCATGGAGCAAAAGAATTGAAAATAAGAAGTGGAGACATTGAGTTTAGAAATATAAACTTTAAATATGGAAAAAAGAATATATTTGAGAATTTTAACCTCAAGATAGGAAGTGGTCAAAAAGTTGCTTTGGTGGGGCATTCAGGCTGTGGAAAGTCCTCGCTTATCAAACTATTATATCGTCTGTATGATGTAGATTCAGGAAGTATTCTTATTGATGGAAAGGATATCAGGGAATTTAAACAAGAGTCCCTAAGGTCAGGATTAAGCATTGTTCCCCAGGAATGTGTTCTCTTTGATGATACAATCTACAATAACATAGCTTTCTCAAATCCAAAAGCACCAAAAGAGAAGGTAATAAAAGCGATGAAATTTGCCCAACTCTACAAAACCATAAATGATTTTCTAAATAAAGAAAGAACCATTGTTGGAGAAAGAGGGGTTAAACTCTCTGGGGGAGAAAAGCAAAGGGTGTCAATAGCAAGAGCAATCCTTGCAGACAGAAAGGTCTTGGTTTTCGATGAAGCCACTTCGTCACTGGATTCAAAAACAGAGCATGATATCCAAAATGACCTTAAAAAGCTTCTAAAGAATAGGACAAGCATAATCATTGCACACAGGCTCTCGACAATAATGCACGCAGATAAGGTTGTGGTTATGGAAAAAGGAAAAATCGTCCAGATGGGAAAGCACAAAGACCTTATCAAGGTAGGCGGAACCTACAAAAAATTATGGAATCTTCAAAAAGGGGGTTACATAAAATAAAATCATTTATGAAGCGCTTGCTTCTTCTTTTATCCAGTCATACCCCTTTTCTTCAAGGTCGTTGATAATGTCTTTCTCGCCTGAAGCAACAATCTTTCCATCCATCAAAATAAATATTTTATCTGGCTTTATATAATTAAGAATTTTCTGATAGTGTGTAATAATGATGACTCCAAGTGTAGGGCCCAGAAGCTGATTAATCCCTTCCGAAACAACTTTGAGGGCATCAACATCAAGCCCCGAATCCGTTTCATCTAAAATAGCATAATTCGGTTCAAGAATAGACATCTGTAAAATTTCGGTGCGCTTCTTCTCACCGCCAGAAAACCCATCATTAAGGTACCTTGTCATAAATGACTTGTCCATCTTTAAAAGTCCCATCTTCTCTTTCAAAATTTTATGGAACTCAAGAACAGCTATCTTTTTATCGCTCTTGGAATTCAATGCAGTACGCAAAAAATTAGATATGGTAACGCCGCTAATCTCGTTTGGATATTGAAATGACAGGAAAAGGCCTAGCCGTGCCCGTTCGTGTGGTTTTAGTTTTGTAATGTCTTTCCCATCAAGAAATATGCTTCCACTCTCAATCTTATATTTAGGGTTTCCCATCAAAACATTGGCGAGTGTGCTTTTCCCCGAGCCGTTAGGTCCCATAAGCGCATAAACCTTTCCTTTTTCAACACTAAGGCTGATACCTTTAAGAATAAGTTCGCCATCAACGCTTACGTGAAGGTCTTTGATTTCAAGACTCATTTGCCACTCCATTCTCCTCAAATTTAACAATGCCCCCTTCAAGAACGCGAAGGGAAAGAAGTGCACACTTTAGGCGAACAGGTCCTATGGGAATCCCAAGCATCCCAAGGATATCTTCTTTGCTGATATTTTTTACTTCTTCAAGGCTCTTTCCTTTAAGGGTCTCGGTTAACATTGATGCAGAGGCTTGGCTGATAGCACATCCGCTTCCCTTGAATCGTACGTCTTCAACAACCTTGTCCCCATTAAGACGAACAAATATCTCAACAGCATCGCCGCAAAGCGGATTAAGCCCTTTATTACAAATGTCGGCAATCTCAAACTCTCCGAAGTTCTGTGGTTCGCGATAGTGTGCAAGAATGTTCTCCCGATATACCATTTCTTCAGCTGACATAGCCAAAAATCCTCCGTGCTTCATTAATTCCTTCTATCAGCTTGTCAACATCTTCTAGGGTATTGTAAAGGTAAAAACTTGCTCGTGCACATGCTTGGATGCCAAGGTGCTTCATGAGGGGCATTGCGCAGTGATGTCCGGCGCGAATAGCAATCCCGAACCTGTCAAGTATGCTTGCAAGGTCATGTGCATGGATTCCTTTAACATTAAAGGATATGACCCCACCCCGAAGGTTTATTTCTTTTGGGCCGTAAATCACAACCCCAGGAATCTCAGAAAGTTTTTGAAGCGCATATTTGGTGATGTTTCTTGTATGTTCAAATATTCTATCAAGACCAACCCCAAGAAGGTAGTCTGCAGCAACACCAAGACCAATACCCCCTGCAATGTTTGGGGTTCCGGCTTCAAATTTCCAAGGAATTTCATTCCATGAAGATTTATCAAGGTTAACCTCACTAATCATATCCCCACCATATAAAAAAGGCCGCATGGTATTTAGAATATCTTTTTTTCCATAAAGAACACCTATTCCTGTAGGCCCGAGCATTTTGTGTCCTGAAAAAGCCATAAAATCGCAGTCAATCTCTTTTACAGATATAGCAAAGTGAGGAACGCTTTGCGCAGCATCAACAATAAAAACAGCTCCCTTTTCATGAGAAAGCTTACCTATTGTTTTAACATCATTTATTGTGCCAAGCACATTGGAAAATTGTGTAATTGAAACAATCTTTGTCCTTTCATCTAAAATAGATAAAAAGTGATCCATATCCAAGAGCCCGTCTTCAGTAATGCGGATATGTTTTAGCACCGCTCCATTTTGCCTAGCAACAAACTGCCATGGAACAAGGTTGCTGTGGTGCTCCATCCAACTGACAATGATATTGTCGCCTTCTTTTACATGCTCAAGTCCCCACGCGTATGCAACAAGATTAAACCCCTCGGTTGCGTTTCTTGTGAAAATTATCTCGTCAAAAGAAGCGTCAATAAGAGAAGCAACCTTTGTATGGGCATCTTCATACGCCTGTGTTGCTTCCTCGCTCAACTTGTATACTCCGCGGTGAATATTTGCATTATATCTTTTATAATAGTCTTCAAGCGCCAAAATGACCTGTTTAGGTTTTTGAGATGTTGCAGCGCTATCAAGATAGGTTATAAGGTGTCCGTTTACCATCCTCTGCAAAATAGGAAAATCTTTTCTTAAAGATTCAATATCCAAAGGTTGCAAGGCTTCTTTAAGTTGCATGGGCTATTTTTTCCTCCATTATTTGTTGAAGCTCGGATGATATTTCTTCAACACCAATTTTAGAGATTATACTTGTAAAAAACCCGTTCACTAAAAGGGATAAGGCATCTTTTTCAGCTATCCCTCTTGAAGCAAGATAGAAAAGTTTTTCTTGGTCAACATGGGTGGTTGAAGCGCCATGGCTGCAGCGAACATTGTTGTTATGAATCTCCAGATTAGGGATTGCTGAAGCTTCAGTATTATCTCCCAAAAGAAGTGTCTCTTCTTTTTGATATCCATTTGAGTTCTCAGCATTCTTTTCAATCCGAACAAGTCCACGATAAAGGGATTTAGCCTTGCCATAAAGTGCTCCCTTGCCATATATTTCTGAGGTCGTAAATGGTTTGTGATGAAAAGCCGCGCTGCTGATATTAAATCGCTGTTTACCATCTCCAAGAAAAATACCAATATGGTGTGTCCTGGCACCTTCACCAAGAAGATGGTGGGATGTGTCTGATTTGCTGTAATTGGAGCCAATAAGGGCATCAACAAAAACAACAGACGCATCCTTTCCAATCTGGCAGGAATGATTGGAGAAATTTACAGTACCGCCAGAAAGCTGTTGCAAACCAACAAAGGTCAGTTGTGCCCCCTCTTTTGCAACAATGCGAACAACACCGCTGCGAAAAACAGGGTTGGGAGAACCACCAGCAACCTTGTTCACAATTACTGCAGAAGCTCCTTCCTCTGCAACAACAAGCAACGTGTCAAATTGGTTTGTGTACTCAACAAAGCTATCATAATAGATGGGCAATAGCACATTAGAGCCCTTTTTCAAATAAAGAAGGGTTCCCTTATTCCAAAGCGCACCATGAAGTGCAAGAAATTTATCTTCAATAGGGAACGGAAGGTGCTCGCGCATAAGCCCAGGATAGCGCTCAAATGCAGACCAAAAGTCAAGAAGAGTGTATCCCTCTTTTTCAACGCAAAACCTATCTTGCAAAGAATTGGTTGGAACGATTGTTGAAAAATCGAACTCGTCAACTGGCAGGAAGATATCTATTCCATATTTAAAAACAGGTTCACCGTAAGAAGGCATGGCTCTAGCCGCAGAAAGCCTCTGGTCAAGTACCCATGATGGCTCTCCTATCTTCGCAGAATGCTCTTTTATTTTCTCTAAGCCATCTTCTTGAGTTATAACTGTAGTATTCATAGGAAACCTCCGCTAGAAAATTATGCAACAGAATTTTCAACCTCCATCTCGATTAGTTTGTTTAGCTCAACTGCATATTCTAATGGTAGCAGTTTTGAAATAGGCTCAACAAAGCCGCTGACAATCATCTTTGTTGCCTCTTCTTCTGAAAGGCCCCTGCTCATAAGATAAAATAGGTCTTCATCATTAATCTTGCCAACGCTTGCTTCATGTACAACGTCAATATCTTTTTCTCCTATTTTCATATAAGGAAATGTGTTGGAAACGGATTCATCATCTAACAAAAGAGCATCACACACGACACTTGTCTTTGCACCATGGGCTTTAGGCATCACCTTGACATATCCGCGATAGCTGGAGATGCCACCGCCCTTGCTAATACTCTTGGCACGAATAACCGACGTTGTTTCAGGAGCAGCATGTATGACTTTTGAGCCGGTGTCTTGATGTTGCTGGGGTCCTGCAAAGGCAATGCCTATCATGTCTGTCCTTGCGCCTCTGCCAATAAGAATGCTTGATGGATAAAGCATAGTCAGCCCAGATCCCATATTGCCATTTACCCATTCCATAACGCCGTCCTCTTCAACGATAGCTCTTTTTGTATTCAGGTTAAACGTGTTCTTGCTCCAGTTTTCAATGCTGCTGTAGCGCACCCTGGCTCTTTTGTGAACAAAAACCTCCACGCATCCAGCATGAAGAGAACTTGATGTGTATTGAGGGGCGCTGCAACCCTCTACGTAGTGTAGTTCACTTCCCTCATCCGCAATTATGAGTGTGTGCTCAAACTGTCCGCCTCGCTTCGCATTCATGCGAAAGTATGCCTGAAGTGGCATCGTTACCTTCACACCCTTTGGAACATAGATAAATGTACCCCCAGACCAGACAGCTCCGTGAAGGCTGATAAACTTATGATCATTTATAGGAATGCATTTATTCATAAAATACTTCCTGACAAGTTCAGGATGCTTTTGCACAGCAGCATCCATGTCTTCAAAGATAACCCCCTTGTCTTCCCATTCCTTTTTCAGGTTGTGATAGACAACTTCAGAATCATACTGCCCGCCAGCACCCCCAAGAGAATGCTTCTCAGCCTCAGGTATGCCAAGCCTCTCAAAAGTGCGTTTGATCTCATCTGGAACTTCATCCCAGTTCTCTGATTTTTGTGCATCTGGCCGCACATAGTAGATAATTTTGTTAAGGTCAAGCTTCTCAAGGCTTGGTCCCCATTTTGGGAGGGGGGTCTTAAGAAAGTATTCATATGCTTTAAGGCGCTTCTCGCGAATCCATTCAGGTTCGTGTTTATCCTCAGAGATGCGAAGTACAACTTCTTTACTTAGGCCTTGTTTTGAGCTGTAGCGCGCCTTTATTTTGTCTGCATGGTCAAATCTGCTGCGGTCAATCTCAATGAAAACAGAATTCAGGCGCTCTCCAACCTCAAGAGACCGAATAGCCTCGTTCTGCTCCGAAACATTTGTTGCAACAATTGGTGTTTGTCTGTCAGCTTTCATACATGCCTCCTAGAAAAACAAGAGAAAAGATAAAAAATTTCTCTAACTAAAAGAGCTCCCGCATCCACACGAAGACTTTGCATTTGGATTGTTGAATTTAAATCCTGATTCGTTAAGCCCATCAACATAATCAAGGGTGGTTCCTTTCAAAAGGGGCATACTCGTTTGGTCAATGGCAAATTTAACACCATCCTGCTCAAGGATTATATCCTCCTTCTGCGACTCTTTGGTAAAATCAAGAAGATACTTATAACCGGAGCACCCACCGGCACGGACACCAACCCTGATGTAGTGCTCATTGATGTTTTCAGTTTCAAGGAGTTGTCTGAATTTTTCTGTGGCCTTTTTTGTAACAATAACCCTTTCATGAGCTGATGGTTCTTCCCTAAGCTTGCCGTTAAGGTGCTTTACCATCTGGTTGATTTGCGCCTCATCCATTCCATGGCCGCGTGCACCGCTCTCAATGCTCTCATATGGATTTACATGGCATCCAATGCACTGCAATCCGTATTGCTGCAATACATCTGCTGCTGCTGGATATTTTTCTACAACCTCACCAATAGTCATTGTCTTGGTAACTTGATCCATAACCTGTTCCATTTCAACCAACCTCCTTCGTTTTAGAAAAGGGGGCATCCCCTTCCTCAATCTTTTTTACAAATTCAACAACACCAATAGTGTTTTGATTATAATCTTTGATGGGGGCAGTCGTAAATTCAAGTGTAACATCCTTTCCTCTGGAATCCTTGACAATCGCAATGTTGCTCTGCTTTTCTCCAGTCTCAATGGTTTTCTCAGCAGGACAATCAATACAAGCTTCGTTTTGGTGGTTATAGCGCTCAAAACATTTTTTTGCACCTTTCCAAGAGGTATCGTTTGCCCAGATAAGGTTTTTTTGGGCATCAATTATGTTAATTCTGTCAGGAGAGTCCATAAGGATGTTCTTAATCTCATCAATAATTCCCTCCCCCATATTAAGCCTCTCAAGAAGTGCAGATTTTACAGGATACCACAGCTTTGCCATACCTATTTTGCGGCAATTTTGCGGCAGGATACAAGCCCAAGCCCTTCTAAGGTTGCAAGATGCTTTGCAACAGTATGCCTGTCAAGGCCGACAGCTTCATATACCTCTTTAGATGATATTCCATTTGCGCAAGAGCGAATAAGCCGAAGAATCATTGCTTCTGAAGATGAGCCTTGGACAGAATCCATCCCAATTTCAGATTAGGGTCATATATAAAGGTTTCCAATATTGGTTACCAATAGATTTTTATAATCATTTTATAGTGATTAAGTAATGGGTAATTTACAAAAAACCATTTTGAGAATAGCTGGTTGGACAAAAAGAAAGGGCCTGGACACCGTCCTATTTAATTCTCCATTTGTAAGTGCCAAGCCAGGAATATGCCTTAGGTCTCAAGACAATGAAATTATGCATTTTTTAGAACAGTACCCCTCAAAAAGATATTGCCTTTTCGGGCTTGGCGGGCACGATTCGTGGAGAAAGATTCAGCATCCACTAAGGACACAGTATAATGGTCTTATCGTATCGTTTACAGCTTTTCTATGTCCGTCACCAAAAGCAACAGTTGCACTTCTTAAATTTATTGGGGTTGATATAGAAGACCCCCCCCAAGGCCTTGAGGGTAAAGTCGTTGGTGTTGCCCCGCAAAGTTCATTTGATCCGTTTTTCCCGGAGCTTATTAAGATTGGTTATGGTACACAATTGGGGGCGCAGACAATTATTTCTTCTCATGTTAATCAGAAAGGCTATTGGTTGCTTGGTGAAGTGAATATAGGAAGGGAGGTTTTAGTTGGAGCCCGTTCGGTTATTGGTCCTGGGGTGACAATAGGAGATTATGCAAGGGTAA
>JAGVYI010000001.1 GCA_018303365.1 Candidatus Woesearchaeota archaeon
GTATACCATTCCGAAAAGTCAGATTCTTTTTTTACTGTCAAACCAAGTTCACTTTCCTTTACCACATTTTTCTGTTTACTTTTCATTTTAAAAATCTTTTTAAGTTAGATTGTGCTTCTTCTTGTAGTCTTCCCAATGCTCTTTTAACCAGCAAAAATCTTCAAAGGTTTTCTGCAGAAGAAACGGATTTGTTTTCTTCTCACTTCCTAACGTTGCTGCAGGTGCCTTGCCATAATCATGACCAGGGTATATTTTCGTTTTATCATTAAGTTTTAATAGTTTTTCAAATATGCTTTGATACTGGTCCTTGGCGCTACTTCCCATAAAATGAGTACCACCAATACACCCAATAAACAGTGTATCGCCTGTAAAGAGATTCTCTCCTTCCAAGACACAAATGTGGTCCTTATAATGGCCCGGAGTAAATATTATTTCTAGCTTCTTTTCCCCTAAATCTAACACAGCCCCTTCATCTACAGAAATGTCGTGATATATAGAAGCCAATCTGTGCGCAACTATCTTTGCCCCTGTTTTCTCCTTAACAAGAGTATTCCCTGCAATATGGTCGTGGTGGGTATGTGTATTAATAATATATAATACCTTAAGACATTGGTTTTCTATCTCATCTATGATTTCACCTATTCTATAGGAAGGGTCAATAACTGCTGATTTTTTTGAATTTTCATCTATAATAATATAAGAGAGATTCCTGTCACCCCCAGATGGAATTTGTTTTATTGCCATTGCATACTAATGTCCCCTATTGTAATTAATCGAGCCCGGGAGGATTTGAACCCCCATCAACCGGTGTCATCTACAATAGCAACCGAAGCCGGTCGCACTATCCAGGTTATGCTACGGGCCCATAATAGTCTTCAATATTTTTTGCTTAAATAGGTTTCTCTTTGATACCCTCAATCAAAACCTATTTAAGAACCATGTGCTTCTTCTTTTAAAAAAGAGGCAACATTATGAACCTTAGTCCATTTTTTCATGCAAGAAGTATTGTAATTGTTGGTGCATCCCGTGACCCAAAGAAAGTCGGTCATGTAATATTTCGCAACCTCCTTGACTCCGAGTTTGATGGGGAGATTTTTCTTGTTAATCGCAATGCAGGTGAAATCCTCAACCACAAGGTCTACCGATCTGTTGGGGTCTTACCGTCACGCCCCGAACTTGCAATTATTGCCGTACCAGCCCCTTATGTCTTAAAGATTATTGAAGACTGTGGAAAAAAGAAAATCAAGCACGTTATCATTGTTAGTGCTGGTTTTCGTGAAGTTGGCAATGTCAAACTTGAAGAAAGGCTTGCACGCGCGCTTAAACAACATAATATACTTTGTATAGGTCCGAATTGTTTGGGTACATTTGATGCCCATAGTGGCTTTGACTCTCTTTTTATCCCACAGTATCGCATGAAACGTCCAAAAGCAGGGGGGATTGCTTTTGTTAGCCAATCTGGTGCTGTTGGTTCTACAATCTTGGACCTTGCTGCTGAAGATGGTTATGGGTTTTCAAAATTCATCAGTTATGGTAATGCTGTAAACGTTGATGAAAGTGATCTTCTTTCATATCTTGGTTCTGACAAACAGACAAGAGTCATATGCCTTTATATTGAAGGACTTTGCAATGGAAGAAAATTCCTTGAAACAGCAAAGGAAGTTTCAAAAAAGAAACCAGTCATTGTTATCAAAGGTGGACTTCATGAATCAAGTTCACAAGCAACACTTTCTCATACTGGTTCTCTTGCTGGGGACAAAGAGGTGTACTTTGCAGCATTTCGTCAAGCAGGAGTGCTTTATGCCTCTTCGCTTGATGAAATGTTCTATTACGCTAAAATATTTGAATATTCAACATCGCCTTCTGGTTCCAGAGTACAGATTATCACCAATGGAGGGGGTTTTGGGATTATTTGTGCAGACGCTGTGCTTTCTGCCGGTCTTTTGTTAGCACACATGCACAAAGATAATTGCCGTGCGCTTGAGAAGGCATTACCAAAAATAGTCACCATCAAAAACCCTATTGATCTTGCTGGAGATGCCACAACCGAACGATATCGTATTGCTATTGAATACGCCCTTAGAGATGAAAATGTGGATATGGTTATTGTTATATTGTTATATCAAACACCACTCATAACTGCAGATATAATTGATGTGCTTGTAGAGGCATCAGAAGAAGGCAAAAAACCGCTGGTTGTTGTTTCAGCAGGTGGGGAATTTACCCATATCCTCAAAGAAAATCTTGAGGAGCATGGTGTTCCGTGTTACACCTTTCCTGAGCAGGCAGCCATTGCTTTAAGGGGGCTCATCCAATATTACTCAAGAGCGAAGTGATTTATCATACTTTTTGAGATACTTTTCAATTCTTGCTGTTGCTTTTTCTAACATAGGATAGGCAGTTGCATAAGAGCAACGAATGTACCCCTCTCCAAACTTTCCAAATTCTACCCCTGGAATTACAGCCACCCTTGACTTTTTTAATAGATCCCTTGCAAACCTTGTACTGTCTTTTGAAAATTCGCTTATGTTTGAAAAGGTATAAAATGCCCCTTTAGGAAGTGTAGTTCTCAAACCAATCTCGTTTAGCCTTTCTACAAGAAAATTTCTTCTTCTCTCATATTCCTTTCTCATCTTTTCAATATAGCTTTTCTTTATTGTAAGTGCTTTTATAGCAAGCAGCTGAGAAATATGTGGAGCTGCCAAGGTAAGATAATGATGTGCTTTTTCTATTGCCTGCATTAATTTTTTTGGTCCTGCGCAGTATCCAACCCTAAAACCACACATAGAGAAGGTTTTAGAGAAGGTCTGAAAAGTAATGACATGGTCCCCCATACCGTTAAGAGAACCGATGCTTACATGTTTGGTTCCGTAAGTTAGCCTTTCGTAAGCTTCATCTGAAAAAATGTATAGGTCGTGCTCCCTTGCAATACCTGCAATCTCTTCAAGCGTCCTTTTTTTCAGGACATTCCCGGTTGGATTTGCCGGAGAGTTTATTAGGATCACTTTTGTGCGCTTTTTGTTTATTAACTTTCTTAACTCATCAGGGTTTACTTCAAAACCATCTTCCTCATTAAGCTTTAATGGTACAGGGACTGCATGAATAAGGTTTGCTGCAGGGATATAAGCGAGGTAACCTGGGTTTGGAACAATAATCTCCTCCGCTGGATCAAGAGTACAGAGCATTGCTGTAAAAATCGCCTCCTGACTTCCAGTAGTTACAATAATGTTTTCGGGACCTAACTTTATGTTGTTCTCTTTTCTTAGTTTCTTTACGAGTGCCTCTCTTAATTCTATAACCCCTCCGGGGGAGCTGTACCTTGTTGCCTTATAGATTGCCCTTTTACATTCGTCAAGAATTGGTCTTGGTGTTGGGAAATCTGGTTGCCCAGGACCTAAGGAGATTATGCTCTTGTCTTCTGCAGTAAGGCGGAAGATTTCTCCAATGACTGCATCAGGAAGTTCCTGCTCGCGTTCGGAAATATGGGTCATAATCACCTCTTTTGAAACCATATAATCTTGTGAATATTAAAACCCTTTTGCTTTTTTAATATTCTTTCTTGAAGAAGCACACCCCCAAATATCAGTAGGCCCCCTCCAATCATTGTAGGGATTGTTGGTACTTCGTTTAACACAATAAATGCAAGGAAAATGGCCACAAGCGGCTCCACCACCATCCCAATCATACTTGTAATAACTGCGTTAAGATACTCAAGGGCTTCGGTATAGAAAAGATAAGCTATGCCTGTAAATACCCCTAAAAGCAATATCCAGTGAATATTCTCTGTGACTCCTGCAGTCCCATAAATAAATATGGAAGGCATGAGAAAGATCGTTGCAAAGAGGAGAAACCAGAAGATAGTTCCAACTGAATGGGTCTTCTCTTCATGACGCATATAGGCTGTTGTTGCAGCACCAAAAATTGCTGCCGAAAAAGCAAGCGCATTTCCAAACAATTGCTCCTTTTGCAATGGATTCATTATTACAATGCCAGCAAAGGCCAGAAGGGTTATGGCAATCATTTTTTTTGTTACTTTCTCTTTAAGAAAAAAATGGCTGAATATCATTAGAAAAAAGGGTGCTGTAAAGATGATGAGAACAGCACTTGCAATAGTGGTGCGTTGTAGACTTGCTACAAATGAAGATGTACTAAACGCTAATAAAAGGCCTATAAGTACATAATGAGGAAGATCGCTCTTTTTTATCATAAGGAATTTACTGTCAACAAACGGGAGAATTATCAGAACAGTTAGAAAAGCCAAAAATAAACGCATTGCACTTAGTGAAAGTGAATGCACGCTTTCGCCTGTAAGTTTCACTGCAACCCCTACAACCGCTAAAGCTATTGAGCTGAATACCGTCGGTACAACACCTTTCATAGATTGCAAGTTTAATTCCTCTTTTTAAAAAAATATTCCTTTCTTGTCTTTCCTAATAAGGAAATACAACCATGAATTAAAAGAAAAATTTTATATAGACTGTCTCTTTTTTTGTCCTTACTGATGGAGAGGGGTGATTCTTTTGAGTGAAGGAAACCGTTTTTTGATGTTTTTTGGAACAGAATGCGCTCATTGTCATGCTATGCAACCTCTCTTGGAGCGACTTGAAATTGAAGAAGGCATTCATGTCGAACTTCTGGAAGTATGGCATAATGAAAAGAATGCCCAGTTGATGCATAAACTTGCAGATGGCAAGTGCGGCAGCGTCCCTTTTCTTTTTAACGAGAAAAATGGAAAATATATTTGTGGACCTGCAAATTACCCACAGATCAAGGAATGGGCGGTTGGAGACTAAGGAGAAAAAGCATGCAAAAAACAGTTGAAAAATTCTCTGTGCTATATCTTCAAATATTAATGGGGAATGGAGAATGCGATGAAAAGGACATGCCTTATCTTTCAAAAAGGCAGATTCAAGAGATTTACTTTTTCATGGTTCTTGCACGTAAGCTTGATGAGAGAATGCTTAACCTCCAGCGACAAGGTCGTATCGGAACCTTTGCCCCAAGTAAGGGACAAGAAGCTTCAAGCGTTGGAAGTGCCTATGCTCTCGAACCTAAAGACTGGATAATCCCTTCCTTTCGCGAAATAGGTGGTCTTTTGGTAAGGGGCATGCCTATTGACCAGTATCTACTTTATTATGCTGGGGATGAGAGAGGAAGTAATCTTCCAAAAGGGATAAACATATTTCCCACTTCAATTCCTGTTGGGACACAACCGGCTCATGCTGTTGGCTTTGCTATTGCTGCAAGAATGAAGAAAGAAAATCTAGTTGTTATCACTTACTTTGGAGACGGAGGTACTTCAGAGGGAGATTTTCATGAAGCTATGAATTTCGCGGGCATTTTCTTTGCACCTGTTGTTTTTATCTGTCAGAATAATCAATACGCAATTTCTGTTCCTAGGAGCAAACAAACCCGCGCTTCAACAATTGCACAAAAAGCGATTTCTTATGGCTTTCCAGGTATCCAAGTTGACGGGAATGATGTCTTTGCAGTATATAAAGCGACATTGGATGCTGTTAAGCGCGCACGGGATGGAAATGGACCAACGTTTATTGAATGCGTTACCTATAGGTTAGGAGACCACACAACTGCAGATGATGCCTCAAAATATAGGCAACAGAAAGAAGTTGATGAGTGGAGCAAAAAGGATCCAATTTTGCGCCTTAGGAAATATCTTGAAAATATGAAGATGTGGTCAGCAAAGGAGGAGGATGCACTTCTCAAAGACATAGCTGAGAAGATTGAATCTGCTGTGAAAAGTATGGAGAACAAAGAACCGCCTTGTGTTGATGATATGTTTAAATTTATGTACGAAAAGATGCCTTGGTATTTGCAAGAACAGCTTTCCTCGCTTAAAGAGCGAACATCTGAGGGTGAATGACTTTGGAAACAAAAGCACATGCGTATTGGGTTGACCTTGGTCAGAGACCCTATGATGAAGTTCAAGAAATCCAAATGAGAGTTGCAGAAGCCAGACTTACTGGGCAAATCCAAGACGACATTCTTCTTGTAGTTGAGTATAATTCACCTGTAATTGAGTTTGGAATGGATAATAAAAAAAATCAATTTAGCCCTAAGCTTAATGATGCCCTTTGGGAGGCAGGGATATGCCCGGAAGATTTTATTTCAATCTCCCACCATCTTTTAGATGGGGGTATTGCTTTAAGAGAAAAGCGGCGCGCTGGAGGTGCGACAGTCATTGCTCCTGGTCAACTTGTTGTTTATCCAGTTGTCAACTTTGAGCGAATTGTTGGACATCCTTTTGGGATTGGAGCATACAAATCCAGATTAGATGAGGTTATGCAACAGGTTATTTCGTCTTACAATATTTCAAGCTATATTGCAAACGGAATGAATTTAAGACTTGAACGAGAACGCCGTGATGTTTGGGTAAGCATACACGGAAAAGATTACAAAATAGGCTCAAAGGGGATTCATACCCATAGAGGGGGTATTGCTGAAGGAGGATTTGTCATTTATGTACATCAAAAGGGTATGTTAGACTTTTGGATGGTTAACCCGTGTGGATATGACCACGATGATGTGAGTGTTATCTCAATGGAAGCGATTCTAGGAGAAGCGCCACATATGGCTGATATCAAAGACAGGGTGCAAGAAGCTATTCAACAACTGTTTTCCTATTCGAGACTTGAAAATATTTCTGAGAAAGTACTTTATGATAAACTTGGGTTATCGGGGGTGTCATTATTACATCAATAAATATGGTTAGTGCACTCAACCAAGCACTCTTTTGTGAAATGGAACTAGATGAGAACATAGTTGTTCTTGGAGAAGATGTTGGAATTGATGGTGGCGTATTTCGTGTAACTGAAGGATTATGGCAACGATTTGGAAGTGAACGCATTATAGACACGCCTCTTGGGGAATCTGGAATTGTCGGAGTAGCTATTGGAATGGCCGCATATGGCCTTAGGCCTGTTGTTGAGATCCAATTTTCAGGATTCAGTTACCCTGCATTTGACCAGCTTATCAGCCACGCGTCACGCCTTCGTAACCGCAGCAGGGGAAGGTTCAGCTGCCCACTTGTAGTGCGCACCCCATATGGTGGAGGCGTTCGCGCACTTGAACACCATTCTGAGAGTATGGAAGCACTTTATGCCCATGTTCCAGGCCTCAAAGTTGTCATTCCAAGTGGACCTTATGATGCAAAAGGTCTTCTTAGCAGTGCGATTCGTGATCCTGACCCTGTTATTTTCTATGAACCCAAACGAGTCTATCGTGCTATCAAAGAAGAGGTTCCTGAGAAGGCATATACAATCCCTATCGGAGAGGCCAAGGTTATCCAAAATGGAAATGATGTAACTATAATTTCATGGGGAGCGATGATTCGAGAGTGCAAAGAAGCAATTGATAAGATTGATGCATCTGCTGAACTTATTGACATCCGCACACTTAAACCATTAGACTTTAAAACGATTCTTAATTCTGTCAAGAAGACAGGACGCGTTGTCATTGTTCATGAAGCTCCGCGAACAGGAGGATTCGGTGCTGAGATTGCATCGCTTATTGCTGAACATGGGCTTTTGCACCTTGAGGCACCAATAATGCGTGTTACGGGATTTGACACCATATTTCCGTTAGCCAAATTAGAGAAAAGTTATCTTCCTGATGAGCGCATCACTGCTGGTATCAAAAAGGTGCTGGAGTTTTAACATGGTTTTTGTATTTCGTTTTCCAGATGTTGGAGAAGGAATCAGTGAAGGAGAGATTATCAGTTGGAAGGTTAAGGAAGGAGATTCTGTTTTTCAAGATCAAACCCTTGGAGAAATTGAAACTGATAAGGCTATTGTTGATATACCTTCCCCTAAGGCGGGTAAGATTGTTAAAATACATGTACAAGAAGGGGATAAAGTAAAAGTAGGCGAGCCTCTTGTAAGCATTGATGAGGGTAAAGAACCCTATGTACCTGAACAACAAGAGAGTGTGACGAAAGAGAAAGAACAAAGACACACCTCTGTGGGGGTTGTCGGAGAACTAGAAGAAGCTCCTGATGAAGAACCAATACGAAATGAGCAAACCAGAGCAACATCGAAAAACAAACTAGCTGTGCTTGCAACACCAAAAGTAAGACAACTTGCAAAAGTGGGGGATGTTGACCTTTTAAATATCAAGGGGAGCGGCAGGGAAGGGCGTATTCTGGAGGAAGATCTTGACAATAATGGTGCAACAATTGCTCAAAATACGCAAAAGTCATCTAAATTAAAGGTTACCAGAAAATATGATATGTATGGATATATTGACAGAATTCCTATGAAAGGCATTCGAAAGACGATTGCAGAGCGCATGGTTGATTCAATCCGCACTAGCGCTCAAGTAACTTCAATGGATGATGCAGATATCACAGAACTTGTTTCCTTTCGCAATTCGCAAAAAGAAGATGTTGAGAAAAAGGGAATAAAACTTACATATTTGCCTTTTATAATCAAAGCTGCCGTTGCTGCACTAAAAGAACACCCCCTATTAAACGCCAGTATTGAAGATGAAGACATAATTGTCAAGAAATATTACAACATCGGTGTTGCTGTAGACAGCGGTGACGGGCTTTTAGTCCCAGTTATCAAGGGTGCTGACCAAAAGAATGCTTTAGACCTTGCTAAAGAAATCTCTTCGCTTGCAGAGAAAGTACGTAGTCATAAGATTGATATTGCTGAACTCAAGGGAGGTTCATTTACGATAACGAACTATGGATCAATTGGAGGAATTTACGGAACACCTATTTTAAACCCAGGAGAGTCGGGAATTTTAGGTATTGGCCGAATCTTTGAAAGGGTTATATTAAAAGAAGGTAGTGTTGCGGCGAGGCATATTCTTCCACTTTCTCTTACCTTTGACCATCGCATCCTTGATGGAGCTGAAGCTGCACGATTCTTACAAACCATTAGAAAATATATTGAAAATCCTGGAGCGTTGCTTCTTGTCTAACTATGAAATTTGCCTATAATAATGTTTCAAAACTATCTTCGGCACAGTACGTCCTTCTTGGAGTTCCTGATGAGCGAGGCAGTCATGCCATGCGCAAGGGGTCATCCTTGGCACCCACCCGCATTAGGCGTGTATCTTGTTTACGCAGCACTTTCTATCGTCAGAAAAAGACTAGCATTGTACAATCATCAGATAAGTTACTAAAAATGTCACTTTTTGATGCGGGAAATATAAAAAAATCTGAAGTTTCTTCAAAAGTAGATTTAATTCTTAGAAAAAATAAGTTTCCTATAATCCTTGGAGGAGACCACTCTATCACCGTAGAGATATTGCGTGGCTTTCAACACCACTTTAAAAGATTGGCCTTTATTTATTTCGATGCCCATCCAGACTTTGTCTGTTCAACGAGAAAATATTATGGGTCTGTTGTTTGCGATATTAGTGACTTTCCATATATTGACCTTTCCCGCAGTCTTGAGATAGGTGTTCGTGAGCCAGAAGCTGAAGAACTCCGTGCGCTTCGCACACGACACCTTTTTAGCATTAATCCGTACCATTATCCTATTCAGGATGTTGAGAAAACCTTCTCTATAATCAAAAAAAGAGTTGGGGGCATACCGGTCTATATCTCATTGGACATGGATGTTGTCGACCCAGCCTTTGCTCCTGGTGTTAGTACTCCTGTTCCAGGGGGCATTTCAAGCATCACACTTCTTAGCCTTTTAAGAAGAATTGCTACACTTCGCATTGTCGGTTTTGACATTGTGGAGGTTTGTCCAACTTATGACATTCAAAATATGACCAGCCACCTTGCAGTAAAGAGTATTGTAGAATTTCTTGGCACAGCTAAATAGTTGGTTGTATTGAACAAAACCTATTTAAAGATTCAACATTTTAAGGGGGTTAGATGGTAACAACCTACAAACACCATATTGGTGGTAAGTGGATTCGCTCTTTTTCAGGAAAAACTTTTATGAGTATCAATCCAGCAAATAAAGCGCCAGTAGGTAAATTTCAGCAGGGGAACAGGCAAGATATAGATGCGGCTGTCCGTGCTGCGACGTCTGCTTTCAAATCTTGGAAAGATGTTCCTGCTCCAAAGCGGGGAGAAATACTATTGCGAGCTGCACAGATTCTTCGAAAGAGAAAAGAAAAGTTCGCGCGAATTGTTACCAAGGAAATGGGAAAAGTCATCTCTGAGGGACGCGGTGACGTGCAAGAGGCTATCGATATCTTTGAGTATATGGCTGGTGAAGGAAGGCGTCTCTTTGGTCACACCACACCTTCTGAACTTCGGAACAAGTTTTGTATGACCTTCCGCCAACCATTGGGGGTTGTTGGTCTTATCACCCCTTGGAATTTCCCTATTGCCATACCTGCGTGGAAGCTTGCACCGGCACTTATCTGCGGCAATAGTGTCATATTTAAACCGTCTTCTGATACCCCTCTTTGTGCAACAAAGCTGGTTGCACTTCTTATTGAAGCGGGGATACCTTCTGGGGTTTTGAACCTTGTGACTGGAAGTGGCAATGATGTTGGCATGGCTCTTGTAAAACACCCTTCTATCCGCGGCATATCATTTACTGGGTCGCGAACAGTTGGTGAAAAAATAGTCCAATATGCAGGACTAAAAAGGGTTGGTCTGGAACTTGGTGGAAAGAACCCTATCATTATCATGGAAGATGCTGACCTTGAACTTGCAGTTGAAGGTGTCATTTGGGGCGGATTTGGTACCACTGGTCAAAGATGTACGGCAGCCTCGCGAGTTATTGTCCATCACAAGGTGAAAAAACAGTTTGAGAAAAGGCTTCTTGATCATATAAAAAAATTAAGAGTTGGCGATGGTATCAAAAAAACAACAGATGTTGGTCCATTAATTAATCAGAAAGCTGTTGAAAAAGTACACGGCTACACCCTTATTGGAAAGCAAGAAGGTGCTCGCCTCTTACATGGTGGTCGCTTTCTGAACAAAAAGGGCTTCTTTTATGAACCTACAGTATTTAGCGATGTGTCTCCTTCTATGCGCATTGCACAAGAAGAGATTTTCGGACCAAGTATTTCTATCATTGCCGTTAAAGACATTAAAGAGGCTATTGATGTTTGTAACCGTATTGAATATGGGTTAAGTTCTTCGATTTATACCAATAACATCCAGAATGCATTCCTTGCTATTGAAAAGATTGAAGCTGGTATAACCTATGTTAATGCAAGCACAATAGGGTCAGAAGTACACCTCCCATTTGGTGGAGTAAAACTGACTGGTAATGGAACACGCGAAGCTGGTATCGAAGGCATTTATGAATTTTCCGAAACGAAAACTATTTATGTTGATTATTCTGGAAAACTTCAAAAAGCACAAATTGACGATGTCATGGTCAGATGATGGGTATGCTTCCTCTTCAAAGAGGAAGAGCAAGAAAGAGAAAAAACTGAAACGGAGGTATCGTGTTTACAAGCGCGGCGGACCTTCGAGAACAAAAGAGCAAGGTCTTTCTTGATGTAAAACCATATAGAAAAATATATAATAGGCAATCATCTTTTTAATTAGAAGAGGTGATTCATGCGACCATCTGTAAAGCAAGTACCTGGTAAGAAAGCAAAAATTATTCTTCGGCGGTTCAAAACACTCAATGGAGGATGGTCATTCCCATACCCATTTATTCATTCAAGAAAGGGCGATGGTTGTTATTTTTATGATATTGATGGAAATGTGTTTCTTGACTTCGGTTCACAGATTGCATCTAATCCCCTTGGATATAACCATCATGAACTTATGAAAACTATTAAAGAGCATACCGGAAGAAGCCCAATCAAATATGCCGGACAAGACTTTGTTATAAAAGAGCATCTCGATCTTCTTGAAGAGCTTACTAAAATCACCCCCAAGGGATTGAATGCTGCGTTTTTTATCAATAGTGGCGCTGAAGCTGTAGAGAATGCGATTAAAATATGTTTAAGACGCAGGCCTGGTGCGAAAGTTGGGATCTCTTTTGAATCTGCATTCCATGGACGGACTCTTGGGGCCCTGTCTTTGACAAACTCGAAGGCTGTGCAGAAAAAAAACTTTTTTACATTCCCTATTCACAGGCTGCCTTTTCATATAGAAGCTGGAGAGAAATTAAAAAGAATTATTGAAGAAGAGGGTGGACCTGATAATGTTGGTTTTGTAGTATTGGAACCTATTCAAGGCGAAGGGGGATATCATGTTCCTGAAAAACAAATGGTCAAAGATATCCGAAACATTACCAAAAAATACAAAATTCCATTCATTGTTGATGAGGTTCAAGCTGGAATGGGTAGAACAGGGAAGTGGTGGGCACACGAGCACTTCTCAATTTCTCCAGACGTTATGACCAGTGCAAAGGCCTTGCAGGTTGGTGCAGCAATTGCCAGACGCACATACTTTCCTGAAGCTGGAGCCATTTCTAGTACTTGGGGAGGGGGTTCTATCTTAGACCTTGCCCTTGGAACAGCTATAATTCGAATAATTAAAAAGGAACGCCTACTTTCCCATATTACTAAAATGGGTGTATATCTTCGAGAGCAATTAATTGAACTTCAAAGCAAAGCTCCAATCTTCAATATAAGGGGGTTTGGACTTATGCAGGCTTTTGATGTTCAAAGCTTACAACAAAGGAATAATCTAATAATTGAATGTCTTAGAAGAGGCCTTGTACTTTTAGGGTGCGGCAAGCGAGGTGTTCGGCTTATCCCACCTTATATTATCACTGAAAGAGAAATTGACCAAGCTATTGAGATTATTAAATTATCAGTTTTACGTTGCCTACGCCCTTCATTCAAACACAAAGGACCTATTTGCCAGTTTGTAAATTGTGGCAGGGAGGTTAGCTAGTGGAACTTCTTCGACGTCTAATGGGTGTGCTTGCCCCAAGTGGATATGAACAGGAACTTCGCAAAATAATCATGCGCTATATGCGTAGGTATGTTGATGAAGTTTATGTTGATAAGTTAGGCAACCTTATCTGTCACAAAAAAGGGAAAGGTCCAAAAATTATGCTGGCTGCACATATGGATGAGATTGGCCTTATTGTTAAACATATTAAAAATGACGGCAAAATATATTTTTCAACAATTGGAGGTATTGAAACAGTCACACTCTTAGGGCAATATGTTTCACTTATCACACCAAAAACAAATATTCGTGGGGTCATTAGTTTTCATGAACTTCAAGAAGATGGGGAAATACCTTCATCTGTCCCATCACTTGATGATATATACATTGACGCTGGCGTATCAAAGGCTGAACTTGAAAAACTGGGAGTACAGGTTGGAACCTATGCTATCCCTTTTCAGGAGACCTGTCTTCTTGGTTCAAAAGAGATTATATCTGGTAAGGCTCTTGACGATCGCGTCGGATGTTACATTTTAATGGAGCTTTCACGACGGCTTGAAGGCTCTAAACAGGAAGTGTATTATACCTTTACTGTTCAAGAAGAAATCGGCCTTTACGGCGCTAAAACAAGTGTCTATGAAATAAGTCCAGACTGGGGTATTGCCGTTGATGCAACCAATGCTGTTGATGCCGGTTCAGAACCTAGGAAGCTTATCGGGGCTGGCCCTACAATTACAGTAAAGGATTCTGACTTAATTGCAAATAGGTGTTTAAATGAATACCTCATCAATATAGCAAAGAAAAGAAAAATTCCAGTCCAGCTTGAGGTTGAAGAAGTAGGAACTACTGATGCAACAAATATCATGTTATCCCGTGGAGGCATTCCTTCAAGCGTTGTAGGGATTCCTGTTAGAAATCTCCACTCCACTGTTGGTATTGCACACCTTGAAGATATCCGCAGGGCAATTGAACTTCTTTACCATTTTATGAAAAACCCACCGAAAACATGCGTTGTATGACTAGTGATTCTTTGTTTCATTAATAAGAAACCTTGTTAACAGGCGTATTCCAAATCCAGTTGCTCCTTTTTGAAGAATACCTTTTTCTATATCTACATAAGAAGGACCTGCTATATCAATGTGGGCCCAATCATTATTTCCAACAAACTCTTTTAGAAAAGCTGCAGCGGTAATAGCCCCTGCCTGCTTTGGAGGAATACTTATATTACGCACATCAGCAATGTCTCCTTTTATCATTTCTGTGTATTCATCCCATAAAGGCATTCTCCATACTTTTTCTTGTGTTTGGTTTGATGCCTTTTCAAGCTTTTCCGCCAATTCACTGTTGTTACTAAAAAGGCCTGCTGCAACCGTTCCTAAAGCGATGATGCATGCCCCAGTCAGGGTTGCAAAATCTATTATACACTTAGGAGCATATTTTTGTGCGTAACCCAGAGCATCGGCAAGTATTATCCTACCTTCTGCATCAGTATGACCAATCTCAATTGTCTTTTTGGTGTAAGAGATTACAACATCTCCTTGTTTGTAAGCATCCTGGCCAGGCATATTCTCTGTTGCGGGGATTAGACCAACAACGTTTAACGGAAGATTTAATTGCTGCAGTGTTTTGAGAATGCCGAGAACTGTTGCTCCGCCAGCCATATCACTTTTCATATCTTTCATACCATCAGCTGGCTTTATGTCAAGACCACCACTATCAAAGGTTATAGCCTTTCCAACAAGAACGAAGGGTTTACTTTTTTGTTTGCTTCCTTTGTATTCAAGAATTATGAACTTCGGCGGCTGAACACTTCCTCTGGCAACACTAAGAACACCCCCCATCCCTAACCTTTCCATATCCTTTCTTTCAAGAATCTTTACCTTCATGTTCTTAGATTTTAGAGAAGTTGCCACCTTAGCAAGCTTTGTGGGAGTCATAATACTTGCAGGCATGTTAATGAGGTCTCTTGCAAACATTACAGAGTCTGCATTTACTTTTGCAAGGCGAAGCATTGCTTCATTCTCTTTTGTTCTCTTTGCCAGGATAAAAGCCTTTGATATTAATTTTCGGTCTGTTTTTTCTGTCTTAAATTTTTCAAAGAGATATTGACCCAGCATTAATCCTTCTGCCGTTGCCTGAATGATAAAGCCCTCTTCTTCAGTTAGTTTAGGCAGCATAACAACTAAGGATGAAATATTTCTCTGTTTTGAAAGACGTGCACAGTCAGCAACAGCATTTCTTAGGATATTTGAGTTCGCTTTTAATTTGCACCCAAGACCGACAAGGAATAGTCTTTTTATACGCTCTTGGGTGTGCACAACAATGTAGTTTCCTTGTTTTGCTTCAAATTCTCCTGTCTTTAGCAGTTGATTAACTTTTGAATAAAGGCTTTGTGGTAGTTCTTTTGGCGGAGCTTCTTTTTCAAAAATAGGAATGATTAAAGTTTCTGCTGCCTCTGGAATCTTTTGAAGAAGTTCTATATTCATACGCGCTTTGTGCCTTCTTTTTATTAATAAGGATTGCGGTCATATTCTGAACAGCATTTTAATACAACAGAGGCAATAAAAATAAAAATTATCTGCAAACGTACATAGATTTTAATGAAAAACCACTGAATGTGACATCATCCCCGTACTAAAGTACTGGGATTTCTGGCGAAAGAGTTAAAAAATTTATACTAGGGCTTTAAAGAACTTGTTAAACCCTCAGGCAGGAAAGTGAGTTTGAAATCTTTTAATATTAAGTCTGTTGCATACTCATCAATAATGTCTGAGAATCTACCCCTCACGTTTCTTATTAGACCATTAAATTCTAATGGATTTTTAGCAAAAAGATAAATTATGGAATCATAGTAGCTTCCGGATGCCTCTGTTCCAAATGCGGTAAAATCAGAATTCTTAAAGAACTCTTCAAATTCTTCCCTTCTTTTTTCTTTTACTTTAGGTGATAACCTGAAGTAAACGACATATCCGTGAAACCTCAAGAAAGATACGTTCATTATTCCTCTAAATGCAAGAATGACCTCTTTTCTTATCATTTCTTTGATTGTATTTCTCACCGTGTCTGGTTTTATTCCTGTTCTTTCTGAAACTCCTTGTAAAGATAGAATTGCTTTGTCCGCGATTTCCTTTAATATCAACAGCTCTTTCGTAGTCAGCTTAATTTTTCCTTTTTGATTGTCACAATAAGGTCTTTTTAATAAAAAACTAAAAGAAGAATCTCTTCTTTTTATTACAGTTTTAATATTTAATTCTTTTTGTAATTGTAACGGGAAACTGTCGCAACCATATAATTTAGTAATATGAAGGACCTTTGCTTCCTTTAGGCTTTCTCCTAGTTTCGCATAAATATCTTTTAATAACCTATCAAAATGATTTATACTTTTTGCAGTCATTGAAATGTTAAAATCATAGTTTCCTTGTGTCTCGCCGACCCAAATAATGAAAGGATGGTTACCAAAAAATTTTATTATTTTATTTTCTTCATGAGGATTTATATTTTTCAATTTTAGTAGAACGACATAAACCGGAAATCCCAGTATAAATGGATTGATAATCGTTATGTTTTTTCTATAAACATCTTTTTTTACTAATTCTTTAATTCTATAACTAACTGAGCCCTTGCTTGAATGGATGGATTCAGCGATAGCTGTGGTTGGGATCCTACAATTATCTCCCAAAATAGAAAGAATCTTTTTATCTTTTGTGTCCAGTTTTATATTCTGTCCATAATCTGACTCTAAAAATATGCCTTTAAGTGTTGCATTGGGAGTATCCATTTAGTAATTATCAATATGGTTTATATAAATATTTCTTATTTTGACTAAAAAGTACTCAGTTTATTTTATATATAAGATAAACTGTATAGTAGTAACATGAAAAATGAAGATTTGGGGGAAATGTATAATCGTATGAAATTGAGAGTAGCCTCTTATAGTATGGGCTTCTTAAAAATTATCAGAGAAGATTTGGGAGAACGTATGATGAAGGGGGTTATAAATAAAGCAGCCCGAGAGTCGGGAGTTATGCGTGCCATGAATATAAAGAATGTTTATGACTTAACGAAAGGTATAAGTGACGAGTTTGAAAGCATGTTAGAAGAATTTGGCACTTTAGAATTTTTTGGCAGTCAAACTATAGAGGGGCGGAGAGTAGACAATCCTAAATGTGGATGTCTTCCCCCTTTTCTTAAGTTATCAGAGAAATATGGATTTACAGAGAATGAAGCGAGACAGTATGCGTGTAGAAGGTGTCTCCCATCCTATCGGATATCTGCTTTGGAACTGGGGTTAGGTTTCAAAGGAAGATTGACCGAGAATGGCTGTTGGATGCATTTTCTAGGAAATAGAAATGCAAACAAATGAGTACGATGCAATAGTTGTAGGAGCTGGACCTGCTGGGTCTTCAGCTGCTTATTTTTTAGGGGCATCAAGAATTCCAACACTCCTTATTGATAAAAAGAGTTTTCCAAGACAAAAAATTTGTTCTGGTGGAATTTCCCCAAGGTCACTAAACCTCTTACATGAAATGGGATTAGAAGATAGAATTGATAGTTTTCATAAGATTATTGGCACCAGAATTATATCTCCGGAGGGGGTGGTTGTTGAAGGTCGTATCCCCCCAACAGATGATTTCAAGCAATATGGTTATGTAATACCAAGGTACTCTTTGGATAAAATTTTAGTTGACAATGCTGTTTCTACAGGAAATGTCGAATTCCAACAAGGTTTGGTCACTGATTTGATATTAGATGGTGATTTTATTAGTGGGGTTACTACGGGTCAAAAAAAGATTAATTCCAAAGTGGTTATCCTAGCAGAAGGTGCTATTTCTGGCTTAGCTGCAAAGTATAATTTGTCCAGACACAGTTCTGAAAGAACTATTATCGGTTTGGAAACATGGCGCAGGGGTATTGACGATGACAGTATGATAAGCATATATTACCATGGAGAAGTGCTGCCTGGATACTTTTGGATTTTTTGTGAAGGTGGTACAATGGCAAACGTTGGACTTAGTGTTTGGGACCCTTCATTACATAATAATCTTAAGGTACGTGGTCTTTTTAATAAGATTCTTAAGAGTGACGAAATAAGCCATATCATATGTGGATCTGAAGAGGTGCAGAAGCCGAAACTTTGGCCAATAAGGTTTAGTGAGAGTGATATACCTCTTGTAACAAACGGAGCCATTGCTGTTGGAGACTGTGGTGGTTTTGCTAATCCTCTAACTGGTGAAGGTATTTACTATGCTTTGCATTCTGGAAAATTCGCTGCTGAAACTGTTATTGGTTCTCTACAGAAAAATGATGTTTCAACCCGCAGTTTAAGTTTGTATCGTAGATTGTATGAGAGAGAATTTGGTGAGGATTTGGCGGTGAGTCATGAGTTAAAGATTCTTTTTAGTAACAAAGAGTTTGTAAATGCACTGCTAAGAAAAGCATCTGAAGATGAA
>JAGVYI010000002.1 GCA_018303365.1 Candidatus Woesearchaeota archaeon
TCTTAATGATGTTGCTTCTTCTAATGAAGATGTTTTTCTTGAGGTTCGTATTTTTCCAGAAACTGATGTTTCAGAGGCTCTTTTAGAGGCTGATAAGGCGGGCACTTCATTTCCTTCTTTTTCTGATGGTGTTGCATCTCTCCATACGTCTTCAGATAATATTGAAAAAATTGCTTCTCTTTCTTTTGTTGAGTGGGTTGCTCTTAGGCCTACTTACTCTGTTTTAAATGACCAAGGAGGGCTTATTATCGGAGCCAATTATACTTCCTTTAATTATGGTCTTAATGGGAGCGGTCAGACTATTGCTATTGCTGATAGCGGTCTTGATACCGGGGATATTGCTACAATTCTTCGTGATTTTTGGAACAGGACTACTATTGCAAATATTGACTGCACTGCTTATAGCGAGAGTTGCACTTCTCCTGATGATGATTTGGGCCACGGCACCCATGTTGCTGGCTCTGCTGTTGGTGATGGCAACTTAAGTTTTGGGCAATTTCGCGGCACTGCTTTTGGTGCTAATCTTTTTTTTCAGGCAATTGGAGATGATGCTGGAACTCCTACTCTCTATCCCCCGTCAGACCTTCATAACTTATTTGCTCCTGCTTATGGAAATGGTTCTAGAATTCATAGCAATAGTTGGGGAGGTACCTGTTTTGGTGGTTCTTACAATCCTGATTCTGTTGAAGTTGATGATTATGCCTTTAACAACACTGATTTTCTTATCCTCTTTGCTGGAGGTAATGAAGGGGGCACATCAAATACTGTGGTGTGTCCTGCAACAGCAAAAAATATTTTGAGCATTGCCGCAACTGAAGACAATCATCCGGATCAAGGTGCAGCTTCTGATAATATCAACCAAGTTGCTTCTTTTAGTAGTCGTGGTCTGACTGATGATGGAAGGGTAAAGCCTGATTTGGCTGCGCCTGGCACTAATGTTATTTCAACACAATCTACTATTGGTGGTATTGACCCGTGTAAAACTGATTTTGCTAGTAATGCAAATTACTCTTATTGCGATGGTACTTCAATGGCAACCCCTCTTGCTGCCGGGGCGGCTGCTTTGGTTAGACAATACTATGTCGAGAATAAGAGCATCACACCTACTTCTTCTTTGATTAAGGCGTCTCTTATTAATGGTGCACAGGATGTTGGTTATGGCATTCCAAGCAATCAAACAGGGTGGGGGCGCATTAATATTAGCAATTCTGTTTTTCCTGTTTCACCCCGTACTATATTATATCAGGATAATGTCAGCTTTAGTTCAACTGGTAATTCTACTATATTCAATTACACTGTTGTAAATAAGACTGTTGAACTTAAAGCAACTCTCGTATGGACTGATTATCCAAGTACTGCTTCTGCTTCAGTAAACCTTGTAAACAACCTTGACTTGCGCGTTACTTCTCCAAATGGCACGGTTTTTTATGGAAATGATTTTACAAGCCCGCATAACAGTACATTAGATACTTTAAACAATGTAGAGCAGGTTATTTTGCCTACCCCAGATAATGGAACATACCTTGTTAATGTTACCGGGCAAAATATTCCAAATGGTCCACAAACTTTTTCTCTTGTTGTTTCTGGTGGTATTGATAATGCCCCCCAGTTGAGCAACATTCTTCCATTAAATGATACTTTCTTTACAACTCCAAGTGCCTCTATAAATTATACCATTGTTGATACTACGGATGCAACAGTCACATGCAGCCTTACTCTTGATAGTGGGCTCAATCAAACCCATGCTTCTGTTCCAAGCGGCACAATTGATTCTTTTAACCTAACTGTTTCTGCGGAGCAACATAGCTTTGCTGTTTCATGCAACGATACAAGCACTACAACAACCAGCGAGACCAGAATCTTTACTGTTGACATTACAGACCCTCTTGTTTCTCTAGCTACACCCTTAGATAACACTTTTTCAAATACAACTGTTCAGTTTAACTTCACAGCTACCGATACAAATCTAGCAAACTGCACTCTTTACAGTAATTTTCCAGGAACCTTTATGGGTAATGAAACCGTAAATACTTCTTCAGGGGTGCTCACCTCTTTTTCCAATATTTCGCTTCCTGATGCTGATTACACCTGGAATGTACAGTGCCTTGATAAGGCCGGGCGGACGGCATTTAACGAGAGTAATTATACTGTAAAAGTTGATTCTAATCCCCCATCATTATTTATTTCCCATCCGCAAAACATTACTTATACAGATGTCAGCAACCTTTCATTTAACTTTAGCGCTATTGACCCCCACTTATCTGTTCGCTGGTTTGGTGTGGACGCTGGTACAAACATTACCCTTTCAGGCAATACAACATTCGCTTCAAGCGGCGAGGGACCTCATACAATCTTTCTTTATGCAAATGATACTATTTTGCAGCAAAACAGAACTTCTGTATCATTTTCTTTAGATTCTATTGTTCCAATTGTTTATCTTGAGTCTCCAGTAAATGGTACAAACTCGACAAGTACATCTGTTGGCTTTTCTTATAATGTTACAGATACTTTCCTTGCAAACTGCAGCCTTTATTTTGATGGTTCTTTAGACCAAACTGATCACTCCATTAGTGTAAACACTTCACAGTCTTTTAGCAAGACTTTTACTAGTAGTAACAATGGTGACCATTTGTGGGCTGTACGGTGCATAGATAATGCAGGTAATTCAAATACTACTTCTAATTATTCTATTAGCCTTTCGGGCTGTACGGTGCATAGATAATGCAGGTAATTCAAATACTACTTCTAATTATTCTATTAGCCTTTCTATCTCTTCAAGTAGTGGCGGTGGTTCTAGTGGTGGGTCTGGTGGTGGGGGAGGTGGAGGAAGCAGCAGTGGCACTACTTCAACTAGCAGTGATACTTCTTCGAGTGATTCGTTTTCAAGCCCTTCTTCTTCAGGCCCAACAATTGATTCTGTTTTAAGGTCTCGTGTTCTTAACAGTGTTGATACTTCTGAGCTTAGTACCACTGACTTCTCAGAAGGAAACATTGAGGTGGTCTCTGTTGGCGAGGATAATAAGGTAACGAAGAGTTCTTCTTCTCTTGTTTCTGAGGTTTTATCTTCAACTGATTCTTCTTCTGCAAAGGATATTCTTGAGAGGATTCTCAAATCTTCGGCATTAAAGGGAGAGTTAATTACAACTTCAAGCTCTCTTCGCTCATTTAGCATAACTGCCAAAGATACTGGCAAAAGTGTTGATCGTACAGAAGTTACGATTGACGTTTCTACCATTGAGAATGTCAGTGATGTTTTTGTTGTTGAGATTATACCTAAAGACGTTGCTTCTAATGTTAGTGAACTTTCTTTTACTGATTTAAAACCGGTTATTATTGAAGAAGACCCTATATTTTCATGGAACCTTACATCGCTTTCCCCTTCCGAAGGGGCTTCTTTTCGCTATTTTATAAAGAAGAAAGTTGATACTTTATCATGGACCAGTGTTGCAGGAGGGAATTCTTATAGAGAAGAAGGTAGCTCTTCTGGTTTTCCTGTTGCCCTGTACTTTCTTATTGCTGCAGGAATACTTTTTATTATACTTATTATCTATCATTTCTGGCATAGACACAATTCTTAGGCTTAAAATGTGTTTTATATTTACCATAACGTATATGGGTATTGTTCACCACTTTGTTAAACTTTCCCAATAGGTGAGCTGTTAAGTTAAAGTCATCTAAATTGAGGGCATATTTATAAACTTAAGAAAATTTCAATTAGAGGAGATGATTGAAATGACTATGAAAGCGATAAGAACGGAAATAGCCTCTTCAAAGGGAGATCTTTCAACCGTAATCCATTATCCCAAACATGAAACAGAACGTCTTGCTATTCTGTGTCCTGGCTACTTGGATTCTAAGGATTATAAGCACTTAGTCAACTTGGCAGAGGTGTTAAGTAAACAAGGATATACTACAGTTAGATTTGAACCTACTGGAACATGGGAAAGTGAAGGGGATATTTCTGATTATACTGTAACACAATACCTTGAAGACATTAAAAACATCCTTGAGTATATGCTTCGTCAATCAAAGTATAAGTATATACTACTTGGGGGGCATAGCCGAGGCGGGCAGGTTTCAATTCTTTATGCTGCACGGGACCAAAGGATTTCTCTTGTATTAGGAATTATGCCATCGTCTGGTCCCATAACAGGACAGCGACGCAAAGAATGGGGAAAAACTGGTGTAAGCGTTTTTCAAAGAGATTTGCCAAGTGATAAAGAAAAAAAGATAGAATTTCGCGTTCCATTTCGACATGTCTTAGATAGAGACCAATATGATGCTGTCAGAGATGCAAAGAAAATCAGATCTCCTATAATTTTAATTGCGGGAGAACTAGATGATTTAGTGGCGCCCAATGATGTAAAAAAGATTTTTGATAATTCTAATGAACCGAAAAAATTTCTTGTCATATCCGGTATCGGACATGATTACCGTCATAACGATAGCGAAGTAGCTATGGTAAACAGAAGAATATTAGAGCAATTAAAATCAATACAAATAGGAAAACAATTCTAGTTGATGCTTTTGTTATTGAGAGTGAAGGATTTTTTAATAAATTAAGTTCCTTCTTTATGATAAAGAACCTCGTCATGCAGTAACTTAAAATCATAATCCTTTAGAAGTTCGTATATTGCTTTATTAAGTTCCTCACGATAATCCTTTGATTGTGAGGAGTAGAACTTTTTCAAGAACTCAGTATTAATATTTTTTAATTCGTGTAACATCCTATCCTTGATGTAAGGTGCTAGATTTATGTGTTCTATGAAAAGTCTGCGAGTTCCGGTTTTGTAAATAGCATCAAGCACTTCTTTAAATTTTACTTTTTCAGCCACAAAATGGGGTAGGAGTGGGCCTAAAAACGCATACGTTTTTATTCCTGCTTCATTGAGCCTTGCCAGCGTTTCTATTCTTGCTGTGGCATTCGGGGCAAATTTCTCAAAATAGCGAGAAATTTTATCATCGGTGGCTGTAATCGTTATGCCGACCTCTGCATTTTTTAGATGTTTCAGTATTGGTACGACTTTTAAAACCGTTGGCGATTTAGTAAGAATTGATACCATTCCTTCAAATCCATAATCTGCGAGAACTGTTAAACACTTTTCAGATAGTTTGTATTTTGCTTCAGTTGCTTGAAATGGGTCAGTTACAGAACTAAGCAAGATAGTAACTCCTTTTCCTTTGTCTTTTAATTTCGGCAGTTCTTTTTTCAGTAATTCTGCTGCATTGACTTTTGCATAGACATATTCCCCCCAATCTGTTATTTTCTTCTCAACAAATCGCCCCATAAAACTTGCATAACAATAACTGCATCCAAAACCACACCCAGTGTAGCAGTTAATCACATAATCTGATTCAGGAAGTTTTGATTTTACTAAGATTGATTTTGCTTCCACTTCTTGTATTTCCATAATTAAATAGAGGATATGATTATTTATAAAATAGCTGGCTTATATCGTGATGGGGTGCAGATGGTGTCGTAGGGCAAACTGAATTTAATAAGAGTCAGTTGCAATTACTTTGTGCGCTAATTTTATATATATGAATTTTTCTCTTTATAATATGGAGATTTATTTTGCTACTACAAATCAAGGTAAAGTCCAATCTCTTCAAAGAGATTTAGGAAAATATGATATTTCGGTTGTTCAACATCCAGTTGATTTAATTGAACCTCGTTCTAGTGATGTTCAGGAAATTGCAAAATCAAAAGTAAATCAGGCTTATTCAATAATCAGAAAACCGACAGTTGTTATTGATGCAGGGTTTTATATTCATTCATTAAATGGCTTTCCAAGAACATTTGTTAATTTTGCATTAGAGACCATTGATCTTGAAGGAACTCTCAAACTAATTGATGGGAAGTCAAGAGAATGTGAGTTTAGAGAGTGTCTTGGATATATGGACGAAAAACTTAGTGAACCTAGATACTTTTTGTCTCATGTAAAAGGTCAACTTTCAGATAAACCGAAAGGTTCAATGCAAAAACATCTTTGGTCAAGATTGGGATTAATTTTTATTCCTGAAGAAAGCAATAAAACTCTCGCTGAAATGTCACATGATGAATATTTAGATTGGAGAAAGATTTCAAGAGAAAAAAACTCCTTAGGTCAACAATTATATGAATGGATTTCTACACACACAAAATAACTCTTCAGGAACTTTTGTTTTGCAAAAGATGTTGCATTTTCGCTTTGCTCGGGGGGGCATAACATAAATTATGTCCAATTGTTCGAAGGCACTAAAAATACCACCGACCAGCCGCCCCAACGGACGGCGCACTTTCCAAACACTAGAACAATAAGGCTTTTATAGATACAATTTATACTAACTAATAACATGAAAGCGACAACATTAGCAAATTGGGAAAGTAAACTCCGTCCTCTTGTAACAAAATTACCTCCTCAATCTGTGGTTTCAAAATATTCTTCTGGACGACTGGATTTTCTAGCAAAATTAAAACAAGATGTTCCTTCCGAAACTTATTTTCCATCTGAAGATTTATCAAAAGAACATTGGGGCATTCGTTTTCGCACACCGATTATGAATTCTGCTGGAATGTTCAAGAATGGTGAATGTTATAAAATGATCGCAAGACAGGGAGCAGGTGCATATCTTGGCGGAACAGGAACATGGAATCAAAGAAAAGGAAATGAAAAAGATGGAATTTATTTGCCCTTTGTGCCTTATCCAAATTCACATTCTGCTTCTAATTGGTTAGGTTTGCCAAATGATGGCGATGAAGTAAATTCTCAAAGAGCCCAAAAACTTGAGAGAATTGCGGACACTCCTATTGGTTGGAGTATAATGGGCTCTCCAGATTTTCAAGGAGAAGAAAAATTGAGATATCTCGTTCAAGGAATGAGATTATATGAGCAGGCAGGAGTTGATTTTCTAGAAATTAACGAAAGTTGCCCAAACACCGCTCATGGAAGACCACAAGACGATGATATGGCAAATAGGTTAAGATATGTAAAAAAACATTTCTTGGACCAAAGAACAAGAAGGCTTCCTGTTATTGTGAAATTCTCTAATGACACTGAAGTTGAACAATTACCAGCGCTTTTAGATATATTATTTGAATTAGGTTATGATGGCGTGAATTTTGGTAATACTTCAACTGCTTATGATAGAAGAAAAGAAAAAATTGAGCCAAACGAAAGAAAACTTTTCGATTTCTACACCCATACATTTGGAGGTGGTGTAAGCGGGAGACCACTTCGAGAATCTTCTCTAGAACTTGCTGGTCGCGCATTTGAATATGTAAGAGCTGGATCTCCATCACAGGAATTTCATGTTATAAGAACTGGCGGAATAGAAACTTGGAGTGATATTCAAGATTCAGAAAGAGCAGGAATCTCACTTAACCAATGGTATACAGGTTATTTTGAGAATTTTGCAAAAAATGGGCATAATGTTTATAGACAACTGCTTGAGAATTCTAAACAAAAACGCGCGCCGTCCCACCACCGGGTAACCTTCTGAACTCAAAATTACTTCGTAATTTTGCCACGCCCTGCGGGCTCTCACATTTTAGATGCTCGGAAGACATAACAGCGATTATGTCCAATTGAAAGAATGACAGTCGTAGAAAAACTTATCGGAGGAATTTTTTACTTTGCTACTCCTTCTAGATACAATTTCTGTGCTGAACCAATTGGATCAATCCACATAGATAAGAAATCTCGAGTCCAGGCAGGGATATAAACAGAATTACTTCCATCCCTTCCAAGTAAATGATCATAAACAACAGCATGTGCACATCCTAAAGAGAGTATGTCTGGTCTTTCAGAGTTTGTTTTTTGTAAATTATGAATGTCTCGTCTTGCATCTTTGTAAAACCTCAATACTTTTTCAACTTCTCCACAACTGAATTGAGATGCAACCCTTTCATGCAATGCTCTATCTTTATTAGTTTCCTTTCCCCATTCCAAAGCATCATCATGTTCAAGAGGAGTTACATCAAAATCATTATCTAATAACCAAGTTGCTAATGCCTCTGCATGATTTCTAGCTAACTTCCCCCTATATGATCTCATTGCTTGGACTCTTAGTGAATCAGGATTTTTTCCCTGGATTGTTCTTTGTCTATTATATTTGGCTTCATCAGCAAGAAAATCTTTAATATATTGTAATTGGATTGCTGGTAAAATTTCATGAGCAACTTTTAATCTTCCTCTCTGTAACTTTTTTCTTGCACCTAAGAAAACTTTTTTTTCCTCATCTAATAATCTTAGTTCATGCGTACTTGTAATAATTATGGGATTGTACCCATCATTTCTCATTTGCTGAATAGCATTAGCAGGATAAATTTCATTAATAAACAAATCTGAAATCTCTGTAGCTGACGCTCTTCTTGCTCCAAAAAACCTTTTTTGTCCCAATCCAGCAATCCCGCCCATAAATAACAATTTTCACTACCTATTTAATAATCTAACCCATTTATTACTTTAAAAAAGACTTAATCCCATTAATTTTTTCAGGATCTAACCGGCTATCACTATCTAAACAAAATTTTTGATAAAGTTTTAGTATTTTAACAGCCCCTTAAGTTTAGCATACATTGTTAAGTAAGCGTGAGCTCCAGACCTTATTTATAGTTGGGGCAGAATAAGATAATTGCAATAGACCTTGCTTGGTTTAGGAATTATACTGTCTCAAACAAGAATTGTATTATTTAATTAGCTGTTTGAACAACCTTTTTTAGTAAACATCACAACCGCCGTCAAGACTTCTTCCAGATTCATCTGTACGGCCTGGTGAGCTAAAATCTCCTTTCGCTCTATAGATATTTTTTTCTATTTCATACCTATGATAGTCATAACGCTTCTCGCTGCCACAGTATTTCTTTGCTTCTGCAATGCGTCTTGCAATCTTTCTTCTAACTTCCTCACTTAAGTGCTCTGTATTAAAGTAATGTAGTAGTGGTTCTAATCCCATTTCTCCCCCTTTCCTTTACTTATATTTTCTAGTAACTCTTTAGGAATTTCAACAGCTAATTCATTTTCTCCAACCTTTCGTTCCAACCCAACTTTTTTTGGATCTACTTTCTTTCCAATAACAATGTACGTATTCCTGCTAGTTTCATAGATTGCTTGACAAAGACTTGGAGTAACTTCAGTTATTTGATATCTTGGAGTTCTCAAGTTATTTTTCTCCTAAAATTAACTTGAAAAATGCGTATGCCTAATGTCTGTAAAAGCAAATACCCCACCAGTACGAAACTCGGATATAATGAAGTTAGCGCCTCCTGAGTAATTAGTCCGCCAAATAACATGCTAATAAATGCCGATATACCAACCAAAATCGCAGCAAAACTTTCATTTGATGATGGTTTGAAGATAAGCGACCACAAAACTGCTACCGAAATTACAGTCATAAGCGAAATCAGGCCAAAGACCACAGACAGAAAGTCAGCAAGGAAAAGCGAAGCTATCAGAGCAAGTATTGTTACAACTACAATTGAGACTCTGGTATTTTTGGCTATACTTCTATCATATTCTCTCTTATTCTTTTTCTCATGTTCACCACGCCTTACGATAAATCCGTATTTGCCGAGCTGGGATGCAATCGCGAATAAGGATGAGTCAAGGGTAGACATGAAAGCGGTAAAAAGCCCGACTACCAGAATTGGCAGAAACCATACTGGTGCTGAGGTTGCCAGAATGTCATAGAATAGATTACTTGGGTCTTGGATGGTATTGCTAGCTCTGGCCGAAATACCAATTATGATTAGTGGAATGATAAACAAAGTGAGCAGCACCCAAGCGACAATGAACCCTTTTTTAATATCTTTGATACTGCGAGCTGCAACAACTCGCTGCCACATTTCTGGCTGAATTAGAAGAGTAAGAAACTGAGCGATCGCCAAAGCAATAGCGCTTACTATAATCTTTTTGTCGGCTAGAATTTTACCAATGGTCTGACTGGTAATAACTGAAGTATCCACCATAAAGACTAGGGCCACAATTAGAAACATTAAGATTCCTTGGAAAATATCGGTATAGATTTCAGTTTTTAGTCCGCCAATAGTTGTATAGACTAGAACAATACCCCCAATGACAATTGAGGAGGTATATTTATTCCAGCCCATAATTTCATAAAAAATGGACGTATTTATGAAAAATTGCAGGATGATGAAGATAAATAAAACAAGGATGAATGCTAAATTCAAAATGGTTGCAGTTTTGCTGTCAAACTTATGAGCAAAGAAGTCAATGATATTGTTAAATCCCCGTTCTTGGATGATGTCTTTGTATTTTTTGACAATAAGGTAAATCCCAACAAAAGCTGCAAGTGCTCCCAAGAAAACAAGCAAGATATAGGGGCCAAAAATAAAGGCAAAGGTTATGGTTAAGACCACATTGTAACTTGAAACAGTAGAGGCGAAGATTGAAACTGAGAGATTTTTCCAACTAACATCATGAGAAGCAAAGAGAAAGTCACCCACATTTTTGTGTCTGGCAGAAAGCCAAGTAATAAGGGTGAGCAGAACAAGGTATATCCCTATTGCAAAATATTTCTCTAACATATTAATTCAACCCCAAGATTCTATTTAATGCTTTGTTCATCACAGAACCAGCCTCCAAAGGTCCTATTTTATCTTTGATTAGTAGAAACGACATTAAAGAATTTAAAATAGCCTCAGCTAAAGTTTTTGGTTCTCTCTGCTTCGCCATTTCTGGCAGTACAAATTGTTTCTTTAATTGTTTGACTAATGTTTGTGTCATAAGAAAGTAGTTATTTTAGCACTATAAATATTTTTCTTTTAATTTTTACTAATTTATTAAAAAATAAAATGGAAAGATTTAATAAATCAAAGAAAAACTAAAAAAATATGAAAGAATGGATAAACCTAAAAGCAATAGATAAAAGCCTGCTGGCGCAGCTTTACTACAATTCAAGAGAAAACGCCGCTAAGATCGCGAAACAACTTCACATTTCAAGAGAGCAAGTAGCCTACAGAATAAAAAAATTTGAAGAACTGAAGATAATCAAAGGGAAATAAAAGGAAGTAAGAATAGGATTATAACAATAGAAACACTTTCAAAATATGATATAGGTGCATTATTTATTTTCAAAAACGAAAAAGAAAGAAATGAATATCTCTCAGAAATACTAAATCAGGACAATTTGGAGATATCAGAATATCAAATAATTGAACCTTATTTTTCTGAATTTTATCTGTTAAAATTTTTAAATAACAACCAAGCTCAACCCCGTATTTTTCATGAATATAAGTCAGAAGAATATAAATTAGATGAAAAAGAAAAAAAGATTCTTTCTGTGTTAAATAAAAACGCGAATGCCAGAATAATTGATATATCCAGAGCTACAGATATTTCAGCTGAACTAATTCTATACAAATTAAAAAAACTAAAAGACGAAAATGTAATCTTAACAACAAGAGCTTATTATGATATGGAAAGAATAGGATATTTCTACACTATCATTCTAATAAATTTACATAATTTTTCAAAACAGAATCAAGACAGATTAAAAAGATTCTCAAAAAAAAATGAGTCTGTTGATTCAATAACGTTTATGTTGGGAAAACCGAATTGTTACATTCAGATATTCCACAAAGATGTTTCAGAACTCCACAGCATACTTAAAAACCTAAAGCAAACATTTCCAAATGATTCATTAACAATAGAAATTATTCCTCTAAAAAATGAGGGCGAATATGTTAATACAATTCCATTTTTATAAATCCAAATTATCAACTAAAAAGAAGAATTAATTCTTTAGCTAGAATAACTCCCGCTTACATAACAATACAATTTTAGCATAATCTTTATAAATGGGTTTGCTGGTTTTTATTAAGGATAAAAACGGGGACAATTCTCCTTTGATTGGTTGGTGAATCTTATCGTATTGAAATCATTACTCCCAAGTCTGCGCGAAAAGAAAAGGTATGTTGTTTTTGAGATTGAGTCAAAACGTCCTGTTTCTTTTTCATCAATTCGCATTGCAATTGAGCGCTCTCTTATTTCTTTTCTTGGAGAATTTGGCCTTGCCAAGGCAGGTGTTATTTTTCCTTCTGATTTTAAAAGCCAAAGGGGTATCCTACGCGTTTCCCACACCAGCGTTCATTTGGTTCGCGCTGCTCTCTCTCTTATAGCAAACATTAATAAAGAACCTGTGATTGTCAAAACCATTTACACGTCTGGCGTGCTTTTAAGAGCCAGGAGGTATGTGAGGTAATATGGAGACAGAACCTATTCAACCAATGCAGCATCAGATGATGGGGTATGATCGTACCTCTACAATGTTTAGTCCTGATGGTCGCCTTTTGCAGGTGGAATATGCAAAAAAGACTGTAAAACAAGGGTCTACCGCTATTGGTCTTGTTTGTAAGGATGGAGTTGTTCTTGTCGCAGACAAGCGTCATGTTGAGCGTCTTCTTGTTTCAGGTTCTATAGAGAAGATATATCAGGTTGATGAGCATATAGGTGCAACTTCGACTGGTCTTGTCATGGATGGGCGTGTACTCATTGAACGTGCCCAGCTTCTTGCACAACAACACCGCGTTACTTATGATACTCCTGTTGATATTTTATCCCTTGTAAAGGATGTTGCGGATATAAAACAGGCCCACACCCAGTACGGTGGCGGCAGACCATTTGGGGTTTCTATTCTCTTTGCAGGCGTTAATGACCGGCCGGAACTTTACATGACTGACCCTACAGGCATTTACTTTGAATATAAAGCAACTGCAATCGGCGAGGCAGAAGGTGAAGTTAAGGATATTTTAGAGAAGAATTACAAAGAGACTCTGACTATTGAAGATGGTCTTCGACTTGCAGTTCGTGCACTTAAGAAGGTTTTAGGAAAAGACTACTCTGTTGACCGCATTGATGGCGCTTATGTTTCAGTAAAAGACCGCGCTCTTGTTCGTGTTCCTTCAAGCAAGATTGGAAAAATTTCTTAGTTTGTTGGTGTTTTTATGGTTGATGTAGATAAAGCAGTGATTGCCCGTTTTCGAAAAGACGGCCTTACCTTTGAGGTCCTTGTTGATTGCGACCAGGCTCTTTTGTTTCGTGAGGGGAAGGCCACCTTGGATGATGCTCTTGCAACAAACGATATTTTTAGTGATGTGAAAAAAGGTCTTCATGCTGCTATAAGGGATATGGAGAAGGTTTTTGGAACAACAGACAATCGTGTTATTTCTTCTGAGATTGTTTCTCGCGGTGAGATCCATCTTACCTCTGAGCATCGTGCCAGACTTCGTGAGAGGACTCGCAATCGTCTTGTTTACCTTATACACCGTAATACCATAAATCCTCAGACAAAGACCCCGCATCCACACGACCGTATTATGCGGGCATTTGAAGAGGGGAGGGTTAGGATTGATGAATTTCGCTCTGCTGAAGAGCAATTTGATGCTGTCTTGAATCAATTACGCCCTATTTTGCCTGTTAGAGTAGAAGAGTGGGAGGTTGAGGTTGTGCTTCCGGTTAATCATGCTGCACGGCTTTATCCTGTTCTTTCACGTTACGGAAAGCTTTTAAAAGACGAATGGCAAAATGATGGTAGTTTGCTTGCTGTGCTATTTATGCCAGCAGGTTTGTATGAGCCTTTTGAAACCGAAATCAACAAGGAAACCCACGGCGAGGTCTCTTTGCGCGTACTTTCAAGGAAATAACGGAGCATTTTCATATGAGTTTACTTATCAAAGAAAAACAACTTGTCATCCCTGGTGAGACCCTTGCTAAGGGTATGGATTTTGTGCCGTCTGATGGCACTTATCGGGATGGTGACGAGATTGTTTGCGGTCAACTTGGCCTTATTTCTGTTCATGGCCGTGTTTTACGCATTATTCCCCTTGCTGGGCGTTATATACCAAGAGAAGAGGACGTTGTCATCGGCCGTGTAGTAAACATGAGCCTGTCTAGCTGGCAAATTGATATTGGTTATGCATATGAAGCCAACCTCTCGCTAAGAGACGCTTCTTCTGATTTTATTGAACGCGGAAGTGACCTTGCAAAATACTATGATTTTGGCGATATTGTTACCTGCAAGGTTATTCAGGTGAACCGTGCTAAGTTTGTTGACCTTACTGTTAAGGGTCCAGGTCTTAAAAAACTTAAGGGTGGGCGCATTATCAACATTTCTATTGCTAAGATTCCACGCGTTATCGGCAAACAGGGAAGTATGGTTTCTCTTATAAAACAAGTTACAGGCTGTGAGATTACCATCGGTCAGAATGGAAGGGTCTGGATTTCAGGTGAACCTGAAAAAGAGTATTTAGCAGAGCGTTCTATTTACCTTGTTGAGCGAGAACCACAACATGTTGGTCTTACTGATAAGGTTAAGGCTTTTCTTGAGCGCGGAGGGGTTGATGGCAAGTAAAAAGTTTTCCAGATCAGATGGCCGTGCTTTTGACCAGCTCAGACCTATGGAAACAAGGGTGGGTGTTATTCCAAGAGCTGATGGCTCTGCACTTTTTCGCATTGGAAATACTGTTGCTATTGCTGCTGTTTACGGTCCACGTGCATTTCACCCGACTTTTCTTCGTAACCCTGAACGAGGGGTTCTTCGGTGTAATTATAATATGATGGCTTTTTCTGGAAGCGGTGAGCGTGTGAGACCAGGCCCGAGCAGGCGCTCACGGGAGATTTCATTAGTAACAGAGAAAGCACTTAATAGCGTTATTGACCTTTCAGAATTTCCAAATACAGTTGTTGATGTTTTTATTGAGCTTTTACAGACTGATGGCGGAACTAGGTGTGCAGGCATTACTGCTGCAAGCATGGCTCTTGCTGATGCTGGGTTTTTGATGAAAGAGATGGTTTCTGCTGTCTCTGTCGGTGCACTTGAGGATAACCTTGTTGTTGACCTTACCAGCGAAGAAGATTGCGAGCTGAAAGCTGTTGATATTCCTATTGCTATGACTTCCAGGTCAAAAAATATTACACTTCTCCAACTTGATGGTATGATTTCAAAGGATAACTTTTTTGCGGCTGTTGAACTTGCAAAAAAGGCCTGCAGTGCGCTTCATGATGTGCAGGCAAAAGCGCTTCGCGAAAAGTATCCACAAGGAGCAGATGAAAATGGCAAATAAGTCACTTGATTATATCACAAGCCTTTTACAAAAGGGCATACGCTTTGATGAGCGCTCTTTAGAGGCGTATCGTGAGCCGATTGTTGTTGAGAGGGTAATTTCTCCAAGATCTTCAGAGGGTTCAGCACGCGTTAAAATTGCTGGGACAGAGGTTGTTGCCGGTGTAAAACTTAGTGTTGGCGAACCTTATCCAGATACTCCTGATGAGGGTTCTATTGTTGTTAATGTTGAACTTATACCCCTTGCTTCTCCTGAATTTGAAACAGGCCCTCCTGATGTTGCTGCTGTTGAGCTTTCACGTGTTGTTGACAGGGCTATTCGCGAGTCTGGCGCTCTTGATATGAAGAAGCTTTGCGTTAAATCTGGTGAGAAGATCTGGATGGTATTTATTGATATTTATCCTCTCAATGATAATGGTAACCTTTTTGATGCTTGTGCTCTTGCATCTATTGCTGCTTTGCAGGATGCAAAGTTTCCTAAGTATGATGCAAAGACTGGTATTGTTGACTATAGTTCTTCATCAAATAAAGGTCTTCCTATTGTTCGGCTTCCAATCTCTTGTACGGTCCTTAAGGTTGGTCAGCAATACCTTGTTGATCCCTCTTTTGAGGAAGAGCAGGCTCTTGATGCCCGCTTGACTATTGCTGTTGCTGACGGTAAAATCTGCGCCATGCAAAAGGGGGGGGATGGTGCCTTGACTTTTGAAGATATTCAAAAGATGGTTGACATTGCTTTTCGCTCAACAGAATTATTGCGGAGGAAGTTAGAATGAACTCTACCAAAATGACCCAGCATTTTACCAAATATGAGATTGCCAGGATTATTGGTGCTCGGGCTTTGCAAATTGCGATGGGAGCCCCCCTTATTTTGAAACTTAAGGAAGAAGACTTTGAGAAGATTAATTTTAGTCCTGTAAAAATTGCCCGCATGGAATTTGATGCTAATGTTATACCTATTACAATCAAACGTCCTCTTCCAAAAAGAGGGGATGCTAACTAATATTAAATATTCCTTCTGGTAGGCTATATCCACTTACTTCTTCCAATACTAAGAAAACATCTGTTATCTTTATAATATCTGAAAATTTTGACCTTAATTCGTTGATGAATTCTCTTACCTCCTTTGAATCCCTTACAATAATTCCTATATCATAGTCCCATGCTCCAATATATCTGTGATAGAAAATTACTTTCTTGTGGCTTTTTAAAAAAGTAATTAGGTTTTCTTCGTCAAATTTAGTAAGTTTAAGTTGCAGACCGTACCATTCATAGTCTAATTCTCTAAAATTAATAGTTATGGAGTATTTGTCTATTATATTTGTTTTTTCTAGATTTTTTATTCTTTTTTTTATTCCATTTGGGGTTAGGTTTGTTTTTTTTGATATTTCCACATAATTTGTTCTTGAGTTTTTATTTAACAAAGATAGTATTTTGTAATCTACCTTATCTAACTTGGGTTTTTTAGTATCTTGGTTTTCTATACTCTTTATCGGTTTACTCTGAAGATATTTATAAGAGAAAGGTTTACTATTTTGAAGATCTAATACCGTGTATTCGTCTATAAAATTCCCAAATTTTGAGATTAAATCTTTTAGTACTTCTCTTAATTGTAGCTTTTCAAAAATAAAAATATCAAATGTTAAACTCCACTTTCCAGCTATGATTCCAATCCAACTTATATATTTGTGATTTTTTAAGTAGTCTATAATCTTTTTTTCTGTTTCTTCTTTGAGGTTTCTTAGTTGTAAGAAAACTGTATAATGAGTTATTCCAAGTTTTTTTTCGTTTAAAATCGTATTAAACTCCTTTATTAAACCTTCTTTAATTAACCTATTTAGCTTGTAATTTACATTCTCCCTTTTTAGTCTAATTTTTTTCCCTATTGCACTTACTTGCTCTTTTGAGTTTTGTAACAGGAGTTCTATAATTTTCTTGTCATATGCATCTAACTTAATCATTATTTTACTATAATGAACTATTATATTTAAATAATTCGTTTTTATAAACTTTCATTCTCGAATATCTTATATATACTACTACTCTTAAGGAATTAATAATTAATAGGAGGTAAAGAATGAAAAAAGATAATAAAATTGTAATGGCTGTATTGGGGGGGATGTTTGCCTTAGAAGCAGCTATAGCTACACCTTTTGTGTATAATGATTTGGTAGGAGCTAAAAGTATAGTCCATGAGAATGATAAACGTGGAAATTACAGTATCAGGGTTTATGGTGATAGAACTGTTTTCTCCTACGGTGGTGCTTCTGGGAGTTGCAATTTGGTAGACAGAGGAAGTGATGGAAGTTTAGATACTAAACGTTGTATTACAGCTGCTGCTAGGTCCGGAATTGGTGGAACTATTGGTTTTGACTATTCAATAACAGAACACGATAAGCAGAGGTACAAAGGCTTAAGAGTGAAAGCAGATTCTTTGAAAAGAGATTAGGCACAACCAACTTATTTAAGATAGAAAAGAATTTATAACACTGCGCTGGTTTTTATACATGATAGAGTTAGAAAAAACCTATCTAGCGAAAGAACTTCCTAAGAACCTAAGAAGTTGTAAATTCAAAGAGATTATAGACATTTATATTCCAAAGACAAGCAGGCACCCAACACTGAGAATTAGAAAAAACGGAGATAAATATGAAGTTACTAAAAAAGAACCTGTTAGTGGTCTGGATTCTTCTTGTCAAGAAGAACAAACTATTGTTTTGAGAGAAGATGAATTTAAGTCTTTAGAAAAAATAGACGGAAAAAGGATCAGAAAATTAAGATATTACTACAATTACCATGATAGACGTGGCGAAGTAGATATTTTCCAGGACTCTTTGAAGGGTCTTGTCCTTGTTGACTTTGAATTTGAAACTATTCAAGAAAAAGATGAATTTGAAATGCCCAATTTTTGCTTAGTAGATATTACACAAGAAAAATTATTTGCTGGTGGGATGCTCTGCGGCAAAAGCTATGAAGATATTGAAGAAAATTTGCGCGGGCTTGGTTATAAAAAGTTGTTTCTCTAAATTATTTATCTTCTTCTTGTTTCAAGATTTGAGAAGATTTCACTCATTTTGTTACTCATATCCTTGTATGGGATTACCCTTGCTCCTCCAGCTGTTTTACCCCCTGCTGGGATTGGTGGTTTCTCTTGTGCTTGCTGTCTTTGCTCTTGCGGCTGCACTTTGCCTCCTTTTTGTATTATTGCTTCTTCAACAATCTGAGCAATCCTTTTTAAGTTATCCACGCTCTCCTTTTCTGTATCTATGATTATTTGCATTTTCTTCAGGTTTTTCGTCTTATTATATAAACTTTACTCTTATTTTAGTCTTGAACATTAGTTCAAGAAAATGAACGTAAATCATTACCTTTTGACTAAAAAATCTCCAATGGCAAGATAGTCAATTCCTTTGCATTTACTAAAAGTGTTTACCGCATCCAGCGGAGAATTAACTATAGGCTCTTCTCTTGAGTTAAAAGAAGTATTGAGAATCATTCCTATCCCTGTAAAATCCCGAAATTTTTTTATAAGGTTATAGAATTTTATATTGGTTTTCCTGACAATCTGTATCCTTGATGTATTGTCAGGATGTTCTATTCCCCGTATAACCCCTATTATTTCTTCTCTTACGGGAACTGCAGCAAGCATAAAATAATAGGGCTGTTTAAATGAATTTATATTGAAATACCTTTGTGCTTCTCCATCTAAAACACTCGGGCAGACAGGTCTAAAGTCTTCCCTATCTTTAATATCTGGAGCATTTAGTCTATCCCTATTTGGATACTTTGGATTAGCCAAAATGCTTCTGTTTCCAAGGGCTCGTGGTCCAAATTCTGCTTTCCCTTGAAACCAAGCAATGATCATATCTCTTTGTAGCAGCTTAGCTACTTCTCTATGAATAGCATCAATCTTCTTGTACTTCACCTTAGCTTTACTTAAGATAACTTCTATTTCTTCATTTGAGTAGTCTGGTCCGGTGAACCAATCATAGACTAGCTTTTTAGTATGATTACCTAAAATACTATGATAAAAATATAATGCGGCTCCTACTGCAGTTCCATCGTCTGTAGCTGCGGGCGATATGTAAATATCATCAAATAGTCCTGAGTCTATTATTTTTTGGTTGGATATACAATTGAGAAATATTCCCCCAGCGAGACATAGCCTTTTGTATTTGGTCAGTTTTTTAACTTGTTTTGTTAATTCAAGAAGAACACAGTCTGTTTTATCTTGCAAGGTAGCGGCAATATCTGCATAGTCTTGAAATTTAGAATGATTAATATCAAGTCTTTCCTTATTACATTTAATTTTGAACAAATCCTCTATTCCACCAAAAATATTCGTAGCGGTTATTATCCTTTCCTCATTTGTTGAAAAACCATTATTTTTGATTTGAACAAGTTCGTTCATTTCTTTTTCAAATCTTTTCGGGTTTCCATAAGCGGCAAGTCCCATAAGCTTTCCTGCTCCATAATAACCGAATCCGCAGAACTGACTGATTTTTATCCAAAGGAACCCTAAACTATTTGGGATTTTTACGGAATGGATTTTTTTAATCTTATCCCCTTTGCCTTTTGATATCCAAGCAGATTCATATTCTCCTCCAGCATCTGCTACTAAAATTGCGGCAGTCTCAAAACCAGATGGATAATATGCACTTGCAGCGTGACTGAGATGGTGTTGAACCCAGTGAAATTTGCCTTTAGCACCTTTACTTTTTAGTATTTTAGGAACCTTCATCAAGCTTTCATAGAACAAAACCTCCCCAGAAACGGTACCAAAGCTTTTATCAGTATATAACTTTCTATAATCTTTAATGAATTTATTTTTGCTTTTTTTGTCTTGTTCTTCCCAATGAAGGTTTTTCTTAAGTCTTAAATCTGGATCAAAGGAAGAAACCCAGTAATCAACATCTTTGTATCCTATTTTAGCTTTTTCGAGACAAAATTCTATGGAGTTAAACGGTATCTTGTCACCATCCTCAGGTCTTATTTCCTTGCCCTTCTTCTTTCTGTTTAATCTTTCTTCAGCTACGGCTGCTATTATTTTTCCGTTTTTTATAATGGCTGCAGATGATTCATGAAATGCGTGGTTAATACCTAAGATAATGGTCATTTTAATCACTCAACAGGCTTAAGAACTAAGGGGTTTAATTCTTTTTGTAGTATATCCCTGCATCTAAACACAAATCCCTTTCTAATCTCTTTTTCCGTAAACATTCTATTCTCAAAATAAATGTTAAACTCTACAGTAGAGCCTATGTCATCTATAAATTCTAAGTCTCTTAATAAGTGTTCTCGTAGCTTCTTTTGTTGCTTTATATCCAACTCATCTTCAGTAACAATTTTTGAATTTATAACCCCTAAGTGATCTTTATTTGTAATTTCTATATTGCAAAACACAGGTCTTTTTAGGAACTGCCTTGTAGTCTGGAACATTTGTTGAGGAGAAAAGAAAACGCTTGCTATCTTTATTCCAGATTTTCTTCCCTTGAAGTTGAAATAAGGTTGCTCATTTTTGAAGTTTATAGAACCCAAATCTCCTACCTTATATCTAATAAATACACTTCCATTTCTGTTCAATGCGGTCACCGCTATTTCTCCGTCCTCCGAAGGCTCATTTGTTTCTGGATTCACAATTTCTATGAAAGCATTGTCTCTATATACAATCCTAAAAGAATTAATCTCGTTTTCATGCGAGACTCCGATAGGCCCTACTTCTGTTGTAGAATAATCTCCATATATTTTTACTTTTACTCCTATTTTCAGGAAATTGGTCTTAATTCTTTGGACGTCTTCTTCAGTTAGTTTATTACCGGCATGGCTGAGGATTATTGATTTGGCGAGATTAATATCCAAATCCTTTATCTGTTCTGATATATAGCAGATCATTTCGCTATAGTCCAAGATCAAGTCAGATTTTTTGATACACTCTATTATTTCCAAAATATCTCTTGGATCAAATGTTTCTACACTTCCACCGGTGTCTTTTACAGTCTCATCTAAAGCAGAGAGATAGTATTTTTCATCTGTCCTTTTTGAGTGGCCTACAACCATTTTGGGTTTGTAGTATGGGGTTATTGTTAGCCTCCCGTTTACTATCCATTGTCTTATATCATCTTTTGTAAGGAATACTTTTTTAGGATTTCCTGTAGTGCTTGAACTATGTCTTACAAATTCAATTGGGCAATTGCTTTTGAATAGTTCCGGATTCTCTATGACTTCTTCTTGATCTATAGTTGGCACAAATCTATTGAAATCCGCATAATTCTTAATATTTCTAATGTCAATATCTTTCAGTTTTTCCTTATAGAAGGGAACATTATTTTTCGCAAATTCAAGCTGCTTGAGAATTTTTGTACTTTCTCTCTGCCAATACTCTTCCATATCAAAACACCCTTTCTTATGCTTCATTGCATATAGACTCCGGAGTGAAACCGTCTAAGAATTGTTCTATACGTTCTTTCAAAGGATTGTCCGCAATGACTGCCAATCTTTCTTTGAACTGGTCGATACAATTACATATAGGTAAATTCTCTATATGTTTAAAATCGCCTGTGAGATTCCAATGTATCAGTTTGTCCATTACTTGAATGTTACATTTTTCGCAATTCTGAGGAAGTTCCATCGGCATGGGTACTGCCCTATTAAATCCCTTTATATAGACCCTGGATCTGTCTTTGGCTGGAAGTCTCTTTATGATTTCTATGGCACTCCATAACATTGGAATCTCAAATTTACCTTTTTTGTAAAGACAGTAGGTAAGCGTGGATGGTTGTATGTTACATAACATTAGGAATATTCTCCCAAAGCCCAGATCGAAAGCGTATTGTACTGTCTTTAATGTGTCTTCAATGTCTTCGGTGGCTGTTAAAAACGGCTTTCCTACTAAAACATAGGCATCATAATATATATTGTGTTTTTGCAACGCTTCTGCTGCCAGTTCATAAGTTTTTAGCATTGTCCCTTTATTCACACATACATTGCGTATTAAGTTGTTTTTGGATTCAAGACCCATCCCAACCGAAACCGTGTCAAAGTATTCCTTCAATTGCGACAGCCGTTCATGATTTAATAGAAACTCTGGTCTTGATTCGAAGTTGAATTCTTTATATCCAGAATCAGCAAGCATCTTTAGAAGTTTTGGCCTTAGTTCATCGCTAAGTTCTCGTGTATCAAGAAAACTGCCCGCTGTAGAAAATGTGATCAAAGGGTATATTTTAGATGGGACAGTACGTATTGTATATTCAGTCTGTTTTATAATATTCTTTTCTGTTGGTATTCTGTCTAACGATGCAACAAGTTGATAGCCACACATTGTGCATCCGCCGCCTGCACGCAACCACCCGCATGGTATTGTTTTAAGCGCTACCAACGGCATAAGACAATGAGATCCGTCGTCTTTTCTTGTCTCTTCAAAATAGATATCTGGAATATTTAGGTCTCCGTGGACCTGTTTCATCTCTTGCCTAATACTTTGCATGGCTTTTACAATTTTTTGGAAGAGCATTGTTTCGGTCATTTCTATCACCGGAAATACGATTTTGCCAATCCCAAATGGAATTTCATATAAGACCTCTGGATGTGCTCCATGTCCTTCTTGAGTATTTCGTGTATTTTCGGTAGATGGTGCTGTGCTATTCCTGGATTTATATGATGTTCTGTATGATAATTTATGTTACAGATGAAGAATCTGGTTATGGGGTTTGAGATTGTGGTCTGGGCGTTTTGATAGTTTATCCCTGGAATCCTATCAACGTTGTAGTGTCTTGGCAATAGAAAATAGAAATCAAAAATGAAGGATGTGTACAGGGGTATCCAGTATAAGAATAGCATCCAGAATGGATAGTAGACTGTTAGTGTGACTATTCCTCCAAGAAATGTTAATAATATAAACCCATCCCTTATTATCTTGGGTCTTTGTTCTTTTGAGACTCTCGGTGGCTTCTTCCCATAGATATTAAGAGGAAACTTGTTTCTGAAGGTGTTGAAACTTTGCATCCAGTTGTCCACCCAGAAAAGAGGGACTATAAAATTGAGCAAATACTCTCCAAAGCTGCCTATATTTTTTTCTATTGGTTCTGTCTCGTATTCTCCAAATGTATTGGCATGATGTTGTAAGTGGTAAGTCTTGAACATGTTGAAGTTTAGAATGGTTATAGTACTGAGTAAAACCCCAAGAAACTCATTAACCTTTTTTGATTTCACAAATGTTCTGTGTAAGCATTCGTGGCAGGCGTTATATGCCCATTGAAATATGAATCCTAGTAAAATCCCCATCGAAACCAGAACAAAAGTACCATTGAAAATATTGAAGTAAATGTACATTCCAATAAAACCTATTATGCTATATAATGTTAGAATAATAAACATATTGAAAAACGCGATAAAGGGATATATGGGATATTTTGTAATGTCTAATTTATTACCCTCCATAAAAAAATTACAAACAAACTATTTTATAATATTATCTGTTTTTACAGATTCCAATAGGGATAGGCTTTATAGACTTGGTGTAGGCATCTATAGATATAGGATAGAGCCGTGTAAAAAGAACCATTTATAAACAGGGTATATTTATCAGTTGAACATACTCCTATTAAATAATCAAAGACGTGCCTCTGGGACACTCTAAGCTGTTATACAGAAATTAACTCTTTCGCCAGAAATCCCAGTACTTTAGTACGGGGAGGATGTCACTTTACAAATTTATAGGAAAAAACTATTGTAGCAAGCTAATTTTCTGGGACGAGAAATTTTGAGAAAACCCCTAACGATTAAAGTGAAATTTTTTACCAAGATTAGATTTTACCTAAAAATGTAGCTAACTTAACAGATTATACTTATTTTCTGAAGTCTCCAAGTAAAAACTGTTTATCCCCTTTGATTACATCTTCAAACGTTCTTCCAAAGAACACCAAAATAGAATCTGCTATGGGTTTTATCTGCTTTTCTATATAGTGTTTATAATCTATTTTGCCTTTTCTTTTCTGGACTGGTTCCGGGCCTTTTTCTGTCATATAATACTCTATAACCGTGCTCTCTATCTTATCCAGTTTTCTTGCCGCTTTAATGTGTGGAGGGGTTGTTTTTGTGTACTCTGCAACATCTTTTCTAATTGATTTTCTGTAGATTAACAGGTCATCGTATTTTCCATTTTGCAGGTCTTTTACTACCTGATTTATGTAGGTTTGCGGGTCTTCTTCACGAAATATTCTTTCGTATAGTTCTTGTTGAAATTTTCGTGCAAGCTTTGTCCAGTCACTCCTGACAAATTCCAGACCTACAAACTCAAGTTTCTCTTGTTTGCCTTTTACTAGAATGCCTGCATACCTTTTTTTTGCTCCTGCTTCTGCATGCCTTTGTTTTGGAAGAATGATCTTTTTGTAGACTTTTTCAAATTCTAGTTCAAGCGCGTTTTTTCTATTATATGTATCTTTTATGAGCTTGTCATAGAACATATTAATGTCTTTTTGTATTTTTTCTCCTTTCCTTGCTGCTTCACTTGCATCTTTTGCCTTGCTTTTGACAAAAACAGAATCTGTGTCATTATAGATTACTTCATAGCCTTCTTCTTCAATTTTTCTTGATGTGAGTTTTATAAGGTATTGGCCGAAGTGTGTGATTGCATTTGCAATTTCGGGAGAATAGAATCTGCAATTTGGCGATGCCATGACACCGTAAAATGAGTTCATAAGTATCTTTATTGCATATCTTGCCAGTTCGTTCTTTTCTTTTTTTGCCTTTTCCCTTTCTTGTGTGAGCCTTTGGATGATATGTGGCAGAACCCCTTCCTCTGCCTTAAAGACTGCCCCGTTTGGTGCCTTGATGTCTCCTTTTTTGCTGTCTGGCTGATAGCTTGCTGGGTCTATGTTAAAGGTTCGTATTATGCTTGGATACAGGCTTTTAAAATCAAAGACCATAACATAATCATAAATCCCTGGTTTTGTGCTTTTGACATATCCCCCTGTTGTTTTATGCTCTTTATGATGGTGGTCTAATGAAGGCAGGACAAGCCCTCTTTTTCTTGCTTCAATCATGTATACAAAATCAAGTGATGCTATTGATGCATTAACCCTATCAAGGGGCATACCTGTCAATAGTGAGCGCTGAATTGTCAGGGCAAGTGTTTTTGAATTTTCAAGAATATTTTCTACCAGCAATGCATCTTTTATGTTATAATCTATAAGTCGCTGCTGGTCTTTTTCGTACATCCTTTTAATTTCTTTATATTTATCTTTTGTTTCGTCAATTAGTTTTTCTTCATTTGTGAATTTTTTTGCTGCCGTATTGAGCTTATAGTCTTCAAGTTTGACAAAAGACCCCTTTAAAACATGGATGCCGTCAAGTACAATCCTTCCCTGAAAATCTGCTTTTGAATCAATGAAAAACGAGTTTTCAATGCGCAGGGTCCCTGGTTCTTCCCAACGGCCAACAAGAAATGGTATTTTATACCTTTTACATTTTTCATAGATTATCTTAAGGTCAAAGTCTATAACATTCCATCCTGTGATAATATCCGGGTCTATTTCCTGCACTTCTCTTATGAATTCCCTTAATGCTTTTTCTTCTGTGTCATACACTACTGCGTGCGCATATCCTCCTTTCTTTCCAACAAATAGCGCTTTTTTCATACTTTTTGTATGAAGCGCGATGCTGTAAATGTCTGTTGTATCGGGATTTGTTTCAATGTCTATAGAAAGGACTTTTAGTTTTGGCTCCCAGGTTGCACTTTTGATGACTGGTTCTTCATAGACCCTTTGCACATATTTTCCCTTTTCGTACTTTCCCTCTATGCTCAAGCTTCCCTTTATTTCTTTATCCATAAGAAACCTATATGCGAACCTTATATCTGCTTCGTAACAGGTTACTTTTTCTTCTTCAAGTTTTTTTCTTAGTCTTGGTACTTCTTTTGGATTGTTGAGAACTATCTTTATTACATTATTTCCTTGAAAGTCTCTGTAGTTTGTTTTTTCTATTCTCTTTACTATCTCTGGGAACTCTTCTAATTTTTCTGCTTTTTTTCCATCTTTTTTCTTAATAAAAAAGTATGGATCGCTTTTATTTTTTGTCAGAAAACTTTCTCCGTTTTCTAATCTTCCAAAAAGGTAAACATATGCTCCATCGTCTTCTAGTTTGTATGTTGGGTAAGTAACGAATCCCCTCAGCATTTTTGCTTGCGGGTCTTTGCTATTAATATAGTTTTCCTCATATTCTGTTTTTATAGCAGAAGATTTATAAAGCGGTTTTTTTCAGAAAGCTTATGTCTACAGAACCTTCACAGTTTTTAGTACCTCTTGAGCAGTACTTGAAGGTAGGTATCCATATTGGTACAAAATACAAGACCAAATATATGGAATCCTTTATTTACAAAGTCCGTTCTGACGGTCTTGCAGTTATGGATGTACAGAAGATAGACCGGCGTATCGCCCTTGCTGCCTTATTTCTTTCTAAATATTCACCGGAGGATATTCTTGTTATCTGCCGCCGTGATAATGGCAAGCGGGCAGTCCAGCTTTTTTCAGAGCTTACAGGTATTCGATCGTTCTCTGGTCGGTATCCTCCAGGCATTTTGACAAATCCTTCTCTTGAAGATTTTACTGAAGCCAAGGTTATCCTTGTTACAGACCCGTGGCCAGATAAGAATGCTATTCAGGATGCAGCCAGGATAGGTATTCCTGTTGTTGCTCTTTGCGATACAAATAATGAAGCAAATTCCATAGATTTTGTTGTTCCCTGCAACAACAAAGGTAAACGCAGCCTTGCTCTTTTCTTTTGGATTATTTCACGGGAATATATGCAACAGAGGGGTATGCTTAAAAATCCTAATGATTATGTAGTCACATTGGAGGATTTTTCTCCTCAAAACTAGTCTTCCTTTTTACGTCGTTAAGAAGTTTTAAATACTAGCACACATTCGTTTTTTTATGGGTCAAGAAGAGGTCAAAAACATTCTCGAGCGTGCCCGCGGATGGTTACTTTCTCGTGAGATTGCTAACCTAGCAAAGATTTCCCTTGGTTCTGTCCAGTCAAGTCTTCAGCGAATGATTAAATGGGGAGAGGTTGAGGCACGAAAGGCTCGGGAGGTTATTAAAGACAAGAACCGTATTCGCAGTAACCATCCCAGTTTTGCTTATCGCCTTAAGGATTCTGAAGAAGAAGGAGCATCTCTTGAAGAAGCTGGAAAAGTTCAGGCAATTATGCAGGCTACTTCCAGCGTTGTTCATAAAAATTCTTCAAAGAATAAACCGTAAATTTAGTGCTTATTTTTTTGTCTCTTTTTTCGGTGCTTCTTTTGCTGCTTCCTCTACCTTTTTCTCTTCTTTCTTTTCTCCTTCCTCTGCTACTTCTTTTGTCTGTAGTTTTTGCAGGTCTTTTTGCACTTTTTCAAGCTGGTCTTTGAGGACTTCCTCTTTTTCTTTTGTTACTTTTGTTCTTTCTTCTTGAAGCTCTTTGTTAAATTTTCCAGATTCAAGTTCTTTATTGAACTGATCTGCTGTCATGCCTTCAATAAGTAACCCCATTGCATTGCATGAGCCAGCAACTGTCTTGACAGTGGTTTTCAGTGAATTTGTAAACATACTTTCCATTTTCATTTTTGAAATCTTAATAAGGTGTTCAATAGCAACGTTTCCTATCTTTTGCTTATTTGGTGTTCCAGAACCTTTTTGAATGTTAAACTCTTTTTTTATCAGTTGTGATGTTGGTGGTGTTCCTACACTGATTTCAAACGCTTTAGTTTCATGGTCAACTGTGACCTTTACAGGTACTTTCATTCCATGAAAGCTTGCTGTTTTTTTGTTGATTTCTGCAACTATTTGCCCTATGTTTACCTTAAGTGGTCCTAGGGCCGGGCCAAGAGGCGGTGCAGCTGTTGCTTTGCCCCCCTCTACAAGCACATCAATTGTTTCTTTTTTCGCCATTTTACTCTTTTATTTCCTCTTCAGTATCTCGCCTTATAACCTTTACTGAGTCAATTTTTACTGTGATTGGAATTGGTACTGCTGCTTCAAGTAGTTCAACAACTACCTCTTCTTTTTGCTGGTCTATCCTGTTGACTTTTGCTTTTTCTCTTTTGAACGGTCCTGAAATGATTTCAACAATATCATTTCTTTGTATATTAACTTCTTTTTTTCCTTCCTCTAGCATATGCTCTATTTCTTTGTAGTCAACAAGGTTTTGCAGGAGTCCTCTTGCGTAGGGCACTCCTTTGTAAGACTCTTCAGCACTTTGCCTGTCTTTTGCTTCGAGAAAAATATAGCCTCTTAGACCGTGAGGTCTTATGACCGCATAGACCTCAAGGTGCTTTTTTTGGACGTTGCTTGTGATAAAATCCATTACTTGATCTTCCCTATTTGCTGTTGTTTTCAGAGCGAATATTTGTGTTTCCATTTTTATCTTACAAGTTGTGCTGCAATATTGATTATGAACCCCAAGAGGCCTATTATGAGTATTCCCGCTCCTGTTACCTTAACTACTGCTTTAAACTCCTCTTTTTTCGGTTTTTTTGTTACTGTGTATACGTTACTGTGTATACTCTTTTGCATTTGATAAAGAAGCTTTTTAGCTTCAAGAACGGGTTTTGTATCATTTTTTTCAAATGCGTGTGGGCTGTTTATAAATGTTCCTTTTCCTTTTTGGTTTTTTAGCTTATTATGTAGTTACTAACTGGTAGTTATAAATAGAAAGGTTTATAAATGTGGAATCTTTCGTTTTTTAAATATTTGGAGGTAATAATGGGATCTATAGAACAATTTGTTACTACTCGATTAAAGGCTTTTGGAAGCGAAACAAAGACTGCTCTAAAGGCTTTGGGAAGAGGTGTTTTGGACTCTGTAACAGATGATAGTCCTCGTCCAAGCGATATTACTCGTATTTTAGCTGAAGCACGAGGTCATATTGATATGTATCCGGCTATTATTCCTAGTGTGGGTGTTCCCGGTCTTGACCTGAAGATTACTTACTCAGATATCTTTGGCAGTTCTTGGTATGAGCTACTCCCCCTTGGTATTCGACCTGGTTTATTTGAAGGTGCTTCTCCTGAAAAGGGTCTTCTCGTTGGAGAAACTGAATTTTATGAAGGTAGATTAGCAGCTGTTGATAGGTATAATGATTCTATTGCTAGCAGATATATTTGGTAATTTAACCAAGAAATTCTATGCCTAGTTCAGATGCCATAACCTTTTTTTCTTTTTCTTTTAGCTTAAGACGTGGGCCGAATATTTGCGGAGATTATACTCCTGTTACAATAAGCATTGCCCTTATTGTTCTGTGAAGGTCCTCTGAGATTTGTGCCCCCCAGATAATTCTTGCATCGTCAGAGAGCTTTTCAGAGACTGTTTCAACGACTTCTTTTGCT
>JAGVYI010000015.1 GCA_018303365.1 Candidatus Woesearchaeota archaeon
GTCAAGATAGTCTTTTTCTGCGGAAAAGAAATCTTAATAGGGGCGAGAATTTATTTTTGATCGAACAAACTTTAACATCAATTACTTTGCATTATCAACAATTTCTTTAACATCCCTTTCAACTTGTTCAGCTTCTTTTTGGCTAACTTCTGGAAAGAATTGGGAAATCATTGTTGGCTTCATGCCTACTATCTTTATTTTTCCATTTTCTTCAAGAACATTTATCTTGCAAGGCATGCCTAAAGAGATTAATCTATTCTTATTTAGAAAATTATTGGCATGTTTTCCAGAGCAGATTTCAATTATTTTTAATGGTTTCTGTTCAAATCCTTTGGCAGCCAGCCTTTCCTTTACATCATAGATCTGGAATAGAGCCCAGCCTTTTTGCTCAACAGCTTTCAAAACTGAAACAACAGCCTCATCAAAGCCTTTATCTGTTTCAACAATATATGCAAAATCATTAGCATCCATTTTTATCAACCTTGTATTTTATTCTCTCTTATTTAAATATTTCAGTGCTACACAAATTTTATATAGAGAATATTACCTGCCAAAAGCAGATTTCATACCATCAATTAAATCGTAAGCTTTACTGCCTCTGTTTATCTAAAGAGATTGAAGGTTCCAGATAGCAGTCTCAAGAAAAGAATTTGAACCCCCATCAACCTGAACGACTTCAGGCTTCGAAATCATAACTTCAGCAAGGCTTCCTCTCATCTTGTCTGGGTCTATGTGCCTTAAGGGAATGCTTGTATAATATCTGGCCCCAATGTTCGTAACCTGTCCTCCATAAGCGCCGTGGATGTCTGAAGTGCCAAAACAAGCTACTCCTCTTTCTTCTGCAATTTCAAGAACCCTCCTATTAGGTCCAAATATAATGTCCCACAGAGGAGAGATTTGTCCATTCTTTTCAACACCAATAGGATAGCCTCCGAATCTCTGGTACATTTTATCAAAAACATCCATCCCGCACCCATGAAATAGTTTAACAAGAAGGTGCGAAAAAACCGCAACGCCGCCCTGATGGTATATCATCTCAAGCGTATCTTTTATGTCAAGTCCACCTTCTATAGCCCTGTCAATACCCCAGGCAAGAACGTGCCCTTGTCTTGTCTTAACTTCTTCACCCTTTAAAACGAAGATATGTCCCTCTGGACTGGATACCTTAAGCACAGTCCCAGACTTTTGCTGTATATCCCACATACTAGAGCCAATAACCCTTAGCCCACCATCATCTCTGTTTCTTGCTAGGCAGTCAAAAGGATTCGTGTTCCCATAGTTTGTAAAAGCAATGGCATTAAGCTCACTTCTTATTGCAAACTCTAATGCCTCTTTAATCCGGTCTGGGGGAATGTGCAGCTGCCCATCAAAGTAAAAGTATTCTTGGTCATCCATAGTTAAACTGCTAAAAATCAGCATTTAAGCCTTTCTATGGGTAAGGTAGTCTGCAATTTATTTCTTTTTACAGACAAAGAAAAAAGATTTTTCCTCAACTCTTAATGCATTCTTTTTAGAGATATACCCGTCAAGCCTTTCTATCATTCTCTTGGTAAACTTCTTTTTCTCATCATAGGTAATCTCCTTTTTAAAATATCCTTTGAACTGCTTCTTGTCTTTAAAATAGTAATAAGTTCTCAGGCTTCTCTCAGCTACATCAAAATTACTCTCTAAAACCCTCTTCAATTCGTCTCTTTTATCTTTAATCTTAGACTTTCTCTTCGGTGCAATCATATCAAGAATTTTGACATATTCGCTGCTCTCATCAGACTCCTCAATAAGCAAAATTCCCATGTCCTTCAATACCCTCTTTAATTCCTTTATAACAGCTGTTTTATTCTTCATATAATGCATCCCGCCCCATAGGCAAAGAACAGCCTCAAATGTATTATCAGGAAAAGCCAACTTAGAAATATTTCCAACCATAAAATCTATCCCTTTGTTCTTCTTTTTGCAGTACTCTATGATTTTTCTGCTGCTATTAACTACCGTAAGTGAATCTGTGTATGCTGCAATCTTAGAAGAAGTAGATAAGGCTCCGTATGCACCAGTAATTAACACCTTCCTGCCACCTACTTTCCCAAGTTTTATAATAGAAGCAAGCTCTTTGCCTTCAGGATCATATTCTTCTATTGAATACCATCTGTCTAGCCCAGTAACGTCCATAAAAACACAATCTGCTATAAGTTTAAATAAATTTTCTAAGAAATATATATATTTATGCTGTAATCTTTTTAATTCTCAACCGAATTCGTAGCTGCTTCTTTTATCTCTCTCTTCCATTGTTCATGGCTTCCTTTGCCACTTTTCGTTATCCTATAACTGTCTTCATCCAAATGTTGTGTAGAAAACTCGAAAAATATAGTATCTTTTAAAGCTCTGAAACTATGATATTGGTCTGGAGCAATGTGCACCACACCACCGCCACTGACCCTAGAATAACTTCCGTCTTTTATTATTTCTATATCCCCATCAAAGACATAGAATGTTTCATCTTTGATCTTATGTTTATGGTAGGAACAATAATAGTCTTCTTTTATCAGCATCTTCTTACCACAGTATTTTCCATTATTAACAATCCATTGCTCTTCCCCCCAGTCCTTCACTACAGTCTTTATGTTGTTGGAGAGAGATCCCCTTAATTCCTCAATTGTGATGGTTGTTACTCCCGGTTTGCAAATTACTATCCCAGATGCTCTGGTCGCAATCTCTGCCGCCTCTACTAAACTGCTGTTGCACACCAAAGACAATGTTAAGGTTGCAAGAAAAGTATCTCCAGCGCCGCCGACATCATAAAATTCTTTTACCACTGTAGGAATAGTTACCGGTTCTTTGTTCTTTTCAAATATACAGCAGCCTTCCGAAGCAAGGGTTACTACAACGTTTGAATCTAGCTTCTCTTTCAGGATTTTACCTGCTTCTTCTAGGTTGTCTGCCAAGGTCATTTCAATTGCTTCTTTCTTGTTAGGTTTTAATAGGTCAACACCCTTATAGAAATCTACATTAATTGGTTTGCAGTCTGCGGTTATCAGTTTATTGTTCTGCTTTGCAATGTAAATTATGCTCTCAACGAGTTTTCTTGTTAATGCCCCCTTTGCATAGTCAGCAATAATTATAGCATCTACAATTGTTATTTTATCTTTGATAAAATAGAGCAAAGCCCTTTCTTCCTCTTCAGATATTGGACTGGAATCCTCATAATCTACCCTAAATAGGTGCTGGTGAGAAATACCCCTTATCTTTTGTATTGTTAGCTTGTTGGTTTTTAAGATACAAGAGGTATCAATCTTGTTTTTTTCAAGTTCTCTAAAGAGGATTTTTTGTGGTTCATCATCCCCTACAATCCCACAAAGGTAGGCTTTTGCTCCTAAATGCGCAAGGTTGTTTGCTAGGTTTGCAGCGCCCCCTGGATTTGTAGATTCTCTTTCAACTTTTAACACAGGAACTGGCGCTTCAGGGGATATTCTTGAAACATGGCCATAAAGGTGTTTATCTAGCATAATATCCCCGATTACAAGAATCTTTTTTTCGTTGAATTTGTTTAGTAGCCGATTATCCATCATCTGCTGTCCTTCTATGGGCAGTTTATTATTAGAGTAGCTAATGGGTTTATATAATTGTTATAAAAAGTTTATCAATTAAATTAATCTGGTCTGTGTGGGGGATATGTGTTGGGTCTCAAAAGGCACCAGCCTAGGTATAACTGTCAACAAAGTCCTCAAGCCTCGCTAATTCACCCTCTCCGATTCGTATATTAAAATATTGCATGCGCCCACCATGTTTTGCTTGAAGAACATAAGCCCACAAAGAATGATTATACCCTTTGAGAGCAAGGTTCAGTTGTGGATCCGTATTTCGAATAGGGCGAAAACGCTGAAGGACTATATTTTCTTCTCCAAACTTGGTTTCAAGACTTTTTAATAATGGAATAAAACCTACAATGATTGAATGTCTCCGCCCACCTACCTTCTTTTTGTACCCTTTCATAAGTTAGATGAGATTATGGATTTAAAAATATACCCAATATCCAAAAATAAATCAAAACACATATAAACAGCCCAAAAGAGCCACCCCCTATGGCACGTTTTGAACCAATTCAATATAAAATAACAAGAATTATTCAGGAAACCCCAGATACAAAAATCTTTGATATGGTCCCTGTTGAGGGAGATATATTTGACTATAAGCCAAGCCAGTTTGTTTCTGTTATTCTTGAAGGAGAAGAAAAAAATCCAAGGGCCTTCTCTATTGCATCCTCACCAACAGACAAAAAAAAGCTTCAGTTTGTAATAAAAAAAGAAGGCATTATAACAACAAAAATGCACGAAGAACTAAAGGAAGGAGATACGGTTAAACTGCGGGGTCCATTTGGTTTATTTATTTTAAAAGATGGGGAGACAAAAGACGTTGTCTTTCTTGCAGGTGGTTGCGGTATCGCTCCTCTTATGAGCATGCTTCGTTATGGCATGGAAAAAGGAATGAAAAATAAATTTACTATGATTGCAAGTTTTAAGACAACGGAATATAGGATATATCATGGAGAACTTGAAAAATTATCAAAAAAAGAAAATTGTGATGTAGAAATCACGATTACAAGACCAAAAGAGTGCAAGGCTCCATGGTCTGGAACAACAAGTCACATCACAAAAGAGATGGTTGAGCGCCACATAAAAGATATAAAAAATACTGCTTTCTACATATGCGGCCCAAAAAAAATGGTCGAAAGCTCAACAAAAATACTTGAAGGTCTTGGGGCGAAAAAAGAGCAGATAAAAGTAGAAGACTGGGGATAGTAAAAACTAATGCCAGAAGATATCACGGTTCTAATTGTAGATAACGGTGGGCGGGCACATGTCCTTGCAGACTTATATCAAAGACACAAAGATGTAAAAAGGGTGGTAGTAGCCAAAGGAAATTGTCTTATACTGCATGACTCAAAAAAAGAAGTAATTCTCGAAGAGAGGGTAGACCTTAACGACCCAAGAACAATTTTAAAGGTTGCAATAACTTATAAACCAGATTTAGTTGATGTTGCTCAGGATAATGCCATTGCCTGCGGTACCGTAAATCTCCTTCAAAAAAATAGGTTCCATGTGTTTGGTCCAACAAAAAAAGCAGCACGCCTTGAATGGGACAAAGCTTGGGCCAGGGAATTTATGAAGGGATGTGGTGTGCCAATCCCAGATTATACATTTTTTAGTAAGCCGCAAGATGCAGCAGATCATGCAAGGAAGATATACCAAAAAAATAGAAGCTCCTTGATTTTTGTAAAAGCTAGTGGTCTATGTGCTGGAAAAGGTGTAGAGAAGGCAGAAAATATTCAAGAGGTATTAATAGCCATAGGGAAAATGCGAATGCACGGCAACGCGGCAAGTACGATCCTTATAGAAGAAGGTCTCCAAGGAGAAGAATTTTCACTTTATGCATTAAATGATGGCGAACACATGGTGACCTTCAGTTTGGCACAAGATTACAAACAGCTACAAGACGGTGGTCAGGGAAAAAACACAGGTGGCATGGGGGCAGTAGCTCCGCTTCCAATGACAAAAGAATTTGTCCAAAAAGTAGAAGAACCACTTGTAAAAAGGCAGATTCATGGAATGAAAATGAAAGGAGTGCCTTACACAGGCATCCTTTATGTTGGCGGGATATTAACAGAAAATGGGCCCTTTGTCATTGAAGACAATGCAAGATGGGGAGACCCGGAAGCTCAGGTAATTCTTCCAGGAATAGGAAACTACGCAGATTTAGTGATGGCCTCACTTGACAGAAGACTAAAAGAGATACAACCAATTGAAGATGGCCTTTCAAGGGTGTGTGTTGTTGGTGTTGCAAAAGGATATCCAGGAGATATAAGCTCTATTATTGGAAAAAGAGTTTATGGTCTTGAAGATGTAATGAAAATGGGGAATGTAAACGTTTACGGTGCGGGAATAAAAAAAGAGGGGGGTAATTTTTACGTAGCTGGAGGAAGGGTGTTTCATATTGTTGGAAGCGGAGCAAGAATTGATGAGGCAAGGCAAGCAGCCTACGAAGCTGTGAGAAGAGTAAGCATTGAAGGTGACAACCTGCATTATAGGGTAGACATCGGCGCAAACTTGTCACGATGGAGTGAGATTGCAACAGGTTATCTGCAAAGCAACCAAAAGGCATCTAGAGCAAGTGTAGCTCTACAACATCGCCGTCAGAAAGCTCGTGCTCAAGGCTGACTTTTACACCATCAAACTTTGCGCTCTTTCCCCAGACTCTGGCAAACCTAAACTTTTTTAGAAAATCTTTGTGAACAAATTCTGCAAGGTCCTGCACACATGAATGACTGTGAAGTGCGACAGGTGGGTAGTCTTTTTCTTTTCTAGGAGATTTTGTAAACACTCTTATAAGTCCAAGTTTATCCCAAATTGAATGTTTTATATCCCCTACATCAAAAGGTTTAAGATTGTTTTTTATAACAAGAGATGGAAGAAAAGCTGCAGATTCGTCAAGGGCATCAGAGACCTCTGCAAGGCTCAGAGAATGAGAAAATTCAACAGTTGCATTGTATATGTTGTGCTCTAAGAAAATTTTGCGAACAGCTGCTGCTTCCCCAGGAATAGGGCCAAAAAATTGCAGTCCGCCGCCAGAAGTTTTAGTAACTTTGACATCTGGGCGTTTTTGGTCAAGGTGTACGTTTGCAATCTCAAATTCACGTCTAAGAAGAGAAAGCTCTTTCTGGTTTTTAACAACAAGCACAACCAAATCAGCGTTTCGAATAATGCTAAAATAAAGCCTTCCCTGCACTTTAAAAACAAAATCTTTGATAAATGAGGGGATTTCAACAACTTGTATTTTCACACCTTCATATTCAAGAACACCTACCTCTGGTTTGATTGTGCTAAACGGGTATGGGGCAACAATTGGTGTCGCATTTGTGATTTTTGATAAAAGAAAGGATTTGCCGCAGTTAGGAAACCCACAAAGAACAATTTGCGCTGCACCCTCCTTTCGAATAGAGACAGGCTGCCTACCGCCCTTCTTCTCCTTTTCTGAAAGTGCCTTGTATTTTGCAAGTCTGCTCTTGATATTCGCCCGGAGGTTCTCAGCCCCTTTGTGGGATGGGGCAGTTCGAAGCATTTCTTCAAGTGCCTTTATCTTCTCGCGAATACTTGGTGCCTCTTGGAATGTGCGCTCTGCTCTCTGGTAATCAATACCGGCATTAATTGGCATATAAACAATGGGATAAACATTTTTTATAAATCTAACTAAGGTTAAATGCACTGCTCCTAGTCAGAAAAGAATTTAAATGTTCCCCTTTGATTGGTTTTGTACAAAGCCGCCAAATAAAAAAAGCTTTTAAAGGAAAAACAACAGGAAAAGCTATGCCTTTTGAACTTATCAATCTTCTCACAGCCCTCATAATTCTTTTTATCGGTGTAGGAGCAGCAACACTTACAAGTAAAATTGTAAAAAAAGTAATTCATGAGCTTGAGATTGACAGGGTTCTTCGTGAACAGGCGGGGGTACGTATCCCTGCAGAAGAATTTATTACAAGGTTCAGCAGGTACGTTGTATACTTTATAGCAATAATAATGGCGCTCAACCAGATTGGCCTGACAACAACCTTGCTGCAAATTATACTTGTTATCGTCTTTGCTATCATTGTTATCTTCATAATCCTTGCTTTCAAAGACTTTGTTCCAAACGTTGTCGCAGGATTCATGATTTACAGGAAAAATAGGTTCAAAGAAGGGGACTACATAAAGGTAAAAGACATTGAAGGGAAAGTTGTCCATGTAAACCTCGTAGAAACTCGCATAAAAACAAAGGGAAAGGATATTGTCTATATTCCAAATTCAATGCTCAGTAGAGAAATAATAAGGATAAAAAACTAAGTTTTTCTAAGGATTGAATCCAGAAAGATTTATAAGCAAATCACTAGACGCCAAAGCCATGGACTTTCCATATAAAGCAATGCGAAAAACCCAGGTGTACGGTGGTGGAGACAAAGTTGAAATAATTGTTTGCAACCATACCTATTATCAGCTTGTTAGAGAATTTCCTTATGGTCAAGGGTGGTTAGAACATGGCAGCACTCCAGAAAACGGAAATAAAATATGGCCTACACTTGAAGAAGCATTAGAAGAAGCAAGAAAAACTTACAATGAACTGCCACAAGAACTACATCCAAAACAAAAGTTTCTACTTGGAAGAATAGATTAGGGGTTCTACTCATACCTTAAAGCATCAACAGGTTTCTGTCGTGCTGCCTGCAGAGCAGGAACAAGTCCAGAAATCATCCCAATAAGGACTGCAAGAAAGAGAGCAGAAAAAATAACCCAAGGGTTGATGCGAACACTTATTTCAATACCAGCAAGTCCAGCACCAAACTGGATGCCAAGGGAAATCACAATACCAAAAAGAACACCGATAATGCCGCCAAAAAAGCCAACAATTCCAGCCTCAAGTAAAAAAAGGGATAAAATCTCACTATTTCTAGCACCAATGGACTTCATCACTCCAATCTCACGGGTTCTCTCAAGAACAGATGTAAACATTGAGTTTGCAATGCCAATCCCCCCAACAACAAGGCTGCGGTCTGTACTTCCGTGTCGTCTTCGCCTCGAAAACGGTCAAGTTTTCTCTTGACTTTGCTAGCAGTTTCATCAATATTAACACCATCTTTCACTTTTGCATTGATAGCATTGATGCTATCCCCCCTCTTAAAGAGTATGTCAGCATCTTCTCTTGTCATGCTCACAAGGCTATCAACATTGTTATCCCCCTCGCGCTCAAGGATACCAACTACTTTAAACGAAGCATCATTGATTTTTACACGGGAGTTAGAGACAATTTCTTTGTCAAAAGTCTCTTTTGAAAGTGTGTATCCTAAAATAACTTCTCCGCTTGAAGTTGAGCGCAGGTTGCGTCCGTCAGTAAATGAAACATCAATAAGCTCAATTCTTTTGTCAGAAAGGTCTGCATCGGTTGCCGTAATTAAAACAGAAACCTTTTCTCCATCAAAGCCAAGAGTAGCAGGCTCAAAAACACCCGGAAGAACAAATTCAAATTCACTAAATCCACGAATAAAGTCAACATCGCGCTGGGTAATTCCACTCACGCCTATAGGCGGACCAGTCAATCCTTTTTTTGTTACAAGTATATTCTGGGCACCAAGTCTTCCGAATTGGGTACCAATGGAATCTTGAAGCCCTTGGGCGAGAGAAATTAATGCAACAATCGCAAGAATTCCGACAATTATCCCTAAAACAGTAAGACCAGTTCTAAGTTTTCGCCTGGAAATGTTGCGAATTGCAAGACGTAAAGATTCATTAAAATCCATTTTATCCTCGAAGTGCCACCACCGGGTCAAGCCTTGAAGCCTTGTATGCTGGAATAAACCCTGCAAGCATTCCAACTATGATAGCAAAAAGTATGCCGAAAAGAACGACACCTGGCCCAATGATAATTTTCAAAAGTCCAAATCCTGATTGTTTGGCAATTGCCTCAACCCCGATAGCAGTTCCAATTCCTACAATAACACCAGCAGATCCGCCAACAAAACCAATCAGTCCGGCTTCCAAAATGAAGATAAAAAGAATAGTTGAATTTCTAGCACCAATGGACTTCATCACTCCAATCTCACGGGTTCTCTCAAGAACAGATGTAAACATTGAGTTTGCAATGCCAATCCCCCCAACAACAAGAATAGAAGTAAGCCCCTCAAGAAAACTCTCAGGGGTACGCACAAGAAACTCTTCATCATCTCGCACCCTTTCAAGCGTCTTATCAATGCGGTCAGCAAGATCCTCAACAGAAACGCCATCCGAAGCCTTGATTTCAATAAAACTTACCTCATTGCCAAAGTCGGGAAATATGCTTGTAAAAGCTTTCTCAGGGATAATAACATCACTGTCATCAGGGGTTCCAGTCTCCTTCAAAATTCCAATTACCTTGAATTTTTGGTCCTTAATGAATATGTTGCTATTGGTGCGGATGTCCTTATCAAATATGCTATGCGCAGCGCGAAACCCAACAAGGGCATGAAATGTATCTTGTGAAGAAAACAGTCTTCCGCTCTCAAGCTGAAATGAACTGACGCCCTTGGCACGCTCAGAAAACCCTTCAGCCGGAACAGAAAAAAGATTGGAAATAAAAATCTCCTCCCTTCCAAGCCTGACAGCAGCGCCGCGAAGTTTGTACTGTTGAACCCACTCCACCCCTCCAACAGAAGATGCTGTTGAAGCATCGTCTTCAGTTAGCTTTGATGCAAAAGAACCTGCAATTTGTGCTTTTGGAAAGACATAGAGCCTGTTTGCGCCGCTTTGTTCAAACTGCTCGACAATGGCATTTTCAAGACCGCTTGAGAGTAGAAGAAGTGAAACAATAGAACCTATACCAATAACAATCCCGATGACAGTCAGCCAGCTGCGCACCTTTCTGTGAAAAATGTTGCGTAGTGCAAGGCGAAAGTAGTCTCCGCTCATAGTCCTTGAAATATTCTGCGTAGGCGTCTTGGAAGTCGCTTAATATTCCGCCATCGAAAAAAGAGTATGCCTCGTGCAACAACCCTGGCAGTCTCTAAAAGCCCATTGCAAAGGGCAAAAGGCAATTCTCGTTTCTGCTTCCAGCTGCGATAGAAAAAATAAAGGAAGATAAGGCCCAAGACAATAACAGCAAACCTTGAAATGTTACTGGAGCCGTTGCTTTGTATGCCGAATTTTTTTAATTCACTTCTGGAGAAGGTGTTTAAAATAATAGAGTCTTGGCGTACATGTTCGACATTATATGGGTCTTTGTAACGAAGTTCTAAAACAAGCCTCGGATTGTCAACATTGCTGTAAAGCTCAAATTCAGCAGTCTCAAAATCATCACTCTCAAGATTGCCAAGGTAGCTTTGAGATGGGGAAATGGCTACATAGTCTGAAGAAGGAAGAAGTTTGAGTGTAAGAAAATTCATCGTTGATGGGCCGACATTGGAGACACTAATGGTTATCTTTCCTTTTGTTTTCTTCTCAAAAAGGGTGCTCTCCTCTATATTTGTAAGAAAATCAGCATCCCGTCCGACAAGGATACCAATAGATTGGTGTTTTTCAAAACGGGTTCCTATGGCATCATAGTATGTAACATTAAGTGGAATGTTGTACGCTTTTGCAGCAGCATCACCATTTGCAAGTATTTCAAAGGAGAGATTGGCGCTCTCACCAGGGATAAGTTGGTCAACAAGTTTTTCATTAGAACCTCCAATAGGAACAATCTCGGATGGAAAAAGGAGGAGAAAATCAAGGTTCTTCAATAATATTGTGTTCGTATTTTTGATGAAAAGTTTGAGTGTAGCAGGAGCCCCTTGGGGTATGCGTGAAGGCTCTGTTGCAACTTCAAGGGAAAGTACAGGGGTGACTGCACGGACATCAAGACGGATATTAAGGATTTGTCCCTCACCGGAGAAGGCCCCTCCATGAAGTGCGCGAAATTTTAGTTCGTGGATGCCGCTTGGAGCATCACCTGCAACCCGAACGTTTTCGAAATGCAAGAGTGCTTCCTGCTGCGAAGGAACAGTGCCAACGTTTCGTTTTGTATCCGTACCACCAAGAAAAGGGTATGTATCAACAAGCTCAAGGCTAATACCCTGTGCATCCCTGTTGCCAACATTTTTGAGTTTTATCCATAAGTCAAATGTATCTCCAGGTTCAATAGGAAAGGGTTCGTAATTGAATTGGGAAATAGAAAGTGATGGGTAATCACCAATGCTGCCGGTCTTATTAAGTGCAAAAGAAGGAGTGGTAACAGTCTTGGCAAATGCAACATGAGAAAAAAATAAGATCACCAGAATAAAAAAAAGGTATCGCTTCATCAAAATAGGGTTGTTATTCATTTCTTTATATCCCTTTTGGAGGTAGTAACTTTTACAATAATGCCATCCCGCAGATAGCATGTGCGTTCAGAGTGCTTCACAAGGTCTTGGTCGTGAGTAACCATGATAACGGTTTTATTATCCTTTCGATTTAATTCATCAAAGAGGAGCATAACTTCCCTCCCCGTCTTTGAATCAAGGTTTCCTGTAGGCTCGTCAGCAAGAATGACCTCTGGGTCATTTGCAAGTGCACGAGCTATAGCAACGCGTTGTCGCTCACCCCCAGAAAGTTCATTAGGCCTGTGCGTAAGGCGGTGCCCAAGACCGACGCGCTCTAATAATGCCCGTGCTCTGCTGTATCTTGCTTCAATACCAACACTTTGAAAAACCATTGGAAGCATTACATTCTCAAGCGCAGAAAGGCTTGGAATAAGGTTGAAAGTCTGAAAAACAAAACCAATCTTCTTTCCTCGAAGCTGGGCAAGGTCAGATTCAGAAAGCTCAGAAATATTTATACCATCAAGAAGAACCCTCCCTTTTGTAGGTGTATCAAGAGCACCTATGATATTCATTGCAGTTGATTTACCAGAACCTGAAGGGCCAAGCACAGTAAGAAACTCTCCTTTAAAGACAGTTAAATCAAGCCCGCGAAGCGCAGAAACGCTAACTTCTCCAAGTTGATAAGTTTTCCACACACCCTTGATTTCAATTATGGGTTTGTTTTTCACAATAATGCGGATTAAGGTTACATATAAAAAACTGCTCTTTTCTTTACCTATAATAATATTTCAAGAACCTGTTGGGTGTAGAAATAGCACCACCTGTAATGCTTGCATCTCCAGTAGACTCACCGCTGCTAGCTTCAGGTGAAGGTTCTGATTGGGACTCTTCTTGGTGTTGCTCTGGTTCTGACACCCTTTCTTCCCCCCGATGTTCTCCTTGCATTTCGTCTTTATCCATTGTTTCATCAAATTCTTTATGCTCTTCAAACTCATCAGATTCTCTCTCAAATTCTTTATGTTGCTCAAATCTTTCTTCTTCAAAGTCTCTCTCTACAAACGAACTCATCACTCTCTCGCATGATTCTCTGGTAAAAGCATTTTCTCTTGCACAAGGCTCAGGCCATCCGCCAGAAGGACCGCGTCCCTCAAAATCCGCTCTTTCTTCAAACTCCCTATCTATCCCTTTAAGTGCTGAATCATAACACTTCAATCTCTCTTCTGGACTCTCTATCCTTCTACAATCTGCTCCACCAAACAGCTCAGACCCTCTGCGATCTTTTTCCATAACCCTTTCCATAATATCCCTACATTTTTTATCATCATCTCTTGACTCTCCAGTAAGACCAGCTTCAATACATTCTGGAGGGGCATTGGTTTTAAACATAAGTTTTCCACATTCTCTTGGATCTCTAATCCCTGCCTCAACGCACTCTTCTGGCGCATTTTCTGTAAACATAATTTCTTCGCAAGCCTTACGAGCCTCCCTTTCGTTATCAATACTAATTCTTCCTTCTTCTAGCGCCCTTATACATTCTTCAGGCGCATGGATTTTAAACATGACCCCCATACAGCTTTTCCTGTCCGTGGCCCCAGCTTCCCTGCATTCGCTAGGAATATGCAAATCATATTGGGTATCTCCAAACCTTTCCTCTACCTCTTCCATAACCTCCTGTAAGTAAAGTGGAAGCAGATCAATAGGGTCCTCAATATTCTCCATAGCTGTGCAGGCACTTTCATCTCCATCCATACATCTTGCGGCTAAGGGAGCTATCTCACTACAAGCATCGGCAAAAGAAGATACACCAATATCCTCGCACCTACACTCTCTCGGATTTTGAAAACACTCTGACATTATTCCAAAAAACTTTCTGGCTTCTTGTTCCTGCTCCTTGGTCAAATCCTCGTCCAACCTCTTCTGCCACTCTGGAGAATCTTTATCAGTCCTGCAAACCCTGGAATATTCTAATGGATCTAATTCAGATAAACTCTCACAAAGCCTCTTTACTTGGCCTGATATTTTGGCAGTTAGTGCAATTTTATCTTCTCTTTTATCATGCTCTTCTACAAGTATCCTAACATCTTCCCATTCATCTCCTTCAATATCATATTTTAGTTCAGTAAAAACTTCTTTTATAGCCTTGCTACTCTCTCTTGCTCTTCTTTCAATATCTGGAGAAACTTCCTTTTCTAGAATAGTGCCGTACTTTTCAGCCCTTAAAAGCGCCCTTTTAGCTTCTTCAATTTTCCCTTCTTCAATCATGAGCCTAGCTTCAACTATTTTCTCTTCTTTGTATGCCAGGACCCTCTTAGGATTGTTACCAATAAAAACCCTTTCAGCAAGATCATCAATAAAGTATAATGGGCTGTCAGGGGTAAGTCCAGCACCTTCTTCTATCTTAACCTCGCCAATATCAAAATAGATAGAATCTTGGTTCTCGCCGTTAATCCCATTATTTTCTTGAGCAAAAGCGGCGGTGTTAACCAGTAGAAGAAAACCAATGAGTATTATTCTGCCTAGTTTGAGCACAAAAGTAAAACCAACCAGAGATTTATAAATATTCTCATGATTTTGGAATATTGGGCATCCTAAGCACAAACAAATTCCTCATGGCTTGAAAAGAAATTATACGCTGGAGCCAGGATTTGAACCTGGATACCCAAAGGGCCTGGTTTTCGAGACCAGTGCAATCGCCGTTCTGCCACCCCAGCCTAAGAAAATGTAATTTTTGTGAATAAAAAGGTTACCAAAGAAAAAATAAATTCCGCCAACGCTAAGGAGGGTCAAAGCATTGGCGGCAAGAAGGAATTAGGGCAACCACTACAGAATGGGGTCTTTGGGGGTTGTATGGTTGCCCTTGAAGATGACCTTAGCGAACAAGGTCAATGCCAAGTTCGCTGCTCATTCGTACTGCTTGGGCACTGGGTCTTTTGTGGTCAACCTTGCCAAGGACATAAGGTGACTGGACGCCTGTGACAATGGTCATCACGCGCATTTTGCCTTTCATATCCTCAGATATGCGTGCACCCCAGATAACCGTAGCCTCTTGATCCAAGGCTTCGGTGATCATCTCGCCTGCTTGGCTTACTTCGTCAAGAGTGAGGTCTGCACCACCTGTAATGTGGATGAGTGCACCGCTTGCTCCTTGATAGCTTACATCAAGAAGAGGATTTGAAAGTGCCCTTCTGACAGATTCCTCAACACGGTTTTCACTTGTTGACTCCCCGATACCTATGACAGACACATCGCCGTTGGCCATAATCGCCTTTACATCTGCATAGTCAAGGTTAACTAAGGACGGAACAGCAATAATCTCGACAATCCCCTTTATCATTGTGCTGATAAGTTCATTTGCAACAGCAAAAGCCTGTTCAATAGGAAGGTTGCCTGCAATCTGCACAAGGCGGTTGTTATCAATAACAATAACAGTATCGCAAATATTGCGGAGTTGCTGGAGTCCAATCTCAGCCTTGTCAATACGTGCGCGCTCTATATCAAAAGGCATAGTAACAGTACCAATGACAATAGAGCCAGTTTCACGTGCAACTTGGGCAACAATTGGTGCTGCTCCTGTTCCTGTACCACCTCCAAGCCCTGCGGTAATAAAAACCATGTCAGAGCCACGGATAGCTTCTTTAAGGTCATACAGGCTCTCATTTGCAGCTTCAGCCCCAACTTTAGGATAGCCGCCGGCACCAAGCCCACGAGTAAGATCACGACCAATAAGTATTTTTTTATCAGCTTCAACAATATCAAGGTGTTGTTTATCAGTATTCAGGGCAATAATCTCGGCACCTTGAACACCCTTCTTAAAAAGCCAGTTTGTGGCATTACATCCTCCCCCACCACATCCAACAACTTTAATGTTTGCCCGACCAACCTCAACCTGTGGTTGATTGGTCCTTGCAGATTCAATCGCATTCTGTACGATAAATTCCATCCTTTTCCCCTCCTTCGGGTTTTGTCTTTTTGCTTATTGGTATACTCGAAGACAATAATCTTTATATCATACTTCGAACACTACCTTTTTTAGAAGGAGTTAAACATTGCCCAAAAAACTCTTTCAAGAAAACATATAAAAAACTATTTTACCCAATAAATACAAATTGTAAAGCTCGTTCATAACAACGTTTTTGCCCAAAACGTTGGAAGTTTTATTTGCCCAATAAAACCTCAATGAACATTTTCTTATAATTAATTTATTTAGTATTTTAAAAAAGTATTTAAATGTTATCTTTAAATAAAGTATATATTCTACTATATAAATGATTTTTATGCAAGAAAGTGCACTAAAAAGAATGGACACAAAGAAACAGGACATTGTCGAAATAACCACAAAGGATGCTGTCTATAAGGGAAAGGTTATGCCAAGTCCTGTAAAAGATACAATTGTCCTAAAGCTTGATTCTGGGTATAACATAGGAATTCCAAAGAAAACAATAAAAAAGTCTGTTATTTTAAAAAAACAAAAACCAATAAGAAAGGTGATGTATAAACAAAAAAAACAGCAAAAAAATACCAAGACAATAACTGTTATCCATACAGGGGGAACCATCAGTTCTGTTGTAGATTATGAGACTGGAGGGGTCGTTTCTAGGTATACCCCGGAAGACCTTCTTTCAATGTTTCCTGAATTAAGAGGTATTGCAAACATAAAAACTGTTTTTTTGCGCAATATGTGGTCTCAAGATATGCGCTTTAGCCATTATAACCTTATATTAAAAGAGGTTGAAAAACAGCTTAAAAGCGGGGTTGATGGCATTATTATCACTCATGGAACAGATACGCTTGGTTACACTGCAGCTGCTCTTTCGTTTGCCATTGAGGGCCTTAATAACCCAGTCCTCCTTGTCGCAGCGCAGCGCTCGTCAGATAGGGGCAGTTCAGATGCTGCAGCAAACCTAATCTCTGCTGCTAATTTCATTACAAAAGCGGATTTTGCCGGGGTAGCAATATGCATGCACGAAGAGACTTCTGATAAAACATGTGTTATACTCCCGGCTACAAAAACAAGGAAATTTCACTCTTCAAGGCGAGACGCATTCAAGCCAGTCAACACCTCTCCAATTGCAAGAGTTTACTATAAATCTGGAACAGTGGAGTTTCTAACAGGCCATTATCTTAAAAAAGATCAGAAAAGGAAGCTACAAATTAAGTCCTTTAAAGAGAACTTAAAGATCGGTCTGTTTAGGTTTCACCCAAATATGTTTGCAGAACAGTTGCTTTTCTATAAGAATTATCATGGCCTTGTTATTGAGGCATCTGGTCTTGGACACCTTTCAACAACAAAAATAGACGAAAAAACCGCAGAAAATCAGAAGATTTTCAATGCCTTGACCTTGCTTGTAAAAAAAGGGGTTTTTGTGGTTCTTGCTCCACAGACTATTTTTGGAAGGCTAAACCTTAATGTCTATGAAAACCAGAGAAAATTAAAGGAGATCGGTGTACTAGGAGATGGCTCTGATATGCTTTCAGAAACAACATTTATCAAGCTTGCTTGGCTTTTATCAAATTATAAAAAAGAAGAAATCTCAACCCTTCTTATGACCAATCTTAGAGGGGAACTTAATGAAAGGCTGCAAGAAGAGATGTTTTTATAACTACTGATAAGTAATCTTTTTATTATTCTTCAGGCCTCATAGTCGGAAACAAGATAACATCCCTAAGTGAGGCAGAGTCTGTAAAAAGCATTATAACCCTGTCAATCCCAATCCCAACCCCTCCCGCAGGAGGCATACCTATCTCTAATGCCTTGATATATTCTTTATCCATTGGGTGGTGCTCTTCATCCCCCCCGCGTCCCCTTTCTTCTTGATCTTTAAACAGTTCATATTGTAATTCAGGGTCGTTAAGTTCGGAATAGGCATTCCCCATTTCCATCCCCCAAATATAGCTCTCAAACCTCTCAATAAGATGAGAATTGCCCCTTTTAGGCTTGCAAAGTGGTGTTGACTCTTTTGGATGGTCAAGGATGTGAATTGGTTGGGTTAGCTTGTCTTCAACAAGCTCTTCAAATATTAGGAGGGTAGCAAGCCCACGCGAAAACTCACCCCTATACTCCAAATTATTGTTTCTAAGATAAGTCTGAAGCTCACGGTCACTCATCTTATCAACATTAATTTTAAGGTAATATCTGATGGCATCCTTAAGTGTCAAATGTTTCCATGGCGCCTTAAGGTCAATTTTCTTACCCCTGTAATTGATAGTCGTTCTCCCAAAAAGCTTCTTTGCAATATATTCATAAAGCTCTTCAGTAAGTTTCATAATATCTTTGTAGTCAGCATAAGCCATATAGCATTCAAGCATTGTAAACTCCGGGTTATGTGTTCGGTCAACACCCTCATTTCTAAAGCATTTTGTAAGGGTGTAAACGCGCTCAAATCCACCAACAAGAAGGCGCTTTAGGTAAAGCTCAGGAGAAATAGAAAGATAAAGGTTCATGTTCCATGCATTGATGTGCGTTTTAAATGGTCGTGCATTCGCCCCTCCATAAACTGGTTGAAGTGTAGGAATATCAACTTCAATAAACCCCTCTGAAGATAAAAACTCCCTGATTAAAGATATGATCTTACTTCTAATTAAAAAGACGCGTCGAACTTCGGGATTTACCAAAAGGTCAATATGCCTTTGCCGATAACGCAGCTCAACATCCTTAAGACCATGCCACTTCTCAGGAAGGGGTCTGACAGACTTTGTTAAAAGTTCAAAAGAGCGCACAGCAATTGAGAGCTCACCCATTTTGGTCTTAAATACGCTTCCACGAATTCCGACAATATCTCCAAGGTCAAGTTTGGTAAAGTGTTTGTAGCATTCTTTTCCAACGTCTTCCTCACGAATATAAATTTGGATTCTTCCAGATTGGTCTTGCAGATGGGCAAAACTCGCCCTTCCCATAACGCGAAGGCTCATCAACCGTCCAGCAAGAGAAAATCTTTTAGTGACCCTCTCCCCTTTCTTGAGTTTTTTATAATTCTCAAGAATAAAAGAAGCATCATGTTTTTTTGGAAAAGAATAAGGATAAGGGTCGATGCCCTTCTCTCTAAGTGCCTTGACTTTCTGACGCCTTAAAGAAATAAGTTGGTTTTCGTCCTTCATAAACAAGAAAAAAGCATCAAAACAATATATAAAGGTTTCCGCAAAGATGGGGTTTTGTAGGAACCAAACAAGAAGTTGGGTTGAAATTAGAATAAACCGCTTGAAACTTATTACTTCATTCTGGAAATGCAAGCCTCGACAAAAGACAAGAACATCGGGTCAGGCTCAGTTAATTTGGATGTAAGTTCAGGATGAAACTGACAACCCATGAAAAATGGGTGGTCTGGAAGTTCAAGTATTTGCATAATCTTTTTATCTTCAGTATACCCAGAAAAGACGAGCCCTTTCTCTTCAAGCTGAGAAATATACACCTGATTAACTTCATATCTGTGCCGGAAACGGCGTCTAATGACATCAGACCGAAAAAGTGAATGTGCAAAAGAGCCCTTCTTGATATGCACGTCATAGCCACCAAGACGCATAGTTCCGCCAAGGTCAGTAACAGATAACTGTTCAGGAAGAAGGTCAATTACAGGGTGAGGTGTGCGTTTGTCAACTTCAGTAGTATTTGCGTCAGAAAGCTTGCATATGTTGCGTGCATATTCAATGACTGCAAGTTGCATCCCATAACAAAGGCCAAGGTATGGGATGTTGTGCGTACGGGCATAGGAAATGGCCTTTATTTTACCCTCAACCCCACGTTCACCAAACCCACCAGGAACAATGATACCATCTACCCCATTTAGAGAATTGGTAACGTCGTCGTTACTTGTTTCAACAAACTGGAGATTAATATTACAGCTAAAATTTGCACCACAATGTTTAAGCGCTTCGATAATGCTGATGTAAGAATCCTCAAGCTTGGTATATTTTCCGCAGATTGCAACAGTAATCTCTTTAGATGGATTTGCAAGTTGTCTGACAAGGCGGCGTAGCTTTGAAAGTTTCGGAGGGCTATAGATGCCAAGTTTTTTGTGGATAATCTCGCTAATGCCTTCTTTTTCAAATATCAAAGGTATTTCATAGACATTAAAAACATCAAGGCCGGTAATAACTGCCTCCTTGCTTACACTACAAAAACGCGAAATCTTCTCTTTGACATGCGAATCAAGAAGTTCCTTACACCTGCCAATAATGATATCTGGAGAAATGCCTCGCTCACGAAGAAGATTTACACTCTGCTGGGTTGGTTTTGTCTTTTGTTCATTTGCACCCTTTAAAATTGGAATATAAGTCAGGTGTATGTAGAGTATATTTTTCTCTCCAACATCATCATAAAGCTGTCTGACTGCTTCAAGGTAAAGTTCATTTTCAATGTCTCCGACAGTCCCGCCAACCTCAATAAGTAAAATATCCGCTTTCTCTTCTTTTGCAATTTGAAAAAAATTGTTTTTTATAAGGTCTGTTACATGTGGGATATACTGAACAGTCTTTCCAAGGTAGTCTCCACGTCGTTCGCGCTCTCTAATCTCAGAAAAAACTTTACCCATAGTAAGGTTCCACGAAGATTTGCAGGTTACACCAAGAAAACGTTCATAATGACCAAAGTCCATATCGACTTCTCCACCATCATCAAGCACAAAGACTTCACCATGTTCAATAGGGTTCATTGTACCTGGGTCAACATTGAGGTAACCATCGCATTTAATAGGCACAACTTTGAGACGTGAAGAAAGAAGGTACCCCACAGAAGCGCCAGCAATACCCTTCCCAAGTCCAGAAAGAACCCCGCCGGTAATAACAATATATTTTGTTTTACCCATACGGGATAAGAAAGACAGGGTGAGTCTATATAAACTTTCAGATAATATAGAACAGAAACGCTTATAAACAAAAAATAAGAGATTATTCAAATTAAAACCACGCTCTAATTAATCGCTAAGGGGGGTAAAAATGGCGCAAAATCAACCAATATTTATACTAGCTGAAGGCAGCCAAAGAACAACCGGCAGAGATGCCCAAAGAAACAATATAGCTGCCGCAAAGCTTGTTGCCGAGACAGTCAGAACAACCCTCGGTCCAAAGGGAATGGACAAGATGATAGTTGATTCTGTAGGTGATATTATTGTCACAAACGATGGGGTAACAATTCTTGAGGAAATGCAGATTGAACACCCAGCAGCAAAAATGATTGTTGAGGTTGCAAAGACTCAGGAAGCCCAAGTAGGAGACGGCACAACCACTGCAGTCATTATTGCAGGAGAGCTGCTTAAGAACGCAGAGAATCTGTTGGATAAAGATATTCATCCTACTGTTATTGCAAAGGGGTATCGCCTTGCGGCAGAAAGGGCACAAAAAGTGCTTAATGAAATAGCAGAATCAGTAACAGAAAAAAGTGAAGATGTGTTAAAGAAGGTAGCAATAACAGCAATGACTGGTAAAGGTGCAGAAGCAGCAAAAGAACACCTTGCAAATCTTGCTGTAAAAGCAGTAAAGCAAGTTGTAGAAAGAGAAGAAGGAAAACTTGTTGTTAACACCGATGATATAAAAATAGAAAAAAGGGAAGGAAAAGGAACAGACGAATCAGAGTTAATACAGGGGATTGCAATCGACAAAGAAAGGGTACACAGTGGAATGCCAAAAGTGGTTAAAGGAGCAAAGATACTCCTACTTGATGTGGCTCTTGAGGTAAAGACCACAGAAACAGATGCAAAAATACAGATTAATGATCCAACTCAGATGCAGGCTTTTCTTGACCAAGAAGAGAGGATGTTAAAAGAGATAGCGCAAAAAGTCATTGCAACAGGAGCAAATGTTGTTATATGTCAAAAAGGCATAGATGATGTTGTTCAGTATTACTTAGCAAAGGAAGGGATATACGCTGTAAGAAGAGTCAAGAAATCAGATATGGATAAACTTGCTAGGGCAACAAGTGCAAGAATAGTTTCAAATATCAAGGAGATAGCAAAAGCAGACCTCGGAAGTGCAGGCACTGTTGAGGAAGAACATATTGGAGATGAACAATGGACATTTGTAAAAGACTGCAAAAATCCAAAAGCAGTAACTCTTATTGTGACTGGAGGAACAAAACATGTTGTTGATGAAGTTGAGCGTGCGGTAAAAGATGCAATAGGCGACGTTAGTGCTGCTGTGAAGGATGGAAAGGTTGTTGCAGGTGCAGGCGCATCGGAAGTAGAGCTTTCAAAAAGAATAAGGGAATTTGCAAATTCCCTTTCAGGAAGAGAACAACTTGCAGTGCAGGCTTTTGCTGATGCAATGGAAATAATTCCAAGAACTCTTGCAGAGAACGCAGGTCTTGACCCAATAGATATGCTCACAGAGCTAAAGTCCCAGCACGATAAAAAAGTAAAATGGGCTGGTCTTGATGTTTTCAAGGGAAAAACAGTTGATGCATGGAAGGCAGGTGTTATTGAACCGTTGAAGATAAAAACACAGGCAATAAAATCTGCTGCAGAGGTTGCCGAGTTAATCCTCAGAATTGATGATGTTATAGCAGGCTCAACAGATGGTAAAGGTCCAGCAATGCCCCCCCATGGCAGCGGCATGGGTCCAGACATGATGTAATAATTCTTTTTTAATAAAACAAAACGTAACCTTTTTATACAAGCATCGTTGGTATACAACAGGAAAAAAGAGGGAACCAATGGTAAAAAATTCTCAGAAAGAAAAAAAGGAGACTCTAAGAAAAGCCCCATCAAAAGAAAAATTAATTAATGATCTAATCGAAAATAACCACATCCTTCAAGAGAAAGCAACAGAGGTGGTTCTAGCGATAAATAAACTTACAAAAAAACTCGATACAATGATTGATTTGTTTGAAGAGGCGGCAAAGAACATACGTTCTGATATGGATGAACCATTAGCAAAAAGACTCAATGAATTGCTAGACCAAAATAAGAATATTGCACGTGGACTTCTTCTCTTGGAAAAATATGTCAAGGAGAACAGCTCTTCAGGATTCCCGCCCAGGCCGATTCCAAGGTCTTCTCCTTTCTAAAATGGATATTAAGTTCATACGCGACGATGCAGCCATTGAGCGTGAAAAAGTGTTCTCCGAAGTTATATCCTTGGTTAAAAAAAATGTTGCAAAGGAAAGAGAGCAGGATGTTGCAAAAAGGTTTCTCTTTGAACTTTGTAAGGCTGCAAAAAAAATAAAACAGGAGAAAGTTACAAAGTCAGAAGAAGGTATAAATGAGGATATAAGGCTAGGACCAGAAGTACAATTGGCTATTCAAGAAAAATGGAAGACTGCTTTAGAAGACTCCCAAAAGCAAGTTCAGGTACGGTCTCCAGAGAAAACAAATGAACATGAAAAAGTTGATGAAATAAAAAAAGTCCATTCACCAATTCCAGAAAGAACACCGGTTCAAGATGAAGTAGAAAAAGATTATCCGAAAACATACCCTCTTATCGTTACAGACCATAAAGTTATGGCTACAGCAACGATTTACAAAGATCCAAATACGCAGAAGTTGGTATACAGTGTTGCAGAACCGTTTGCAAATGAGGCAATAATTAAAAGGGTGAAAAAGGATATAGGAAAAAAATACAAGAAAGAAAAGACTATCATTGCAAATGATGAATTTATAGAAGAAAAAGTAGAGAAGGCGGCAAAAAAAGAAAAGGTAGACTATCGCATTGCAATGGTTGAACCAATAAAGTATTACCTTTTTAGGGATTTTACAGGATTAGGTGTTATTGAGCCGCTTCTTCATGATAAGGGTGTATCACAGGTAAAATGCGAAGGTACAGCAAAACCAATAAAAGTGGTGCACAAGGCAGAAGGGGAATTAGAAACAACAATATCATTTAAAGATAAAAAAGACCTAGACTGGTTTGTTGATTTTCTTGCTGAGCTAACTCAGACAAAAATATTAAAAGGTCAAACAACAATTCAGGCCAATTGGAATAACCTGAAGATAGAAGCAAATAAGGGAAAAGAAGTAGACTCAAGGTTTATTATAACAAAGTTACCATAAGCTTTAAATATAAAGTTCTGGAAAATTGTGTTGTTTTGCGCTGGTAGTATAGTGGCCCAGTATACCGCGTTGCCAACGCGGTGACCCGGGTTCAAATCCCGGCCAGCGCATAAAGACGAAAAAAACATAACATAATTCAAAAGCAAAATAGTTATAAGTTCTAACAAAGCAATTGCTACAAGATGGCAAGTGAGTTCCCAGCTAGAGATGAATTCTTATCTAGGTACGGTGATGGACTTGTTTTAACTGCGAGCGCATTGGTTCAAAATAATAGAAGATATCTGCTTGTTCTTTGTCCAGCATACGGACTATGGAGACCACCCGGAGGAATGGTTGAACCAGGTGAAGACCCAAAAGATACAGTAATAAGAGAAATGAAAGAAGAATTGGGTATTGGTGTTGATAACCCGGTTTTTGTTGGTTAACCCCCCAAGAACTAATGATTCACCCAATGATGGAAGGAGCATTTGTTGATTTAATCAGGAGAAGGCCAGATTTATTAGAAAACCTTGTAAACGGAAAATAGTTAAACCTTGTGTGTTTTTTTATTTCCCTTTCTTGGACCTTCCGCATCTCCACCACTACCCCGATAGTGGTGTTTTGATTCCTGCTGTTCGCGCAGTTGGTTTGCGTCAAACATAAATTGCTTTCCACAGTATATACACCAGTGAAATCCATTAAAGAAATTATCAAAATTGTTGCCGCAACGGTTGCACTTAGTCATAATAAAGCTAGAAAAAAGCCATATATAAACTTTACTTTACAACCCCTGGTCCATATTCTTGAAGGCCACGCACAAGATCTTGAATTATCCTAGCTGCCATCTGTGGATGCCAGAGGTTCATAAATTCACAAGGTTCAATCTCAAGGATAATGCGTTTTGCATCAGGTAGGAGTTTGCGCTTTGGTCCATGAGCAATATCCCCGCTAAAAACATGAGATACTGTAAGGCGCGGTTCAGGTGTCTTTACAACGGCATTCTTAACTGCTTCAACAAAGTAGTATGGAGTAAAATTGCGCTTGAGATTGTCCGCAGCGTACTTATCGGCGTACTTATATATGACCTCAATATCTTTTTTAAGGTTTTTTTGAAACTCAACACCTATTTGTTTTGGGTCAAAGCCGTCATAAACACGCATAATCTTCAGAACAGTCCGGCGACTCTCAAAAACGATTGCATTCCTATAGTCTTTTGTAATTGCCTTAAAAAAAGAAGAATATTTTTTGTTAATGTGGTCAACAACCGCATTAAGAATCTTTAAGTTTGTTCTTTTGCCAAAAGAAACAACATCCATGATACTCGGTATGGTTTTGATACGGGAAAAGGCCCTGTGAATAAGGAGGATGCAGTCTCCTTTGTTTATTTCTTCCCAGAAATTTTGATAAATACTAAGTCGCATCTCATAATCAGCAGCGTCACGGGCAACCCACCCATAGTTGCGCCGATAATTTTCCATTATTGCGTTATCTGAAGCCAGAAGGAAGACATTAAACATTTCAAGCGCAAGTTTTTGAGGCGGGATATCACGGTTAAAATCAACACCAAGAAGGCGTTTACGTGGCATATGGGAAATAATAAGTGTACCACCCATATTCTTCCAGCAAATACTCGCAACAGTCTCGGAATGGTGGTCTCGGGAAGTAACAGTTTCAAGTGCAGGGCCAGAGTGGGGTGCTGCAATGATAAGACCGCTATCTCCTGAGTTTAAGAGAAATTTTATTGAAAGATATAATAGGCTAACAGACTGGGAAGTATTTAAGGAATATTCTCTAAAACCGCTTCGAAAGTCAATAAGGGTAAACACACTCAAAGTGACTGTAAAGGAAATGAAAAAAAGATTTGGCCTTGAACAGATCCCTTGGTATAAATGTGGGTTTTTCATAAAGGGTTTTGCACTTGGAAATACAATTGAACACCAATTAGGGTATATTTATTTGCAGGAAGCAGCGTCAATGATACCACCGGTTGTATTAGACCCAAGGCCAAAGGATAAGGTTCTTGATATGTGCGCCTCACCAGGAAGCAAGACAACGCAAATGGCAGCGATGATGAAAAATAAAGGAATAATAGTTGCAAATGATAATAAAATAGACCGGATGAAACCTCTGGTTATGAACTTGCAGCGTTGTGGGGTAATTAATACACTTGTGACAAGGATGGAAGGTTGGTGGTTTAATCAGACTTTTGATAAGATTCTGCTTGACGCTCCTTGTTCGGGTATTGGGGCAATCAGAAAATCGTACAAAACAATAGCAATGTGGAACCCAAACATGGTAAAGAAACTTTCAGGTCTTCAAAAAAAACTTATTCTAAAGGCCTTTGATGCGCTAAATGAGAAAGGGATTCTTGTTTACTCGACATGCACCACAGAACCTGAAGAAAACGAAGGTGTAGTTGACTTCCTTCTCAGAAAGAAAGGTAATGCTACGCTTCAGAAAATCGCTCTGCCTATAAAGAGTTCTGAACCAGTCAATACTTTTGGAAAAGAAAAATATAGTCAGGAAGTAAAAAGATGTTTGCGATTGTGGCCTCAAGATAATGATACAGAAGGATTTTTTATTGCAAAGATAAAAAAGTTATAGGGGATTAAGTCCAAACCTGCAAAGCTCATCATTGAATCTATGGTAAATAGAAAGGCTTGGAAGTTTGGAAGATATAGCATAGATAAGTGACCCTCCAAAAATGTAAATAATGGACTGGACCATTGTGAATGCTTGAGGATGAGCATTTTCTAATCCATAGAGGCCAGAAATAAGGGAAGGAACGCTCATGGCAATGATTCCTGGGGCAATCACATCTCTAAAACAAATAGCAGTTTGTGATACCTTTAAAGCAGCATTGCAAATAGTGGTCTTTCTAAGAACCTGAAGTTCTGCCAGATCATATAATATTAACTCATGTTTACCACCTTCTACAGAGTGAGCGACGAGAGTACCATCTTCACCAACAGAAAGGTCAATAATGCCTTCAAGCATAAGTATAAATGTCAAAAAAGCTTAATAACTTTTCTATAAGCTGACAGAAACCTATTTTAAGAAGAGATACTAGGTGTAAAAAGATGAGAGAACTGGTAAAGAGGTTAAGGCCAACAGTAAGGGAATCAAAGAAAATAAAAGAAGTTGTTGCTTTGCACAAAAAAGGAATTAAAATACCCAAAACAGTTGTTCGAATTGGCGGCTCAATAGCAAAGGGTACTTTTCTTAGGGGAAGTCATGATATTGATCTTTATGTAATGTTTGATAAAAAAACATACGAAAAAAAAGATATCTCGAATATCCTCGAAAGGGCTCTGAAAAAGTTTAATCCAGTGAGGGTGCACGGCTCAAGAGACTACTTCCAGTTAAAAAAAGAAGGCTACCTTATAGAATTTATTCCCATACTTAAAATAAGAAGTCCAAAAGAAGCTAAAAATATAACTGATATAAGCCCATTTCATGTAAAGTGGGTTAAAAAGCACAACAGAAAAGATGAAGTGCGATTAACAAAAGCGTTTATGAAAGCGTCCAGCTGTTATGGTGCAGAGTCTTATATAAAAGGGTTCTCAGGATATGTTGCAGAAATCCTTACAATCACCTACGGTTCATTTGAAAATTTAACGCGCCAGGCGGCAAATTGGTCTTATAATGTGGAAATAGGAAAGAAGGAAGACATTAAGAATCTCAATAAGGCAAAGGCAAGTTCACCTATTATTCTTATTGACCCTGTAGATAATGAAAGAAACGCAGCTGCCGCGCTCTCAAAAGAAAGGTTCAACCATTTTAGGAAAAAGTCTAAGGCTTATCAGAAGAGTCATTCGCTAAGGTTTTTTGAACAGGAAAAGTTTAGCATTGAAAAAATCAAGCGAAAATATAATAAAAAAAGTTTAATACTTCTTGAAGCGCACCCCTTAGAGAGAAAAAAAGACATCGCAGGAGCCAAACTCCTTAAGGCTTTGGAATATCTAAGAAAAAGGCTGGAAGAGTATGGGTTTGTGGTTTGGGCAAGTTCATGGCACTGGGATGAAATTGCTTATCTCTGGCTGGTCACTCCAAAAGAAAACATTTCAAGAGTATACAGACACTTTGGACCAGAAGAAATTCAAAAACAAAGGTCAGAAGAATTCAAAAAAAAGCATATGAATGAAAAAATCTATAATGAAAATGGAAGGCTTTATATCAAAAGGAAAAGGCGTTGGGTAGCCTCAAAAGACTATATTGATGCCATAATAAATGATGACAATCACATAAGAAAGTTTGTAAAAGAAATAAAAAGAAAAAGGTAAGGAATAGTTGAAAAGTAGGATTATCTCTTCTTAGTCTTAGTGCCAGATTTAGATTTCTTTTTTGCCAAACTATTCACCCCCTTTACCTCTCTTTTTCTCTAGACACCTCAGCAATGCTAGAAGTGACAATAATCCAGTCATGAGAAAGGCCAGCAATGTCTCCGCCAATTCCCTGACACACTTTTTTTAGGCGCTGGACACCCTTCTTAAAATTATCATCTCCACTCTCCTTAAGTCCCCCGATGTGAAGAAGATAAATAGACCTGCCTTGCCTAAGTTGATTGATAATATCCTCGACATCCTCCAAAGATTGAATGTGTTCAGTGCGGATTCCAAGTTTACCCGGAGCATTAATGCTGTCAAAGTCAACAAGAACCTCATCATAAGCTGAGAAGTCTTCAAGCGAAGGGGAAAACTTATCCCGAATCCAAGAAACAATCGTACCCATGCCTGCTCGTGTATTTACCTATTAAAATAAAAAAGTTGTAAAAGTATTTAATGATTTTCGTTATTCAATACTCAAATAAAACAGGAAAGAAAACCAATAACCAAAAGATTTATAAACAAAAACAAGACCCACCTACTAACTTATTCTGGTGAAACTTATGAATGGAGACCCAAAAACAGGAACAACAACCATCGGTTTGGTATGCAAAGAGGGGATTATTCTGGCAGCTGACCGGAGAGTAAGCGCTGGTTACCTAATAGCAAAAAAAGATTATGAGAAGGTCGTTCCAATAACAGACAATATAGCGGTAACAATAGCCGGGTCTGTCTCAGACATCCAGATGGTCATCAAAATAATCAAGGCGCAAATAAGGCTGAATAAGTTTCGTTCAGGAAAAGAGCCGCTGGTTCGGGAGATGGCGAATCTTTTGATGACAATGGTCTATGGAAATATAAGGCGAATGACAATGATTCCGAGTATTACAGCTTTTTTGGTTGGAGGGTTTGACAATACTGGCAGTCATCTATTTGAGATAAGCCCAGCAGGGAGTATTATTGAATTTGATGACTATGTGACAGATGGTTCTGGTTCTGTTTTCGCTCTAGGGGTACTTGAGGCAAACTATAAAAAAGACCTTTCATTGCAGGAAGGGATAAAATTAGCTCTCAAGGCCTTAAATGCAGCGATGCAGCGGGACATGGCCTCAGGAAATGGTGTTGATATTTACGCAATAACAAAAGAAGGAGCAAAGAAAGTCTTTGAAAAACAAATCGATACAAATTTGGTGATATAAAGGATATTTTCTCTAATTATTTTTAATAAACAAACTATAACAAGAAGAACATGGCAAACATATTAGATGAAGTACTCAAGTATATGCCAAGTGACGCTCAGATTTCTGAGGCGGGCTTTGAAGGCGCTAATATAGTGCTTTATACAAAAAATAAGGATTTTGTATTTAATGCGAACGGCATCTTAAAAACAATTGTGGATAATATAAGAAAGCGTGTTGAGCTAAGACCAGACCCATCCCTTACAATGGACACCGAGAACGCAAAATCCATAATTGAAGGTGTATTACCTGAAGAAGCAAAGGTGGCAAACATCATCTTCGACCAGCAACGTTCGCGGGTTATTATTGAAGCCGAAAAGCCAGGCCTTGCAATAGGAAAACAAGGAGAACTCCTAAAAGAGATTAAGAAGAAAACACTCTGGATTCCAATAGTGCAAAGAACGCCAGGTATTCGCTCGAAAATAATTGAGAATATCCGCTACGTTCTATACGAAAATAATGATTTTAGAAAAAAGTTTCTTAATAAGGTTGGAAAAAGGGTTTATGGTGGTTGGACAAAAGAAAAACGTCACGAATGGGTGCGCCTCACAATGCTTGGTGGAGGAAGGCAGGTTGGCAGAAGTTGTGTGTTGTTGCAAACTCCGGAAAGTAAGGTACTCCTTGATTGCGGTATAGACCCATCAAAGTCTCTCACAGACCCCGAAGCTTTCCCATATTTTGATGTACCGGAGTTTAACCTAAATGACCTTGATGCTGTTGTGATTAGCCACTCACATCTTGATCATGGCTCATTAGTGCCTTATCTATTTAAGATGGGTTACGAAGGACCTGTCTATATGACTGCACCAACAAGGGATATTACCGCCCTATTATGCTTAGATTTTATTAATATTTCTCAGCGTGAAGGAACAAACGCTTTATATGGTAGTGTAGATGTAAAGAGCATGGTAAAGCACACAATTTGTCTCAACTACGAAGAAGTTACTGATATTACCCCAGATGTGCGGTTGACATTCTACAATGCAGGCCATACTCTTGGCTCATGCATGGTACATCTTCATATTGGCAACGGGCTCCATAATTTCTTGTATACAGGAGATATGAAATTTGAAAATTCAAACCTTCTTGCTGCAGCAGCAACACGCTTTCCTCGTCTTGAAACCGTGCTTATAGAAAGTACCTATGGTGGAAGAGATGATAAGGTAACATCAAGAAAAGACTCTGAGGATTATCTTGTGCAGGTTGTAAAGGAAGTTGTGCAACGCGGAGGCAAAATTATTATGCCCGTGCTAGGTGTCGGTAGGAGTCAGGAAATCATGCTCATCGTGGAGAAACTTGTGCGGGAAGGACAAATCCCAAAGCTCCCTGTTTTTGTACAGGGGATGGTTTGGGATATTACTGCAATCCACACAACTTATCCTGACTTTTTCAATATACGGGTAAAAAGGAACATCTTTCACAAGGACCAAAACCCATTTCTATCGGACATATTCAAGCAGGTTGGAAGTCAAAAAGAGCAAAAAGAAGTTATCGATAAAAAAGAGTCATGTATCATTATTGCAACATCTGGGATGATGCAGGGCGGAGCTTCAGTAGAATATTTTAAGCAGCTTGCAGAGAATAAAAAAAATGCACTGATTCTCACGTGTTATCAGGCAGAAGGAACGCTTGGGCGCAGATTGCAGAACGGAGAAAAGGAAATTAATTTCGGGGCAGGTGAAAGGCGGGACATTGTAAATGTAAATCTTGATATCCACACAATCTCTGGTTTTTCAGGTCATGCCTCTCGTCACGAGCTTATGAACTTTATTCGTAGGCTAGAACCAAGGCCAAAAAAGATTATCACAAATCATGGTGAAAGCTCAAAATGTATTGACCTTGCAACAACCATGCACAAGGTATACAAAGTGGAGTCTATAGCCCCGAAAAATCTTGAAACAATTAGGTTAAAGTAAAAACAATAACCTTTTTATACCTATTCTGGAATTAAGATAAATATGGGAAGGGTAGGGAAGGTGTTGTTGGCTATACTGCTAATCCTTCTCATTCTTTTTGTAGGTTTATATTTTGCTATTTTCAGAACATCCACAGATATAGCAACACTAAATATTAAGCAGCAAAAGGTCGAGGTAAATACAGGTGGAGGCTGGGGAGGAGCAACCGATACAAAATTGTCTGTTTCAGATATGGTAAAAACTCTTGATGGAAAGGCTTTGGTAATATTGTACGAGAGTGTGCTTATAAACATGAAAGAGAATACACAGATAACCGTTCAAGACCTAAGAAAAGAAAAACCAACAGTAAAACAGCAATCAGGAACGACATGGAGTAAATTTACAGGTCTAAGTGGCATAGAAAGTTATGAAGTGCAGACCCCAAACACTGTGGCAACAGTAAGGGGAACATCTTTCTTATCTAAGGTGGATGATACTTCATCTATATTTATAGCTGGGGAGGGGAGTGTAGACCTATTGTCGGATAATAGGCAACTAACAATATCTGCAGGTGAAAAAGCAATAAAGAAAGGTGAAGAACCTATACAAAAAGTACCCCTGACAGCAGAGGAAAGAGAAGAATTGGTTGCCCTTATGAAGGAAACACTCCAGGATCTAAAAGATCTCAGGAAAAAAGAGATCCAAAAACACAGAACAATACTCAACAGGGCAATGAAACAGTATGATTTGACTGAAATGGATTTAGATAATTATCTTGATATGATAGATAGGGGCGAATTGGATGATGCAGAACTCATCGAAAAGTCGCCGGTTAAATTAGAAGCAATGAATAAAATAAAGAAGATAAACGACGAAATAAAAAAGCAGCAACGGGCAATTGATAACATAAGTAGATGAATTGGCCAGAACGAAAAATTGTAGTAAGCCTGACTATTGC
>JAGVYI010000021.1 GCA_018303365.1 Candidatus Woesearchaeota archaeon
ATTGTCTTACTATGTAATATTTTATATTTCAATATTTTGGGCTCCTTTCAAACTATGTGAGATTAATATGACCAGAAAACATTCTTTATTATCTTTCCATAGACGTTTAACCCATCTGTTGTAACAGTCTTGATTTGATTATCCGTTTTCTCTTTTATTAGTTTCATAACTTGCTTTATCTCTCTCCCATTTCTTGTTTTTGCATAATTTGACGCAACCATAAACCTTGTTTCTGTGTCTATACTGTCAATAAACCAATTCTTGTCCGTTCCTCTTTTCGCCTCATAGCTCTTTCTTCTATGATATTCTACTTCATCCACTTGGACTTCAGAACCTACCTTTAATTTTAAAACACCTGTAAATTTGCTTATATTTTCTGCATATTTTATGACCCACTTATATATTGAGACATTGCTTACATTATGGGGATAAAACGCTTGTAAATGCTCTTGCACCTTTCTCGTTGAAATCCCTCTATAAAACAAGTCCAAACAGCGCGTGATCTTTTGAGGGCTATTTCTCATCCTATAAAATCCATCATCAACAACAAAGCGTTTTTTGCACTCCCTACAGAGGTACCTCTGTAGCATTCCCCTGTTTTTGGTGATTCTAAAACCTCGCTTAACAAGGTTGCTACCTTTGCAATATCAACAAGTTATTTTCTGTTCCATTTTTGACCTTGATTTCCTCTGAATTTCATTCATTATAATGAATGTGGTAGTATATATACTTATTCATTATAATGAATGGTAGTTATTCATCAAAAAGAATAGTAACATTTAAATAGTCGTTCATTATACTGAATAGACTATGGAATGGAAGGACTATCTTCAAGAAAGGATTAACGCCGCACCAAGCCTAATCAAAGAACATCTAAGAAATGTGAAATTTGAAAGAGCGATTATTTTACGTATGACTCGCTTCGCAAACTCTTTTTTAGAAGGGGGGGGTGGCGAAGTACGTATAATGATTTTGTACGGTCTAAGAGGAATCGGAAAATCCACGATTCTTTTTCAGTTCTATAAGCGACTGCGAACAGGAAATTTCCTCAACACTCCTGATTCTACAAAAGAAGTCCCTCAGGAAAACATACTTTATATGTCCATAGATCAAACCTTGCTGACAACGCAATCAAAATCAGAAAGCCCGATATATGATGCGGTCAAAAACTTTTGCGAGGCAATACATAATCAAACATTAGAATCCTTAAATAAAAAACTTTTCATCTTAGTTGATGAAGCACAATTTGATAAACGATGGGCCATAGCCGCAAAATCTCTATTCGACGCATCAAAAAATATTTTTATTGTAATAACAGGTTCGTCCGCTTTAGCTCTTAACATAGACACAGATATGGCACGAAGGTCTATTAAAGAGCCACTCTTTCCTCTTAGCTTCATGGAATATCAAATGATAAAAAATTGGATATTCCCTCCAAAAGGAACTGCGGAAAATATGAAAAATTTAGTATTGAATAACGACAAGTCTGCGATTGCAGATTTAAACTTAGCTATTAAAAAAATCAAAGAAGACATGAATAAAAAAGGGTTGAATATTGAAAAGGAATTGAATGAATATATTGCTATTGGCGGTTTTCCCTACGGCATGCTTACTTCAAAAGATATTTCTTATAGAAGAATTGTTGACATGATAAACCGCATTGTTGCACAAGACATGCCTGAAATCTCAAATTTCGAAACCAACAGCATTCCCGATATAATGAGAATTATTGGTGCAATTGCTTTAAAACCCTCTGGTGAATTATCCCAAACAAAATTATCCCAAAACTTAGGAATTCCTTCTGCCAAAGTAAACACAATCATAGCCACTTTAGAAAAAACACATTTGATACTTACAGTAAAGCCTTACCTTGAAAGAGCGGGAGGGGGAGGATTCAGCAAAGGGCATAAATATTATTTTATGTCACCTACGCTTCTAAGTGCAATTAAACATATGAATGGAGTTACTACAATTTCTCCAGAGCACAAAGGTTTATTTTGGGAAAATGCTGTCGCTTCAACTTTGTTCAAATTATGCTATACAACAGGAACAATTAATACGTTATTTTATGATCCAAGAAAAGAAACCAATGCCGATTTCTTGTTGCAAAATCCTCTTTCAGGTAGAATCATACCTATTGAAGTTGGATTAAACAAAGATAATAAACAAATAAGCAACGCAATAGATTATTATAAAACGGGACATGGTATTTTAGTTTCTGATTTTGAAGAGATAGGAATAGACGGAAAGGTTATCAAAATTCCTTTTTGGCTATTTTTTTATTTATAATAAATGAGGCAAGGAAAATAATTACTAATCTTGAGTAAATAAAGTCCCTTTAACTTAACAATGTAGTGTCAATAATTGCCCTCATTTTTTCCGGGTCTGTTTGATTGCTTCTTCTGCATCAGACTCTTTTATCCCCCTTTCTTTAGCAAAATCTCTTGTTTTTTTGAGTAACTTATCAATCCCGTTAAAAGAGGGCATTTCTAACTTTCTCAATACAATTGTATTATCTTCTCCAATGACAACAAACTTTTCTCCGGCGTGAATCTTCATTCTATCTCTTAACCTTTGAGGGATAACTATCTGTCCTCTTGAACTTACGCTTGTTATTTCAACATTTTTCATTTTAACCTCCTGATAAGTTTATACGACTGGTAAGATTATCTTATTTATAACCCTTTCGTTTTGTATTTTTTTAGAAAAAAAGCAAAAAAGCGTGCGTCTTTCTAATACCTTGCCCACACCAAAGGATATTATTTCAAAATAATGAAAATCGGCGTCTGAATTACAAATAAATAGAATACGATTTGCATATTTTATATGGTGTGTGGGTTTGATTTCTTTGAAGTGGTATAATTGGATTCCTATTGTTATGACTTTTAAATTACCGGCTCTATGAACGCCTGTGTAAATCTTTTTAAGCATGTTTTTATCCTTTCTTTTGATGCGACTTTTGGTTTATGTACTCTTTTTTCTGTTTTTTCAATCTGTTAAACCCATCTGGAGTGTAGTATAAGAAATCTATTGGATAATCTTATGTCCTAGCCTGTAAACTTAATTAATGATAAGGCCCACAAATCGGAATGTTTATATATATATAATTAGATTATATGCATCTATGATGGTATGGATGGAAGCAAACTTATTGTTCTTGCAGCTTTTATTCTTACTTGGAGGTTCAAATGGAAGTATTTGAAGCAATTCCAAAGCAATGGGGGAATTCATTAGGAGTTACTATACCCAGCGAGATAATCAAGAAAGAGCATATATCTTCAAAAAAGAAAGTAAGATTCTTGGTTGTTGGTGCAGAGATGGTCAATCTAAAAAAAGCCTTTGGTACCATGAAGCTCAAGAAGCCAACACAAAAGGCAATGGCCGAGATAGATGAAGGATACGACTAAACTAAAAGTCTTCTTGGCAGACACTTATGCGCTTATAGAACTGTTAGGAGGTAATCTAAACTATAAACCTTATTTAGATCATACTTTGATAACCACCCAGTTTAATCTTATAGAGTTATACTATCATTTTCTCCATAATTACGGCAAGAAAACAGCCGATAAATACCTACATTTATATTCAAAATTCACGATTCCAATAACCTATAGCAGTATAAAAGATGCTATGGAATTCAAGTTAAAACATAAGGAAGAAAAACTTAGCTATGTGGACTGCGTTGGCTATGCCCTTGCTTTGGAACTTGGAATAAGGTTTTTAACAGGCGATGGGAAGTTTAAGAATAAACCTAACGTAGAGTTTGTTAAGTAATCTCTATGAACTAAAACGCGCACCTATCATAAAATTAGGGTGTTTCTGGATACTAATAGTGAATACCCCACCTATTATTATGCGGGATTGTCCCATAAACTATAGGAGTATCCTTGTAAACCTTTTTAAGTATGTTTTTGTTTTTTCTTTTATGCGTTTTTTCGTAGTACTTCTTTTCCTTATATTTCTTGTAGCGGTAGCATTTGCACAGCCTGCTCAGGAGCCTGAGCTTCGCCTTCGTTATCACTCAACCACGCAAAATGTTACTATTGACTTATCAGAGTATCTTCCTGGCGATGCTTTTGTTGTTGGGCCAACTACCCATGTTCGGGTTTTTCTAAACGGAAGCTTTGCTACGCTTGTCTCTGAAGAGGGTTGGAGGGGGGTTGAAGAGATTGTTTTTCGTGTCCATTCTTTAGAAGCGGTCCATCCTCAAGAGAGCATCATTGTTGAAAGCACTTCTCTTTCCTTTAAGCCGCCACGCCTTTTTTCTGAGGATATGTTTGGTGCTGACCTTTCTGAAATCCTTCTTTCTTCTTACAGGCGCATTCCCCTTGAGGGTGTAGCAAGCGGTATTTATGAAGACAATTTGTTTGTTGTTCTTAATAATAACACCCAACTTTTACTTCCTCTGTTTCAGGCTTCCCCTTCAGCAACGCTCAATATTTCACTTGGCAGTGGCCGGCGCCCTGTTGTTATTTCCCCCTCTTTTGACATTAGGTATTTTTTCTTTCTTCCCCTAATTGTCCTTAGTTTTGTTGCTGCCTTATTTTTGCTTAACCCATTTGTTTTCCGCCGCCTTCCAGTATCTTTCGAGGTCCAAGCCGCACGCGCAGAGTTTCTTGCTGACTTAACCTCGCTTTTGCGACGTCGCGGTATTTCTGAGCGCACTGCACACCCATTTCTATCCAAAGGATTTTCTCTTTTTTTTGGAGTCAACTCCAGATCAAGCTCTCTTGAACTTTTAGAAATTCTACGGCGCCAGGGTGTTGGCGGCGACCTTCGCCAGCGCATTATCTTTATGTTTGAGCATTCCTTGCGTTCACAGCGTCTTCCGGGAAGTCCAAAGGAGAATCTTGTTGAACTTTCAGAAATTCTTCGCCATGTTTATGCACTATCACATCCTGGATAATAAGATTAACTACCGCTTTATATTGTTATATTTAACCATATGGTTTATAATAGAAAATTTAAATAAAAGTGTACAGAATCAACGCTTGGAGATGATAGAAACAGCAGATGAAAAGAAGGCAAATATAAGTTCGCAATAAAGGAAGTTTGTGAGATTTCTAAGAATGAGGAGAGAATATTAGAACTTGTAAAAAAAGCCAAAGAAATAGTTTTCAGAGAGGGTAAGGTATTACCTAGAGAGTTATCAAGGTATTAAATATATCTAAACAGAGGATTGCCAAGCTAAGATTGTAGATTCTGAAACCAATGTAAGGTTATACTTTATGTGGAGGATTAATTCAAAACAGCTCTTGTTGATACCGGAATTCTTGATGTAAAACTTTTCGAAATTTACAAAGAGATGGTTGTAAAAGCAGATGAATTCTTGGAAATATTCAAAGAGGAAAAATGGAAAAGGGGAAACTTCACTTACAAAACAATCCTTCAAGCAAACAAAGAGCCAGCTGAAGATTCTTTAAATAACGCAAAAATCTTCCTTTCAAACATCTCTAAAGTTATAAAGAAGAATTAAATACATGAAAGCAGGATTTAGCAGCATCAAAGGAAGATTTTGGGTAAGTGTAAGTTCTAAAAAAGCAAAGACCATTGGGCAGGGCTATATGGGCGACTGCCCACCCATAATCTATTCAGTTATTTCAAAAGAGATTTAGGACAGAGCTATTAACTACAAAAACTTTTTATAGCCCTATTTGTTTTATCTATTTCATGCGTCTTGGGCTGATTGTCACTTTTTTATTTCTTATTCCCTTAGCTTATGCCCAAAGTGTTGATATTGCTGGTCAAGAGGTCCCGTTTGTTCTTTTGGTTCCTCTTGGGTTTATTCTGCTCGGCATCTTTTTTTTCCTTGTTATCTTCCTGAAAGACCACCTTAAGTCTCTTCGGACTTTTCTTTCCTTCTTAAAACCAACTTTGCCAAGGCGTTCTTCGCATAGGTCATCACAACCACTTTCCAAGGATTATGCCCAGGAGCTTCACCTTTTTTCAAAGAGGGCTTCTAGTCTTCCTTTAGAGAATGCTTTCTCACAGCTTCACGGTCTTTTTCGAGATTACCTTATTGAGAGATACCATTTTTCTCCAGGCACAACCAATGAAGAGATTGCTATGAAAGTATCTGACCGCAAGATTGTGGCGCTTCTTCAGTCCCTTTCTGAAATACAATACAGTGGCAGTTCGCTTTCCTCGGCAAAGTTCTCTTCTTTTCTTTCCTCATTTCACAAAATTATTAATCGCCACATAGATGTGAAGCCGAAGTCTATTTTCTCTTTTCGCTCTAAACCAAAGTCTTTTCCTTTGGCAGGCAAAAAGAAGTTTTCTGGTAAAACAATAAACCTTTCTTTTCTCTACTCTTTTTTTCCTAAAATCTTTTCCAAAATTCATATTCCCCGCATTTCTTTTTCTTTTCGTAGAAAAACCTCAAGGCAGCTTCCTAAAAACATTTTGCAGAAGAAGTCTCCAGCAAAAGAACCTAAAAAAGCAAGCAGGCATATTCTTCGCTCCTTTTTCAGGATTCTTTATAACAACCGTATTCATCACCATATAAAATCCTCGTTCAGGCTTCCTTTGCGCCGTAGGCATTCTATAAAAAAGCAAGGGCAGGTAGTATCACATAGAGTTACCTCTTCGGCTATTTCCCGTTCTTCTCGAGTTCCATCTTTCTCTTTGAAGAAGGGATTATTCTCCTCATTTAACTCTGCTATAAAATCCTGTACAGGGGTCGTGAAGAAGGGATTACATTTTTTTTCTAAGGGCTTTCTTAACTGTTATGCAATCCTGCCTTTTTCATATCATAAAATCCAGTCAGTTTATGCTGTTATACCAACTTTTTTCTACGCAACCCATGCGCGTTATTTTTACTGGCGTGTATCATGGCTTATTGACAAAGGCTTCCGTGTTGCTCCTTCTTCCCCATCCAAGGCGAAGGAGATTTACTTTCGTGCGCTTGCATTTTATACAAAACTTACTGTCCCATCTTTAGACCCTTTAGGTGTTCGCTTACTTGAGCTTTATGATGCTGCAGAAGCTTCGCAGCTTTCAAAATCACAACAGCGCCTGAGTGTGCTTTCGCGTTACCTTGACCGCTTTGAGAAGGAGGCATATGTTCTTGGCTCTGCGCCGCCTGTTGTTCTTATTAAATGCCGCGAAGTTCTTGAACACCTTACCCTCAGCAGCTCTTTCCGGATTCATCAGATTCAGGACCATGTTCGCTCTCTTTCTAAACTTGTTCCTGATCTGTCTTTCAAGGGCATATCAGGGCACTTCTCCAATTTACCAAAACCATCTTCACACCTTTCGAAAGTTTCTTTTTCAAAGTTATTTGTGCACACTTTACGAAACAAACCCCAAAAGAAGAGACACCTTCGCTCTGTTTCAAAACCACACCACCTTTTTGAGCGCTTCTTCGCGCTTTCCCACTCATACGGCCTTCTATCCTCTGCACTGCAATGGTCACGCTCTCGCTTATTTTTCAGGCATATTCCCCGCTATTTCGCTTCTTTTTCCATAAGGCGTCCAAGTTTATCCAAATTAAAACCTACTATTCCTTCTTTTTCTTTCAGTAGGTTTCTTAACTCATACCGTGCATTTCTTCATAATGAAGAGAAGGCATTTTTGCGTCATTTAAAGCGCCTACAGGGTTCTATGCATTCTATCAAGCGTGATTCTTCCCACTCTTTTTCAGAATTTTTCTCCCACCTTGAGGGGCAATTAGTCCACAGACTTCATGGCGTTGAGCAAGGCATTTTATACCACCTTCATGCGCTTGAGCGTGAATTTTCACGTATTGAGCGAAAAGGAATTGACAGCCTTTCTTCCTTGCATCCTCTTGAGAAAAAAGTGGCTTTTAGAATTACATGGTCCAGCCTATCCTCTTCAGAGAAGCGGATTGCCCACCATCTTGGAGAACTTCTTCATCTTTCTTCGCAGCGAAAGCAGCCATCTATAGAAGAACATAGCATTCCTTTTTCCTCTGAACCAATTGTTACCATTCATGAAGACCTTGCAGACCCTATCTTTTCAGTACTTACTGAGATTCATCGGGAGCGGCAAAGCACACTGTCGCATATGCCTTCTATTGCCCCTTTGCCCCGCAAGTTAGATAGCAAAACCTTTAGTGACGATTCTCACATAGTACAGCAGCCTTCTCTTTCCCGCCAACTTAAAGCCCTCACCAAAGAAGAAGAGGTCCTTTTCCAGAAACTTATCGAGCTTGACTCTTCTTAGTTTTCTGCACTTTTTTTAGCGTGTATTGGAGGGGGTTTTTTATTGTCCTGCACCAATTGTCCGGATTACACACCCCGAACTCCAAGTAATACGCCTTGTTTGCGCAGTTGGGGGGTGGGATTTTTTCTTTTTGTCTTCTATGCCAGCTTTGCTGTGCCCTGATGTATCCTTCCCTAAGAGGCTCACTATTTTTTTTATTCCATTCTTCCAGCTTTTCCTGTATTTCGTTGTCTTTCCATCCCAGACCTTTAAAAAAGTTGATAAGAATAAATACAGATCTTTTTTTCCCGTCTTTTTGTATTCCTTCAAGTATTTTCCTGATGCATGGTGGAAACTGCTTTTCATCTTTTATTGCTATTTTTGGAACTTCAAATTCCTTTTGGGGATTTTCATCCTTTTCTTCAACAAACTTGGGATTATAATCAAATGCCTGGATGATGAGCCTGTCTGCTTCACCAGATGTTGCTTTAGCTGCATCAAGAAATTTGAATCTAGATATGATTACCTTTTCAGGCTGGGCCTTTGTCTTGTTAAATTCTTCTATCCTATCGAGGTTTATCGGTATTGAGACAAGCCCTGATTTTTCATGCAAGCTATATACACTCCTATATAAATGGCGCTGGCTTATAAGCAACGTGTCGATTGCAAGGTCTATCTTCTCTTTGAACTTGACGCCTTCACATGCGCTACATCTCTCGTTTATTTCACCTATTTTTTGCATTAATTTTCCACAATGTGGGCATGTTATATAATTCTCACTGCTTTTTTCCTCCTTTCTACACCATTTGCAGATAAAGGCCTGGTTTTTTTCTTCCTCTTTCTTTTGCCTACCGCAATCTATACAGATAACTTTAACATATCCTTTTGTATCTTCTCCGTTTCCTTCAAGTATCCTCTTTATTTCCTCGGTTATGTTATACTTTTCCTGAATGTAACCTTCAAGGTACATTACAATCCTCTTGATTCCTTCTGGAAATAGGTTACGCAATGGTTTGCTGTTTATTGTGAGGTCTTTTGAGAATGCTTCGTAAGGCACCCCTATATGAAATCCTTTATTACCCGAGAATTTTATGCTTATTGCCTTTATACCATGGTCTTTGATTGCCCTGACCATCTGCTTTGCCACATGCTTTGCCACATCCCATACTTCAAAGTCAATATCAACTATCAAGTCCCATCCTGACCTAATCCTTTCTAATTCTCTTTTTGTCATTCCTGCAGCAAGTTCCAAAGGATTTAGCCAATGCTCTTCTGATACGTGAATGGATGTTGCGCCTTGTCTTGCCAGCTCAAGAATGTCCCCTTCAAATTGTAATATATCCGGCCTTCTTCCAAAGCCTTTTTCCGCATATTTTGCTGCTACTTCCCTTCCCCGGGTTGTTCTTAGAATTTCTCTTTGAATGTCCTTTCTAGTGTAAAACGCCCATGCTTTTGTTTCATTTTTCTCTTTCATCCTCTTCTTGCAGTCCTCTTTGAAGGGTTATAGCTTTTTCTATTCTCTTTTTTATCTCACTTTCTATTTCTTCCAGGCTATTTCTCACTTCTTTTTCATGCTTTGCTATGCTTTCCTTTGTTTCTTTATGGGTTTTTTCTATGATGATATCTGCTCCAACATTTACAAAGTACTTGTCTGATTTTCCTAGCTTCGCCCTTGTAAATATCCCTTGCCCTACCGCTACGAGGCTGTCCTCTTCTTTTTGTCTTTGCAGGTCTTCGATATTTTGCGCCAAGGTTATAAGTTCAGTTATTTGATGCTTCATCTGATCTTTGTGCTGCTCTAATAGCTCCAATTCCTTTCCGATTGCCTGAAGATCTGCATACTCTTCACGCTTTTTTTCTGTCTCTTCCATTTTTGTCCTGTTTTTTTCCTCTGTTTTTTTCCGGTTTTTGTGTTTTCTGCTTCTCCTTTTTCACCTTCTTTTTTATTGGAATCCCTTCTTTTTTGAGAATTTCCTGCACCTTTTGTGTTGTTGTGTCTTTTCCTATTTCATATTTTTTTTCAAGAGGCTCAACGTGTTTTCGGTTGGTTTTTCTTCTTCTTGTATTTCCATCAATCAGTATTCTATCCTTACCCAACACTTCCAAGATGATTCCGTACTCCCCTTTATCCCGCCCTGCAATTTTCTTACACAATCTTCCTTTTTCAAACATTTTCCCCCCTTTGTCAGTGAACTTTAAGGACTTTTCTTATTATTATACTAAATAATACTGAGGCCACAAGGTATACGATTATCCAATTTAGTGGCCCTATCAGTGGTCCCAAAGGGGAATAAGCCCCCCTTAACCAGTTAAAGACAATTAAAAATGGAATAAAGGTTACCAGTAACGGCTTGAAGCTGTGGGTTAGATACTGGAGGTTTTTCTCCATAGCTTTTTTCTGTAGGTCTAACCTCTCCTGGTTGTCTTTGGATTCCTTCATCATTTTTTGGTGTTCTTTTAGCTCTTCTTTGAGAGACTTCATCTTTTCCTGATCTGTTAACCATTTATAGGCTAAACTTGAGAGCAAGGTTAATATGAAGGCAACCAGTACAAGGCCCCCTAATGGAGACGCTTCAATTACCTTCCCGAAAATTGTATTAAAGAACCCTTCAAGTACCACTTATTTCCCCCCTGCTATTACTTTTCTTAGCGAGGGATGCATATCCATCATATGGTCTTTCGCTATTTCTTCATATAGCTTGTAGATTATCATAACAGCAAGCAGTATTCCTGTTCCTCTTGACAGGGCACCAAGAACGTCTGCTGTTGCTGCAAGCAGCCCTACCGTGGCCCCTCCCATTATCGTGAGTGGAAATATATATCTTGAAAGGATCTGCTCTATTACCCTTGGATCTCTTCTAAACCCGGGTACTTGCAATCCAGAGGCCATAATCTGCTCTGCCTGCGACCTTGCATCCATTCCTGATGTCTGTACCCAAAATATTGAGAAGATAGTTGATCCTATGATTAATATAAAGGTATATACTGCCGCCTGCCCGACTGCCCCAAATGGAAACAGCCCAGATCTTATGCCTATAAATATTTCCTGAATAAGATTTGGGGGGTTTAGGTAAAACGCAAGGCCAGAAACCGGTACTTGCCCGACAAATTGGCCAAGGATTTTCTGGGAAAAGAATGCCAATAGTCCTGCCTCTCCTGCCCTATTTTGTACCAGCTGTGCAAGAAGCTGGAAATTTGCAAGAAGCGCTGCTATAAGTATGACAGGGATGTTTGAAGTGTACATAAAATTGAGGGGCCACCTAATTCCATGCCCCCTTATCCTTCCAAACGAGAGGGGAATCTCTACTTTCATTGCTTGAGCGTAAACCGCTATTACAAAGACGAGGATTGTTGCAAGTATTGCTGCAAGTGCCAAGAATCCAGTATCCAGCTGCCTTGAAAAAATAGCTCCGATAAGCGCCCAAACCCTTCCTACGGGGTCTGCTCCTGCACCAAGGGCTATTGTTCCTGTTGAACTTAGTGGAGAGAATGCCCTTACAAATATCTCTGTAGAGACCTGGGCTGCAATGAAAAGGGATATTCCAGACCCGAATCCCCATTTATTTATCACTTCGTCCATATAGAGCACAATTATACCACCTAAAAACAGCTGGAAGACAATGAACCATTGCATGAGTACAAACTGAGATGGTGGAAGCGCTGCTGATGGAGCGAGGCTTCCAATAAAGACAAAGACCACTGCTTCAAATATTATGAAAAATATTGCCAGTATCTTTTGCACTCCTTGGAAAAATGCCCTTCCCTCTGGAGTTTTGGTGTCAAATTTTACTATCCCTGAACCATTTAGGAGTTGCAATACTATAGATGCTGTAACGATAGGTCCTATTCCAAGCGAGAGTATTGTTCCAAAACTTGCTGCCAGAATAATCTGGAACTGCGCAAACTGGTTTTCAAAAGCTGAGGACAGTCCAAAAAGGCTTATGTTTGAAAGTATAAAAAAACCCGTGAGAATTATGAGCGTCCACTTGAGTTTTTCTTTAAATGAGAGTCTTTTCTGCTCCGGACCTTTTACTTCAGGAAGACTCGTTATTATCTTTTTGAGTAGTTCTTTCATTTGCCTTTTGCTCTTTTACTTGACCACCTTTTTTTTCAATTTTCTCTACTGCCTTTTTTGTAACTTTTTCTACGATTATACTCAACTTTTCTTTTACTTCTCCTTTCCCTAGAAGTTTTGTGTACCCTTTCTCTATGAGATTTATCTGGTTTGTTTGGAAGCTCTTCAATTCCCCCACGTTTATCGCTTTTTCATATTTCTTATTTTTCTTGACAAAACCCCTTTTTCCAAAATAAGTTTCTTCCAAGCGCAAGATTGTAGGTTTTTTCTGATCTGCTCTTTTTCCAGATCCAGCCATTCCTCTTCCTCCACGGTTTCCTGCTCCCCTGTGCTTTTTCTTACTCCCCCAACCGTGAGTCTTGTGACCCCTTTGCTTTGTCACCTTTTTCTTTTTCTGCATTTTAGAGCATCCTCATAATCAATTCATTGATTTTATCCTTTCTGTATCCAAGCACTCCTCCGACGGCATACGTTTTTTTGATTCCCTTTCTTTCGAATCCTTTTTCAGGAGGCCTGAGTCTGAAGAATCTCTTTAAACCAGGGATGTCCTTCAATTCTTTTTTACCTTCGAAATATTCTTTCGTAAACCCGTCTATTGTTGTCTTGGTCTTCTCCTCAAGATATTTTTCTGTTAGTGACTTACTTCCTGGGAGCTTTCCTCTTTTTTTTAGCAGCTCTGTAAACGTTTTTTCATTAATCTCCCCCCACGTCACATAATCTTTTACTTTTTTTATCATCCCATGTGCTGCTTTTGCGTTTGGCACTACTGTACATGTGTTTTTATTAAATAATCTTAACATTCGCATTGTCCCTTCTATCTCTTTTCTTACGTTTATTTTTCCCCTTATCCTAACTATTGCTATTTTTATGTTTGTCATCCTTGATTTTCTCTTCTTCTCCCACTTTCATTTCAGTCAGCTTTTTTAGAGCATCAAAACAAGCATAAATAAGATTTATTTTTGTCCCTGTTTTTCCCCTTGTTTTGGAGTAGATGTCCTTGATACCTGCTAGTTCAAGCATTTTTGCGCACTCTCCTTCTACTCTTAGACCGGTTCCCTTTGGGGCAGGCATGAGTTTTACCCTTACAGAACCACACTTTCCCTCTACCCTGAAGGGGATTGAATGTGGTTCATTAATATTTGATTCCCATGAGCCTGAGCCTCTTTTGACTTTTATTATGTCCAGTTTTGCCCTTCTTGTAGCTTTCTCTCTTGCAGGCACAGTTTCCTTTGCTTTTCCCTTTCCAATACCAACGTATCCGTGCCTATTCCCTACAACAACTATTGCAGAGAATTTTGGCTTATTCCCCTCTTTTGTCTTTTTCTGTGTCTGTTTCCAAATACTACTTTTTCCTCCACCGAACTTTCCTTTTGACTGTCCACTTCTAAAGATATCCACTTCCATATCTGGCATAAGGCTTTCTGTAATCTCTGGCTCAAGTATCCGCATTCCCCTTCCTACGACTTCTTCAATATCAGTTATTTCTCCTGCTTTTACCCTCTTTCCAAGGTCAGTTTTTGGTTTCCAAGCTGTCCCTTCTTCTTTTACTTCTTCTTTCTCAGTTTGTTTTTCTTCCATTTTTTAACTTCCAGTGATTTTGCTTTTTACTTCTTCATAAATCTTTTCCATTGCTACATGTGCAGATTTTGTGTAGGTCGTCTTTGTGTTTTTTTGAATATGTTCACCTCTTATTCTAGTTTCATCTGGGAATGCTTTTTCATCTGCCGTAATTTCAAGGCCCGCATCCTTTGCTCCCTTCACAACTGCAAATACAACCCCCTTTTTTACAGGGGTTCTTCTTCCAATGTCTACCACCACCTTTGTTATCTTCTTTTCCTTTGATTTTTTTGCAATCAGGCTTCCAAGGAGATAGCCTGCCGGAATATTTCTCGTTGCCCCGGTCCATCCAAATTCTTTTAGCTCTCCTGTTGAAGCGCTTGTTATTACCTTGTCCCCTCCTTTATTGTATTCTACTACTTGGGACATAATTTTTTTATTTGACGCTCTTATGACTAGACGGGCTGCGCCTGATTTTAGCAGCTCCAAACGTTTCTTGTAGTCAGTTTTTCCCTGCCTTTTTCTTTTCTGCATCATTTTCTTTCTTTTTTATTAGACCCTTCTCTTCAATATAGATTTTAATGTGCCTTTTGTTTCTAAAGAACCCACCCTTAACCTTAGTATAGAGTTCTTTGAAATCCTCCCTTGCAATCATCCCTTTTTCCTTGAGCTTTCTTAGTAATTCTCTTTGTACCCTTACTTTTTGCATCCACATTCTCTTTCTTGGAAGGCGACTCGTTTTCCTTCCTTTCCTAGACCCAGCCCCCTTTTTCCTCCCTTTTCTTTTTTGCTGGAGGCTCTTTCTTTTTCTACCCCTTGAATTTTTCTTTTCAGGCATCTTTTTAATAGCTTTTTTTGCAATTAGCGACCTCACGTCCGCCTTTGTTATTGCTTCTTTTACATCCTGCAATTTATCATTATCAAATAATACCCTTGACTGTCCTACTTTAAGGACTTGTGCAGCTATTCTTCTTTGGGTTGTTAATTTCATTTTGTCTTCTTTTCAAGCACTTTTCTCTTTTCTTCCTTCTCTTTTTTTTCTTTGTCTTCTTTTAACTCCTCTTTTGCCTTCTCTTCTTTCTCTTGTTTATTCGCTTCTTCTTTCTTTTCTTCTTTCCTCTTCCTTTTTTCCTTATTTTTCTTACGTTCTTCTTCTTCTCTCTCGATAAAGGCTTTTGTGTCTTTTATTCCGAGAATTGTCAGATCTTTTTTTCCTGCTTCTTTTATTATTTGTATCTTCTTTTTTAATCCAACCTTCCCGCTAAGGTATATTACTCGTCCCTTCTCTACCATTCCCAATTCCTTTATCGAACTTATTCTTGCCGGCTTTTTTTCTACGGGCTTCTTTTTACTTCCATATCCGATAGATGGAATGTTTCTTTTTCCCCTGCCAGTCCTTCGCAATTTTGAATGAATTCCTTTGGGCTTTCTCCATACATTCTTTAACTTCTTCTTTTTGTATATGTCCTGTCTTAAGAATACCGGTTTCTTTTTTGTTTTCTCTGCTATCTGTTTCATCTTTTCGCTCTTTTTACAATATATATCCCATCTTGGAACCTTCGCCTGTCAAAACCTGTTCTTTTTGTAGCTTTTTCTATATTTGCCGCTGTTTGCCCTACTTTTTCAATATCTTTCCCTTTTACAGTGACCATCGCTCCTTCTACCTTAACCTCTGTTCCAGCGATAACCTTTGCTCTTCGCGGTACTTTCTCTCCAAGGTAGTTCTTTATGACTACACTATTCCCTTCTACACTTACCATCATTGGGAAGTGGCTTGAGCATATCTTTAGGCAAACTTCAAACCCATTTGTTTCACCCTTTATCATATTCTGGATGTGTGCCTTGAACGTATAGAGCATCTTCTTCTCCCTTTTTGTTGCTCCATTTGCCATGATGGATATCTCATCGTCTTTTCTTTGCAGCTTTACTCTTGGGTGCGCAAATCTCCTTTCTTGCTCACCTATTTTTACAACATTACCAACTACCTCATACTGAAGGTCTGCAGGCACTTTTACCTTTTCTGCGATTGTCTGTTTCATCGTCTAGTACACATAAGAGATTAATTTCCCACCTATCTCTTTCTCCTTTGCTTTTTCATGGGTCATAATCCCTTTTGATGTGCTTACTATGATGATTCCAAAATTCCTTGCAGGAAGGAACCTTTTTTCATATTTCTCGAAATTTTCTTTCTTGACTGAGAACCTTGGTTTGATTGTCCCTGTCTTGTTAATCCTTCCTCTAAGTGTTACCTTGGCTATACCTCCCTTTTTATCATCAATATACTCCACTTCTCCAAGATATCCTTCCTTTTGCATAATCTCAAATACACTTTTCGTTACTCTTGATATTTTTCTTACTATACATCCTTTTTTCCCTACCTTCTCTGCATTTTGGATGCAGCAGAGAGCATTTGCTAAAGTGTCGTTTAACATCTTAATTGTATTTTTTGAATCCTATTTTTGTTGCATTTAATCTGAAGCATCTGCGACAAAGGTGAATCCCATATCGCCCTATAAAACCTCTTGCGCTTCCACAGTACCTACATTTTTTTGTGCTTTTTCCGAAGTTCCTTTTCTTTGGAGCATTGTGCTTTATGAATTTCTTCAACTTTGCTGGTTTTCTTTCAAGCTGTTTGAATACTTTGCTGTGATTGCTTGTTGTCATGCCTGTTCACCAACCTTCACCTTGAACTTTTCTTGCATAAACCTTATAGCTTCTTCTTTTGTTATCCTTTGTTTTTGCTTGATTCTCCTCTTTTGATTGTGCCTTCTTTTTATCCTAAACCCCATTCTTTCCAAAGTTACTGCCATTTCAAGCCCAATGATTCCTATTTGTGGATCATAGTCTACTCCCGGTACTTCAAGATATTCCTTTATCCCAAATGATACGTTGCCCTCTTTGTCGAATTTACTTTCTTCAAGTTTGTTCTCTTTTGCAACAAGAATCCTTGCTAATACTTCCTCTGCCCTCTTTTTTCTAAGCGTTACTTTGCATCCTATTTTTAGCCCAGGTCTCACACCCCATGTCGGAATTCTCTTTTTTGCCTTTGTCTCGATAGGCTTTGATTCTGTGATTTTTGCCAAAAGTCTTTTTGCTTTCTCAAGTTTGTCCCCTGGCTCTCCAGTTCCGATATTCAATGTCAGCTTTTCTATTCTTACTTCTTTCATTTATCCTTTCACCACAAAGACATATTTTTTGAGAGTTTCCATCTTTCCCTTCCCTGTCCCGCAAATTATCCTCTGCGGTTGTACGCCCTTTCTTTCTTTCATTTCTTCTACTTTAGTCGCTTCCCCTTTGTGCTTTCCTTCTATAATCCTTGCCGGAGCTTTCTTTTCTAATTTCAAATGCTCAACTATCCTCTTTTTTTCGAGGTCAAAGATGATTGAGTCTCCAACTTCATATTCGTCTTTTTCTACAAGGATATTCTTTCCATCATAAAGGTTGAGCTGGGTCTTTTTTTCCTTCAATAGTGTCTTTCCCATTATGCGGCAAGTCTTTTTTGTTGCTTCTTTTATGTCAACTTTTTTTGGGATTAACCTTCCTCTTGTGTCAAGGTCTATTACATAAGCTTCTTTTATCCTAGGTATTTCTATAACATCCATAAACCCGATAGGGAATCTGTGGTCCTTTCTTGCTTTTTTGTCAACCATAACCTCTTTATGTGCGAGTATTTTCTTTACTTCTCTAGTTGTAGCTGCGTACTTTAGTATATCTTTGAGGAGTATGTTCAGGGTTATTGCCTTTCTTAAGCTGTGAGGTCCAGGTCTTGCTCTTGCTACAAATTCCTGTTCCTTTCTTTTGATTGGCCAATGTGCGGGTGTGTTGAGTCTTTTCAGGTGCCCTTTTGTCACTTTACTCCTCCAGATTTCTCTAACGCATTTTTCCTCTTCTGGTCATTTAACTCTAGCTCTATTATCTGTATTTTTGAAGGCTCCAATGACCTTTGTGTTCTTGTTCCGTCTTTTCTTACTTGCTCTATTCCTTCTACAAACACTTTACCTTTTGTGGTATCAACCTTCAGTACCTTTCCAGTTTTCTTCTTGTTTTCTCCGCGGAGAATCTTTACTTTATCCCCCTTTCTTACCAATGCACTTCTTCTTCTGTACTTTTTTTGGAGTTCTTTTGTAAGGTTTACTGCTAGGAATTTTCTCTTGATGTGAAGCGGTGCGTTCTTCCTATATTTTCTCTGTTTTCCCGGTTGTTTGCTTGCCTTCCAGGTCTTTGACCATTCCCTCATCTTATACTACCGCCCCTGCTACTTTTCCAACTCCCGGCCACCTTTCGGCAGCTTCTTTTGCTATTGGTCCTTTGAATATTGTTCCTTTTGGATTTCCTTTGTTATCCTTTAAGACTACAAGGGCGTTATCTTCAAATTTTATCCTCTCCCCGCTTGGTCTTTGATATTCTTTTTTTTGCCTGACAACGATACCAAGGACTACCTGTTTTCTCATATCTGGTCTTCCTTTTACTACGGATCCCATAATAAGGTCGCCGACTCCTGCTGCTTGTCTTCTTCTTCTTACGGTTTTATGTCTAAAGACAGTGAAAATTTTCACCACTTTGGCCCCTGAGTTGTCACAAGTCTCTATACGAGATCCAACAGGGATTGCCCTTCCTACTCTTGATTTTACGGCTTTCATTTGATAACTTCCACCACCACGAAGTTCTTTGTTTTACTTATTGGTCTTGTTTGCACGGCTTTTACTTTATCTCCAACATTAATGTTCAAACAGGCTGGAAGGTGCACGTGCAACCTGCTCCTTCTTTTCTCGTATCGTTCATACTTTTGTATGTAGTATGCTCTTTGCCACTGGATTGTGCCTGTCCTTGTTGAGGATAATCTGATTATCCACCCCCTGACACTTCGCCCCTTTACTGTAAGTTTTCCATGAAAGGGACACTTTCTATCTTTACACTCTTTTCTTGGTGTTTCTATTCCTATTCCAATTGTATTTTTCATGTGTTTCTTCTCACTTTCTTTACTCTTTCTTCCGGACGATTTTCTAGCACTTTCCCCTTTAGCTCGTAGGTCAGATTATTTATTCTTGTCTTGAATGTAATCTGCCTTTTGATGATTTTTCTTTCCCCCTTTGGTGTAAGTATTGTAAATGTACCTTTTGTCTCGTCGATGACCTTTCCTTTCATTCCGACCAAACTTGAGTTGCTTGCAGCTGTTATTGCTATTTGCTTTCCGATAAACTCCTGTTTTTGTATACTCCCTTTTAAGATCATTTTATTCTATTGTAATTGTCTCCTTTGCAAATCCCATTCTTATGAGTTCTTCCTTAACTCTCTGTGCATGGTTCCCCTGCAGTTCTATCGCCTCTCCTTTTGTGGTTCCTCCACATGCCAGTTTTGACTTCAACTTTTTTGCCAGCTCTTTTAAGTTGATATCTTTCTTGTTTATCCCTTCCACGATTGTTATTATTTTTCCAAACTTTCTTTTTACCTTTCTTACCTTGATGCGTTGTTCTTCTTTTGTTATCTCTTCCCATACCCCCAATTCTTTGGGAAGGCCTGTGATGGGGTCTATATTACTCATGATTCCTTTTTCTTAACCTCCTTTTTTTCATTCTCTTTCTGTATAAGGCGCACTATTGTTTTTCTTATAGCTTTAACCCTTCCGGGGTTTTCTGGAGCAGTTCCTGTAGATATCTGCGCTCTTAGCTTCATGAGTTCTTTTTGTAACTCCCTCTTCTTCTCTTCAGCCTGCTTTTCTGTTAGGTTCTTTAGTTCACTCTTCTTTATTATCGCCATTTTCTTCCTGCTTTACTTTCCTTGCCCCCTTTGCCTTCTTTGGTTTTTCCTGTTGTACCTCTTCTTGCTCTTTTATTTCAATCTTGTCTGGCAATTCGGTTCCTGGCAACAGGATGGATACCTTTATTCCAACTGTTGCTTTTTTGAGTTTTGCAATTGTTTGTGCTTTTTGAACAACATAATTAGACACATATCCTGTTTTTTTGAGGTAACCTCCTTTAAACCTCCACGTTCTTGCTCTTGAACTTGGAACTCCACTGCCACTGATGACAATTTCTGCACCCATCGCCCCTGCCTCCAGAATTGCTCTTAAGGTGTCATAACCGAGGAATTTGAATCTTTTTGGTCCGAACCTTTCTAGGGTGTAGGCTATTTTGTCCGCTACTGTGCTCGCATCAAGGAGAGGATTTCCTATTTCCCCCACCTCTACCTGAGGATTTTCCATCTTGAATTTGTTTTTGAGGGTGATTGTTAGTCCCCTTATGTTTTCTCCTTTTCTTCCTACAACCATACCTGGCCTTGCTGAATAGACTATTATTTTTTCTCCAAGAGGGATTTTTTTTACTTCGACACGGCTATGGCCTTTTCCGCCAACATTTTTCATTACAAAAGACTCTACTTCTAACTCCCTTATCTTCTCTGCAATGAACTTTCTCTCTATCATTTTTTATCCTCTTTCTTTTCCTTTGTCGCTTTCTCTTTTTTCTTCTCCTGTTCTTCAATGACAACTTTGATGTGCGTCCTTTTCATCTTTCTTCCTCTTTGTCTTCCAAAGTGCATTGGTCTTGATGCTTTGTTAGGTATTATTTCCTTAATGCAGATTTTTTCCTGACTTAATCCTTTAAATTTTGCATTTGCTTCTGCAGCCTTAACAATCTGCAGGATTTGTGTACATGCCTTGATTGGATATCTTCCAGGACCATACTTTCCTTTTCTGTGCCCTACTCCCCCTCTAAATCTCTTGAAGGGTACAACCTTTTTTTTATTTATGATTTTCTGCAGGATTTCCTTTGCTTTTTGCACTTCTTTTCCCTTTATGGCGTTACTCACTTCAATACTTTGTTTTGTTGAAATTGACAAGTCCATTCCCTGCGCTACTGCTTGTTTTTGGTTTTCCATTTTTACTTTGCTGAGGTTGCTGCGCTTGAGCGCGTCGCACCCACTCCCGGTGCTGAATGTTCAGTCTTCTTTCTTGTCAGACTAAATTCCCCTAAATAATGTCCCAAGGCCTGTTCCAACAACTCGACTTGTTTGTACTCTTTGCCGTTGTATACCTGGAGTTTTGCACCTATCATTATTGGAAGGACAACAATGTCCCTTACATGTGTCTTGATTGGCTTTTTTCTCTGTCCTGCTTTTGCTTTCTTAATCTTTTCCACTAGTTTCTTCTGCTCTTCGGTCATCCCCCTTGTCAATGACCTTCTCTGTCTTGCAGGGAGCAGCCTTGCGAATTCTTTGACATCCATCTCATTGAGTTCCCTTATTGTTTTTCCCTTAAATATGAATTCTTTTGCCATTTTACCTTTTTCTTCCAGTTCTCTTTGCTCTTAGTAATCCAATGTTTCTACCAGGAGGTGCATTTCTTGGAGGTATCTTTGATTTTCCAACATGCCTTCCCCTTCCTGAACCAAACGGGTGGTCTACAGCATTCATTGCTACACCAGATGTTTTTGGATATAGCTTGCCTTTTGCATGCATTAAGTGCCAGGCCTTGCCTGCTTTTACCAGCGGCTTCTCTTTTCTTCCTCCACCTGCGATGATACCTATTGTTGCCCTACATTCTGGGTGGAACTCCTTTTGTTTTTTCGATGGAAACTTTACGACAATCTTTTCTGGATACTTGGCCACTACCCTTGCAAAACTTCCTGCAGCTTTACAGAATGCGACCTTTCCGGGTGTTGATTCTATGTTTGATATTTCTGTTCCTTCTGGGATGCTTTTAAGAGGAAGGCTATTTCCTGCCTTTATTTCCGCTTCAACTCCTGATTGAACTTCTTGCCCTGCATATATTGCTCCTGGTGCGGCAATAAGCGCGAATGATTTATCTTCATACTGGATTTTTGCTAGTGGCGCTGAATGACCCGGGCAGTGGATGATATCTATAATTTTCCCTACTTTTCTTACATCTCTTCCAACAGGACTGTATACTATCTTGCCTTTGTGGCGATGACTGTGGGCCCTGTAGGTCATCGTTCCTCTTCCTCTTCTCTGTTGAATTATCCTTTTTCCCATTTTACATCAGCCCAAGTTGGGTTGCTACATCTACTGCGGGTGTACTTTTTTCAAGTGTTGCATATGCCTTTTTCTTTCCTTTCAGTGTTCTTAGTGTGCTTACCTTTTTTACCTTTACCTTGAAAACTTCTTCTATTGCTTCCTTGATTTCTCTTTTTGTTGCTTTTGGCTCTACTATAAATACCAGTTTGTTTTCTGTTTCCATTATTTTCACTGCTTTCTCTGTTGCCAGTGGATTTTTTATAACTGTATATGCTTTCATTTTGTTTGAAATAGGCCCTCATCCCTAATTTTTTTGATTGCTTTTTCTGACCATACCACAAGTCTTCCTGACTCAGTTCCGGGTGCGAGGTTACTTGTGTTAAGGTACTTCACTTTAACTATATCTACCCCATATATATTCTTCATTGATTTTTCTGCATTGCATTTATCTGCGACAACAATAAGTGGGCCTTTTTTTATTTTGTATTTTCTTGCCCTTGCCTTTCCTTTTCCTGCCCTCACTTTTTTCTGCTTCACCCTTATCAGCTCTTCTTTTAACCCTATTTTCTCTAATAGTGCCCTTGCCTTCTTTGTTGTTTCTATTGTTTCTATTTTCTCTTCAACTATCAGCGGCACCTTCTCGACTTTGTGCCCTCTCAGTTTTACTATTCCTAGGATCGTACTTGCGTTTAATGCTGCACGGATTGCTTTTTGTTTTTCCTTTTTGTTTATTTTCTTATCCCAGATCTTGCTTGCTTTGGGGGGGTGTGCTCTTCTTCCTCCGACTGTTCCTGGAGCAACAGCACCAACCCAGTAAAAGTTTTGTCCTCTTGCTGACATTGTTTTTCTTGGTATCCTTGAGATTCCTTTTCCATAAGCCCCTTTGTATTTTCTTCTTCTCCTTGAGAGTTTTGCTACCTGTCTCATGCCTGCTTTTTCTTTTGCCCCATAGGCCTGCCTTTTATTAGCCTGAATTGTTTGTACTGCTTTTTTGATTACATCTGGTCTGTATGTCTCTTCAAATTGCTCTGGCAGTTCAATACTTCCTGTCTTTTTCCCTTCAATGTCAAGAACATCAACTTTCATTGTTTGCTCTCCTTTGAAACATAAACTATCTCTGGTTGCATTATTTTTGTTTCTTTTCTTATTGGTTCTGTTAGAATCACTAGCCTCTTTTTTGGACCAGAGACTGACCCTTTGAGAAGGACTGTGCTGTTCTTTAGCAGACCATAATGCGTGATTCCACCTTTTTGGTTGAGGTCTTGTGGTTTTTTTGTAATGGCCATCAGCCAGCGATTGTATTCTGTTCTCATATGGTATCCCATTTTTCCTGGTTGCGGTACACTAAATGCTACCCTTTTTGGAGTCCATGGTCCTAAGCTTCCTACACCCCTTTTCGTTTTCTCTGCTTTATGCTGCCTTATTTTTACACCAAAGCGCTTTACAGTTCCTTGAAACCCCTTTCCTTTGGTTATTGCGTGCACGTCTACTTTTTGCCCTTCTTTGAAGACATCCTCTATTTTGATGTCTTTTTCTAGGAAGGCCTTTGCCTGCTCAATTTTATTCTTTTTTTCTCCAGATAAGGCTATTTCAAATATTTCTGGCTTCTTTTTGCCGATGCCAGTTAATTTAGGCTGGGTATAGACTAGGAGTCTTAAATCATCAAACTCTTCTGGTTCTAAGCCTTTTTTAGGTATATTTGATTTTCTTTGTAACTCTTTTTCTACTTTTTTTGCTGGAAGCTGCCCAATTACCTTAAAAATCTCTCCATCCTTTTTGTAAAACCTTATTGCTAATGGCTTTATGGGAGGACACTCAATTATTGTTACAGCTTCACTGACTATTTCCCCTTTTGTGGTCTTTTGAGAATTATCCCTTATTTGAATGTGGGTCATTCCAGCTTTGTAACCAGCAAATGCCAACAATCTTGGCTCTTTTCGCTCTGCCCATTTCCTTACTCTTGCATATGGTCGTTTTGCCCTCTTTCTAGGCCAAAACTGCATACTTCCTCTTCTGGGTGACCTTGTTCTTGGCATATTATTTTCCTCTGAAAAGCGACTCTATGTTATTTGTCGCAATTGCCTCTAGAATCAGCGGCTGGTTACTTGCATTCAGTTAGGGGGGGTGAGTGGGCCTTTTGAAGTGTTTATAAATATTTTGCTTTTTCTGGCCTTCTTAAGATTTGATGGTCTTTATTTTATGTTGTACAATATTCAAGGACCATCTCGAATCTTTCTTGTTGTCCACTTGAGGATCCTGTTATTATCCTTCTTTCTACGGTCTTTTCTCCAAGGCAGGAATTTCCTACCAATATGATATCTTGCGGGTTCTGAGTGTTCTTTATCAAAATCTGAAGGTTTACTTTTTGGTTTGTGTTTACCCTCCCTTTAATTATTTGCAATTCTTTTGCCAGATATTCTTGCCGCGCTTCTCCGTTTCCACAGGTGCTTTGCCTTGGGATTCCCCTTCTGATAATTTCTTCGATAGATACTGGACGCGCGGGAATTGTATCCGTTCTTTCGCAGGGTGTCGCTTTCAAGATTGCTGTAAGTAAACTTGCAGTATATGCACTTTCCCTTCCAATAGCTTTCTCCTGAGGCTTTGTTCGTAGTGTTACAAATAAGATTATTATGAAAATAAGCAGTACCACAATTACCAGAAGTCCAATGATCTCTGTCTGCCCCTTTTTCATCTGTAGCTTTCTATAATAAGTTCTCCTATCCTATACTCATTTTTTCTGTCTTCTGCAGCATTTGGAAAATAGAGTGACACTGGTACTGATATTTTGTTTACTTCTGTTATTGTTGCCGGTCTGCTTTCATAGATTATCCAAGTATCACAGTTGTTCGGATATACCTCTTGGTTGTACTTTTCCTGGGTGCATTCCTGGTTTTCAACCTGCCCTTGTAGTTCTGGGTATACTTGCTTTACCAAAACCCTTTTTCTACCAAATATTGTTGCATAATACCCCTTTTCTTCTCCATCTATTACTTCTTTTGCTATGAGCAATTTTAATGTGTCAATACAATCCTCTCTTCTTACATTCTTGCTGCATTCAATTTCCGGCATGCCCTGAATTGCTCTGAGTTCCACTTCTGCTTTCTGACTTAATATTTCCCCACCTTTCTTTTGAATGCTTTGTTTTAACACTCCAGTATAGAAAACGATTCCAACGACGATGAGCACAGTAACAATAAAAATGACCATAATCATCTCTATAAGCCCAATTTGACCTTTCTTAGAATACTTGGCCTTTCCCCTCACTTCTGAGTACCTCATTAAGATTTTGTATTATCTCTTTCTGTTGAGCTATTTCCTGTAAGTCTGCCTGTGTTAGCTGCCTAACTTTTATCTTTTTATTTTCAAGGGTGGTTATTAACGTATGCAGGCTTTCCTTTATACGAAGATAGGTTGGATTTGGGCTTAATTGGTCTTGCATATCCTTTGCAAATAGTTTTTCAGCCCTTTTTTCGTATACTTTGGTTACCTTTTCCATTCTTTCGAATGCAGCCTCAAGAGAGCAGTCATACGACTTCTTATCTTTTGCAAATATAGACCCATAGAGCATTGCCTTTCCAAAAAAGACTGTTGTTTCCTGCCCTTCTTCTTTGTAGAAAGTCACAACCCCTGTGCATTCGCTGTCTTCTCTGTTTCCCTGTTCGTCACACTTTTCTCCATCTGTTTGAATTTTGAGAACCTCTGCTGTTGGTGCTGGAGCAACTGTCGGTTCCTGATTGATAAAAACATATTTTTTTACTTGTCCTGATTGTGGGGTATAGCTGTTTGTTTTTACGTTGAATATTTTTGGTATAAACTCAAAGTTATCACAGCATGGTTCTCCTTGTCTTTGGATTCCAACCAACTCTTCAGCTAGTCTTCCTGTTCCTTGAACAATGTATTCTGTCTGCCCATCTGCCAGAAAAAAGAAATTCATTATCCTGTAAGGGTACTCCCAACTTACAGTCCATACCTTTAGTTTGTCCGCTTTTAATTCTGTGTTACTAAATATTGCTTCCTGGGTGCGTATTTGTGGTGAATTTTCTACACGCAGAACGCCGCATACTGGTTTGTTGACAGTAATTCCCTGTTTCGCAGCTAGTTGAATCTCCTTATTCGCGTTTGTTGCTACTTCGAGGGCCCTAAGATTATCTTCTAGCGCATTTACTGTCTGGATATTTCCTACCTCTTTAGAGATGTTTGATTGTCTTAGCGCTGACTGTACAAAGAAAGATAAAATGATTATCCCTGCAATTGCTACAAAAATATATTGAAATACCGGAGCGATACCTCTTTTTTCTTTCATTATTCATTTATTGTGCTGGTTGTACCTTAATTGTTCTTTCGTTTCCAAACACATCCTGACACCTGACAGTGTACGGCTCTCCTGCCCAGTTTGCCTGATGCTCTTTGCCTTCGTCTATCATTGGTGTTCCTTCTCCAAACCTAAAATTATCTGTTGCTGCATATTCGCATATTGCATCTTCACTTGTTTGAATGTGTAAGATTTGCTTGTTATTTTCAAGATAAATTCCAGTAATTATTGGAGCGTCTAAGTCTACACGAACATTGACTGTTGTCTGACCGTCTGCCTCATTTCCTGCGTCATCTCTGCATTTTACATTGAATGCATACCTTCCTGTTTGAAGAGTTTCAAATGTTTGAGTATGGATGCTTTGTCCGGTATTCTTGAATGGGGCCATACTTTCAAAAATCGTATCTTCTCCACCATATCCACAGATTGCCTGTCCGTTTCCTGACCCCCCTCCTGTCTCTACAGTTAAAGTTAGGTTGTTTACAAACAACGTTCCACTTGGGCTTATTTCTTTTATGGTTAGGGATAGTGTTCCTATGATCGTGAATTCAAATGCTTCTTCGTTTGTATTTCTCTGGTCTTCTGGAGCACTTGGCTTATCTTGGCACTTAAAGAAGAACTCATTTTCGTCTTCTATAAGTCTTGTTAGTGTTGTTTGACATTCGTATAATCCGCGCAGACTTGGTGATGTTGCAAATGAGCTTCTTGCGCAGTTGAACTCTTCTTCGAGATCATTGTACGGTTTATCTGCTCGTGACCAGCGACATAGACTTGGTTCGTTTACATAAATACTTAGTGGAGCTTCCTCTGTTCCATGGGGTATAAATGCTCCGTTCTGAATACTCGTCCTCTCGATTTTCGGTGCAGTGAGGTCTGGTCCTGGTTTTACCCTGAATTTTATAAAATAGTCTCTTTCATTTTTGTTTCCAGTGGCGTCTTGGCAGCGGATATAGATTGTATTTACCCCGCCATTTGTTATTCTTAATGCATCTTCTGCCACTAATTCACTTGTTATCCCTAATGCAGTGGTGTGATTATAAGAGAATGCAGATGCTCCGAAGTATCTATTCATCATGTCTTCAAATCTTATTGAATGATTTGTATCGTACTTGCACTGTGCCGGCTCGTTTGTGTTGATGCCGATTGTTATCGGACTGAATGGCTCTATTCTTTCGTTTATTTGGTATCCTTTGTTCCCCTGCTCTGTTACTTCCCTTAAGGTTAATCCCCTTGCAAGGTCTTCTGGCGCAGGACTAATAATTGGGGAGTTCACATCATTCGGATTTAAGTTTACACAACGCTCTTCACTTGTTCCCTGATTGATTAAGCCACAAAGTTGTCCCAAGGATTTACAACGATACTCTGAGCAGGGCAAGTTTCCCTCATTGCAGAGTTCACATTTGTTTCCTCCTGTTGGCGCTTGCCAGGCAGAGCATTGAACTGCATAAGTTACTTCTTTTACTTGTTCTGTTGCGGCATTGATGATGCTTGCTATTGATATTGCTATAAAGGCCGGTCCTATGAATCCGATAGGATTTAGACCTACTCCTGCAAATGGATTAAAGAGTGCGCTGAACCCTCCTACTGGTGCTAATATAGCTGGTGATCCTCCCGCCACACTACCTGTTACTGCTGTTGCTACAAGACCTCCCACCTGCTTTCCTGCAAATGCCGCAACAAGGGTTGTTGCTGTCAGTCCTCCAAACCCAATTGCTCCAGAAACACCAAGTCTTCTTACAAATCCTGCTTTGGTATAATCTTCATCTGAAATTGTTGAGAGCGTATCGAAATCCCCGATATCTTCTCTTGTCAGGGCGTATCCGTGAAAGAAATTCCTTTCTTCTGAAGCTGTATTCCCATATCCATCTAAAGTTATGTCTCCTGCAATGTTGTAATATGCCCCACAATCTCCAAGGCTTTTACAATAATTATTTCCTGCGACAACCCAGTCTTTTGTTATGCACTGGCAATTATTGACACATTCCCAATCATCCCCTGCAAATATTCTTGTAACTGCTCCTTTCTTCTTGAATGTGACTGTGCACTCTTTATTTCCAATATCACAAGCACTTTCTGCGTTTGTAGTGGGGGTTCTTTGGATTGCAGATGGAACTCCTTCTCTTTGGGACTGCTGGTTTGTATTCTGCTGCGTCTCTCCAGACCAGAATGCAAGGCCTGGCGGTACTTGTGGAACGCATACTCCTGCGTTTGCAGGTATGACTGCGTTTCCATCCTCATCAGTATTGGGTGTTGTTATAATCCCAGCTTCAAGCCAAGAGCAATCCCTTTGTGCGTTGTTTTCACAGCATTTTCTTGCACAACATGCAGTTTTTTCTGCACCTGAGAATTGGTCGCATTCTGAACCACATGTTTTTACATCATTGCATGTTTGGCATGTCTCCCACCTATTGTCCCTACACGCAGCTTCTACGTATTCCCCTCGTGCTTTGAAACTTTCCTGGGTTCCTAGGATGTCTTGTCCTAATACCCCTTGTACACAAATTTCTTCTCTAAAGTCGCGGCATGGTTCAATTATCTCTTCCCCATTTATACAAGTGTTTCTAAAGTGGCGTGAGCCGACGAGATCTTTTCCTTGTCCGACATCACCATCATATAAACACCAACTCTCTCCATTTTTCTTTGTCCCTCCACTACTTGGACTACTATCATCATCTAATGTGGTCTGGCAGTCTATGCTTTGACATATATATTCTCCAAAGGCGGGAGTTATGCTTCTTGGTGCCTTTTTGCACAGTGTTCCCTGGGCATAATTGCAGTTTCCACAAGAGGGGTCATTTACCCCCCCTTGACAGCTTCTCTCTTGCTGCAGGACAAATCCTCCATTGTAAGCGCGTTCTTTGTTTGCATCATATATATTTTCTGGATTTCCACAGGAATCAAACCAGTAAACATCTTCTTCAAAGCATCCTGTTCTTTGCTGGGGGGCACATTCAGTTCCTAGTTCCTGGTTACTACAAAGGGTATCTTTATGAAACCCCACCCTCACAGTTCTTGTAACATTGCCCCCTAGTTCTCCTTCTTGCTCCTGCGCATTGCACGTCTCTCTTGTAGTAAACTGACATGTTCCATCTGGTATTACACAGGCCCCTTTGTCTTGGCTTCTGCTTTTATCAATGCAGGCCTGCTCTGTTGTTATTGTTTCATCAAAACTTATTTCTGCATTTGGAAAGTTGCTTGCTTCCCGTCTGCATTGCGTCTGGGTTACAAAGAAACTTTCTGTTCCTACAATGCAGCATCCTCTGGTACACTCTGAAACCTGACACTCAGACTGCGGCCTCCACGTACCACCTTGGTTTTCGCAAGTTGCTTGCGGAGCGTTTTTGTAACATATCCCTTTTTGTGCATCCACGCAACACCCTATTTGGCAGTAGGATGTTTCTTCACAAGTTGTCGGGACTGCGAATTTTCCACTACTGGTATCGCAGTTGCTGATCTCTGTGTATACACAGGAGTCTCCGTTTAGTGTCTCTTGGCAACATGCTCTTTGCTGGGCGTAGGCTGCTACTTTTGGGGCTATTAAAAATAACCCCAAGAAAAGTAATATCATTACTAAGGTATGCACGCTTTCTTTCATTTATCTTGGTTCACCTTGGACTGCAAATTGGAAGGTATATGGGCTTCCTTCTTTTTTTATTATGTATATCTTGTCTGGATAAGGCCTTTGTTTGTATATCTTTATTCTTCCTTTCTTGTCAATCATGTAGAATAAAGTCTCAAACTCTCCGTCTGTTGTCTCTGCATCAAGAATATCATTTGTTACCTCTAGTATCTCCCCCAGTGGCACTTCTAATTTTGTTTGTACTTCTTCTAGGCTAACTCTGTTGTTACTTGCTACCAAAGTTATCGGAGCCTTTACTGTTACCTGCACTTCTTCTCTTCTAATTGTTGTGTTGATTGTCCTTTCATTCTCTTGGATATTATAAGGTCTTAGCTGTCCAAAACTTTGTATGTCAAGGCATCCTTCAAGGACATTACTTATTTCTGTCGCTATTTCTTTTTCTATTTCCTGAGATGTTCTGAGACGGTTGTAACATGCTTCTGTCTGTGGTATGTTAAAACATAGATAACTTACTTTAGAATCATTCCATAATCTGAATGTATCCTGGGCTGGCTGAAGGTATCCTCCTTGCTTTCCAATTTTGTTAACTATTTCTAATAGTCCATAATCATTCTTACCACGTTGCACACATTCTTCAATGTGATTTCTTATTGAAACTAGTTCTCCTTGGAGGTTTTCTGTTGTTGTTGGTAGCAGTACGGTCCTCCTTGCAAAAAAGAATAGCGAGGCTAGGGCAATAAGAATAATTCCCAATACGACAAAGATTGTTACCTGCCCCTTTTTCATTTTCTTATTCCTTTTTACGGATTATATAAATATTTTGTCTTTTTACGGGTGGATTACCATTTCTTGCATTCTGTTCTGTTTTGCATCTTCACAGATTAAGTGATACTCTGCTGCTTCTAGTCCTATTATAAATTGTTCCTGTTCTTGCCCTATTATCGTACCTTCTTCATAACTAAACGACTTTGTGTCTATTTTGCAAGTGCCTTTTTCATTTAGAATTATTACTAGCTGACCCTGTTCTTTGTATATATTCTTTATTTTCGGAGGGGTTCTATCTTGCTTTATTTCAAAACTTACCTCGCGTTGCGCTTGGTTCCCAATTTCATCTTCGCACCTTATCGGAATGTTATACTTGCCTTCAGGCAAGGTAAGTTGCTGAATGTGGACTGTGCTTTGTGTATTTTTCATGTTGACCCAATGTCCACCTTGTATTTGCATTTGACATATTGCTTTGCCACCTTCCGCCCCACCTGTTGTTTGTATTTCAATGACAATCTCATTTTCAAGAAGTTCACCTTGTGGCTGGATTCCTGCGATTAGTAGTTCGCTTGTTTTTTCTATTCTTTTTTGTATTCCTTGGGTGTTTATATTTCCTTGCTGGTCCTGGCATCGGATGTAATATGTTGTTGTCTGGTCCAAGTTTATGTTTGTGCTACATATATATTTTCCATTACTTCTAGGGGTTTGATCGCAAAGAAGTGGGTCACCCATATCTTCAAAAGGGGCATCTACTTTTGCATACCTGCACACTGCTTGTTCGTTAACCTGAACTTCTAAGATTGTTTGGTCAACTCCGTTTGGAAGCTTGTCTGTTTCTCTTAGTAATTCTACTCTTGGAGGGCTTAGGTCTACAGTACTTACTTGGTAGCTTATGCGATAATCTCTTTCATTTTTGTTTCCTGCTACGTCCTGGCATCGGATGTAAATATCTTTTTGTCCACCTGTACCTTCACTTTTTGTTAGTGAGTGGGTTGTTTTTAGACTTGACCCTTCTATTGTTGATATCATATCATCGAATCTTTGGTTTGGTTGGTTTGCATATTTACACTTAGCTAGCTCATCTGTTTCTATACCGAATTCAATTGTTTGGTGTATTTCTACTTCCGGGGTAATATCATATCCTACTTCCGTATTCCTTAGCTGAAATCCTTCTGTTAGTTTGCCTTGCAATGGTCTTATTACCGGGCTTTTTGTATCATTTCTTCCTGCGTTGAAACAAGACTGTCTTGTTGTGCCTTCATTTTCTGGGATGTACTGGCATGCTTGTCCTATGGACTTACAGCGATATTCTGTGCATTCTTTTCCATCTTGTCCGCATATATCACAATTTGCCCCTCCAGGCGGAGCTTGCCAAGGTTGGCATGTTACGCTATAGTGTTTTTCTTTTACTTTTGCAAATAGGTGGATTATAACAAAGAAAACCGCAACTGCGAGGACAATCCATGGTATTGCAGCCAGTATTGTTCCTGCTGCACTTGCTCCAGTAGCAGTGCTTCCTGCTGCAGCATTTGCTGCACTGATTGCATTTCCTGTTGCAAATTCTGCTATTCCAGTGTATACCGGTGCTGCGGTTTCTGCTGCAGCTAAGCTTGAGAGTGTTACTGTTGCTGTGCCTGTTGTTGTGGCTGCGGTTCCTATTCCGATTGCTTTTCCAAGCAGGGCACTGATGCTAGGCAGGCCTATCTTTGGTCCAATAATTCCAAGTGTTGCGAATCCTAGTTGGATCCATGCTTTCGTAGGGACAGCATCTAGTCCTCGATATTGACTTGCATCAAAGTCTTCTGTGCTTAGTCCTCTTCCTGCGCTTTGCAGCTTTACAAATTCTTCTTGTTGTGGCGCTCTTGGTGGGTTTGTCTCCAGTCCTTCTTTTGTATAATCTCCGTCGACATTGTAATATGCTCCACAATCTCCAAGGGATATGCAATATGCATTTGCTTGGTCTATCCATGGCTGCCTTTCACATTCACAATTAGCTTCACATTTCCAGCTGGAAAGCAGTGTGCGTTTTACGTAATAAACTGTGCACTCTTGGCTTGCTTGACTACAAATTTCTTTAGCATCTTCTACATGGACCTGCCCTGTTGTTTTTGTTTCCCAGAACTTTAGACCAGGTGGTACTTGGGGTATACACCTTCCTTGGTTTTCGTTTCCAATCCAGCTACAGCTTTTCTGTGGATCTAGACAACACTCTCTATCCTCTTGAGACTTTTGCTGAAATTCCCTATTGTTCCTTGCATCTTTTGCTGTGTTGCATGTGGTTGCACATTCTTCCCAATTGTTTGTTACACACAATGCTTCATTATATGTTCCCCTTCCTGTTCCAGTTACTCTTGTTTGTACGCACGCCTGCTCACGATAGTCTCTACAAGGTTCAATTACTTCTTCTCCGTTTACACAAAGTCTTCTAAAATGGCGTGAGCCAACGAGGTCTGTGCCACTTCCAGTGATTCCTTCATATTCACACCAGCTTTCTCCATTCTTTCTTAGTCCTCCATCGCCTTCTGTTGCAGGGCTGTTGTATGTTTGTAGGCAGTCAATGCTCTTACATACAAACTGCCCGTTTTCCTCGCCACATGTTAATCCTTGGTCATAACTGCACTCTTGAATTATGTCTTCTTTGTTATTACACGAATCGAACCAGTATATATCTCCTTCAAAACATCTTTTGTGATCTTTTGGTCTACATGTACAGGACTCAACTCTGCTACAATGCTGGTTCTGAAAGAAGTCTCCTTCTTGTTGTATACAATCCCCCCTTTTTTCTATGGTACACACGCCTTCTTTTTCACAACATCCTCCTTCTTCTTGCTGACAGAAACCAGCACATTCCTGTTCACTTAGGGTTTCCCTAAACTCTGAGTTTGCCCTCCCAAATGTTGCGGCTTGCCCAATACATTCCAGATTGGTTTCGATGCTGCATTGGTTTTCAATAATACAACATCCTTGCCTACATTCTTGGGTGTTACAATCCGCTCTTGGATCAAATATCCCCCCTTGATTTTTACAGGTTGCTTTTGGTGTGTTTGCTTGGCAGTTTCCTTCATTATTGCGGCAACAGCCTACTTGGCAGAAATCAGTCTGAGCGCAGTTTAATCCTTGTACACTCCTGTAGTCTGGGTTACATTGTTCCTGACCTGTTTGTATGCAGGTTTCTCCTACGATGGTCCTTTCGCAACAGACTGTTTGTTTGGCATATGCCTGTTCTGGATTGTATACAGCGAATATTGTTAGAATGAGAATTATTATTTCTAAACAGGCTTTTACCTTTTGACCTCTTTGTTGCATCAGAATTCTTCTTTAGAGGTCTTTCGTTTAAATAGTTTGCTTTAAATTATATTTTAGAATCCTTAATCTGTTGAGACTCGTGGTGCTAATATAAATGAAAGCCTAAGTTTATCTTTGATGGTGTACTCGGTCTTTAGCGGATACTCTTTGTCAAATTCAAGTGTTGCCATGTCTGCTAACTTAGCTCCTTTGACTATTTTTTTAAGATATTCTAGTGAATACTTAGAAGGTATTTTTTCACTTCCGTTCAAGCTGATACTTGTTTTATCATCTCCCTTTATTTGCATGTGGGCCGCGTTGAACTTGCTTTCTGCCTGAATTGAGAAGAGGCCTTTTTCTGCTTCAAACTTAACGGATTCTGCCACTACCCCCATATCTTCAATTGCTTCTTCAAGAAGGTTTGATGGTAGCTCTATTCTTGTTGAAAACTTTAGCTCGGGTATCTTTTGTTCTCTTCCCTCAGCTTCAATTAAAGTGAGTTTAAATGTCCTTGTTATTTCTCCCTTTATTCCTACAACAAGTTGGTTGTCTTTCTGGTCTATTCCTATCTCTAAGGTGTCTGAAGGTTTTGCTCTTCGTAGGATTTGTTTGAACTGGTCGAGATTTATGGCTATTTTAGTTTCTTTCTCTACACTGTATTCTACAAAAGCGCTTGCAAGCATATGGAATATTACCATTGCTACATTTGCAGGATCCATTGCTATGAGTTCTATTCTGTTCTTGTCAATACTAATATTGACCTCGTTGACTAACTCAGAAATTATACTTATGCTCTCTTTGAGCAATCTTGGTTCTGCGAGTACAAATTTCATTTTTCCTATCCCCAAATCTAGATATATATTCTTTATTGTTATGTTTCCTATATTTTATTACTCTTTTTCCAGCTTTCTGAGCACTTCTTTATATACTTCTTTGTTAACTTTTGAGAAGTCCTGCACCACTTCTGCCTGGAGCTGCTTCTCCTCACTGCTTTCAAGCACGGTTCCAAATACCCTAATAAACTCTCCTAGACTTTGGTTTATATCCCCTCGGATTGTTATTTGCCCGGTGCCATCATCAATTAGAGAGGTCCCATTATCTTTTGCAACAATCGTTCCCGCAATTGCTACCTTTGTTTTAGGAAAATCCACTTTTATGATCTGCTTTATTTCAAATGGTCTTATTTCACTCATCAGTTGTAGCTTCTCCAACGATTTTTACATTTTACACATTCAAAGAAACGTGTTTCAGCTTCATCTCCAGCACGTGTCTGCACTGTCCAAAAATATGCTTCACCATGTTTACATCTAGGACACTCTTCTTTTGTCTTTGGGAGTGTCTCAATCTTTTTGTCAACCACCTCTATTTTCTCTTCTTTTCCTAGTTGCACTTTTTCTTCAATTATGACATTTTGTTTTTGCTTTGAAGAATATCCGCAGGCACAGGACATCCTTTTCCCATCTTTCTTTGGTACGAGTATGGCACCGCACCGTGGGCAAAATATCATCTTATTTTTCTCCTATATTCCTTTTCCTATTCCCAGTTTTTGGAGAGCCATCACCGCACTTATCTTCACCCAACCAAGGAACGGTACTTTTAACCTAGCTTTTCCTACGATGTTTTCTGGAGAAACCCTTTCCTTGTCAGGAGATGGGTTGTTATCCCCTTTGGTAGTTTGAGGGTTCTTTGCAACAACCCTATGAATTATCGGGATTGTTCTTGTATCCTCTTGTTTCATATATACTATGACCTCCCCCCTTTTTATGTTTTTTGACCCAGTAAGGACTATAATGTCTCCTTTATTAAAACCATTTTTAAATGAATATCCTTTAAACTCTTCTTTTGTTATCCCTTCTTTTTCATACCATTTCCCGTTGTTCTCCCACCATATTTCAAATCCTTGGCTATTATGCTCCATGCTTCCAGAGACAACAGCAACTACTGGCAGGGGAGTTCCAAGTAATAGGCCTAATACTGGGTAGATTGCGAACTTTACGAGAAAAAAGGCAAGAACAATTGTGACTAACCAAGAGAGAAGGCTGTCTTCCTTCCATAAAAAGTGCCATATCCTTCGCACAGTCTTTGAGAACATATTCTGGGCTTTTCTGTGCCCTATAAAAAGATTTGTTTTATTTTAGACTTTTTTCAAACTTTTGCTTTACTTCCGCATTCTTCTTTTGCAGCCTTTGTGCTGCTTCTTTAAGACTCTTTTTTGGGTCTTTTGATTCTACAAATAGGATTGGGGTGTCTACTAGGGCATGTTTCATCTCATAGCCCGCTGCTTGAACGGTTTTATCTTCCCACAACTCTTTTCTTATCAGATTTACAAGGGTGTGTCCTTCTTTTTTTATTTCTATTTTAAGTGATTCTTTTTCTTTGTTTCGCACTTCAATTTCCATCCTTTCCCCTCTCAAGAAGCTGTTTTTAAACCTTTCTCCTTCTTTTTTCTAACATCCACACCCCTACATCTGTGTAGTATGTCTTTTTTCTATGGAAGGTTAGGGTGGGTTTAAGAGGGAATTTTATAGGTATAATCCCCTTTATACTAAATCCATTATCTTCTGCGAGCGTTGCAATAAACCTTTCTCCTGCTATTTTGTGAATACTGTATATTGTCGGCGCCAACTCCATAGCTTTAAGTAGAAATGCTTTATCTGCATGGGGCTGCTTTGTACCAAATGGCGGATTTTGAATGATGACCTGCGCTCTTTTTTTGTAGAGTCTAATCTCTCTTTGTACAAACTCTGCTCTATATTTTCTTTTTAGATTTTTCTCTACTGCTATTTTGTTTTCTTCTGCCTTCTTGAGAGCTTCAAGATCGATGTCAACAAATGTTACTTTTCTTGCGCCTAGGATAAGCGCACCTATTCCTAGGATACCGGTTCCGCACCCTAAATCAATGCAGGATTTGCCTTCTATGTCTCCGTTGAGAAATGCTTTCCAAATGACCTGTGCAGCTATTTCTGCTTCTGTCTGATATTGCTCTAGCTTAACTTTAGGATTCTCGAAGGTGGCTAGCTTTGTTAATTCTACTGCCACTGATTTTTTTGTTATTTTTCCCATTTCCCCCTATTGTGATAATGTCTCCTATCGTCATCTCATCTTGCTTCTTCTTCTGGACCCTTTTGGTTTCTTCTTCTACTTCTTTTTGGAGTATTATATTTAAGTTTTGTTCGAGTTTTTTTGTTAGTTCAATAGATGGCTCTATTTGATTGTTTTCTATTTTTTGGATTAGCGACTCTTTTTGTGCCATTCTTGTTGCCAACTCTCTTTGTGTCAACCCTTTTATTTCCCGCGCTTTTCTTACTCTTTCCCCGATATTCTCGACAAGAACTACTGTATTCTTATCTCTTTTTGGTGGTCTAGAAATGTTCCTTTGCTTTACAAATGCTTTTTGAGCTGGCTTTATTACTCTTCCATAGCCGCTACATTCTTTGCATGTTTGGAGTGTCGTACCTTCTATTTTCACTTGCGCGAGCTCATCTTCTCTACCACACAGCTCGCAGCTGCCCATTTTATTGTAATTTCTCATAAACTATTTAAACCTTTCTTCAGAGGGTTTTCTATGCGAAAAGACCTACTCTTTCTAAGCATTATTTTTGGACTTTTTGTAACATTTCGTATTATTCATATTTTAACTTATTTCCACTTCATCTTGTGGGACGAGGCAGTCTATCTTTCAATTGCCAAGTATTTTTTTTCAGGCGGTCAATATGGTTTGTTTGAAACTATCCGACCTTTGGGACTTCCACTTTTACTGAGCCTCGGCCTTCATCTTCCTTTTGACCTTGTTTTATTCTCTGACATTATTATAATCCTTTTCTCTTTAGGTACACTCTTTGTTGTCTATCTTCTTGGCAAAGACCTTTTTTCCCCAGGTGTTGGCGTGCTTTCTGCATTACTCCTTTCTTTTCATCCTATATTTTTTTCAAACAGTCTTCGTATACTAACGGGGATTCCTTCTGTCTTTTTCTCGCTTCTTGCCGTTTACTTTTTTATACGTCACTCTTATACCTTGTGTGGGGTGTTCTCTTTTTTTGCTTTCTTTTTTCGCTATCCTCATGGGCTTTTGGTCCTTGTTTTTGGCTTTTCTCTTCTCTCTTTCTTTCTCAAAGACAAGGACTGGAAATATTTTATTTCCTCTTCTATTCGTTTGTTCTTGCCCTTTTTTATACTCCTAACTTCTTTCGCTGTTTTGTTTTCTCTTTTTTTTGATAATTTCTTTCTATCTTTTTTCAGTGCTGCATCACATCAAAATAACCCATTTTACACTGTTGTTGGATTTTGGAGAAATCTCTTTTATTATCCTGGGGTAATTTTCTCTGGCTCTCTTGTTATGCTTTTTTCTGCCTTAGGCATTATCTCCTCTAGTTTGCGTTACCGTCTTACTCCCATCTACTTTTATCTTTTTTTCTATCTTTCCTACTTCACCTTGGTTGTTAATAAACAGCCTCGTTTTGCTATTTTGTTTCTTCCATTTTTTGCCCTATTCGCTTCTTTTGGGGTTTTTTCTGCTTACTCTTTCCTTTCTTCGCGTCGCGTCAAAACCGTATTCCTTATTTTTTCTATTTTCTTTCTGCTAAGTTCAACTCTTTCTTTCTATTCCTCTTTTGTCTCTTACTCGTCTTTTCCTAAGTCTGCACCACCCATTGTTTCTGAATATTATTCTTATTTTCCAGACTACCTCCCATCTCCTATTCTTACCAGTGATCCTGTTCCTGGGGCCTATCGCAATGTTCTTTTCATACCTTATTATAGTTCTTTGGACACTGCTTTTCAGACTGTTAACTCTTCTACCCCTTTTGTGGCCGGTGCTTACTTTAGTCGTGCACCTTTTCCTTGCTCTTCCCCTTATTGCAATGGCCAACTAGAAGAGATTTTTTCTCTACTTTCTCTAAAATTCGATCTTGCTTTTGCAGGCTCCTATGAGGAAGAGAAATATATCTTTATTCGGCCTTAAACTTCCTTTCAATCTGTTTTTTTAACTCTGCACTTCCAATGAATCCTTCTTTTATTACTTCATCATTTACCACTACCGTCGTGGGGTGGGTAATGTTATACCCTTGTTTTAGAGTGTCTACTAATGGTTCATCATGGTAATCTTTATCTATCGAGAGCACAATGAGGTTGTCTTCATATTCCTTTTCAAGGTTTGTCAACACATACCCCTGTTTTATGCTCTCTTGGTTATCAATCGTGTAGAAAAACAAAATATAAACAATATCTTCATCACAGTGTTTTTGGAGGTCTTGGATTAGCATCATAAACTGTACTTCAAGTATAAAATACTTCCTTTTCAAATAGTCAAAATCTTTTTCATAACTCACCCTCTTTTTTGAATATTCACCTAATTGTTGTCCAATCTCTACAGTTGCATATTTCATCTTGTTGATTCTTGTACTGAGAATTTCACATGCATTCTGTTTGAAATCTCTTAGAAGCCTTTCTTGTAGCAGGTAGCTTTCAGTCTCCAGTTCATTTCGCTGGAGGTTTTTGAGTACTTCTTTTGAGCGCAGGTTGTCAATACCTACCCCTAAACCAAGCCCTCCTATAAAGATGAGGGATGCAATTGCGAGACTTACTAGAATGTTCTTTTTGGGACTTACCATTTGTTTTTGCTTCTCCTTGCTTCTTTTGTTACTGCAGTTATCCAATGAAGAGTTCTGACTATGGGATATACTGTCATATAAATTACCAATATGCCTAGATTTGTCCATTTTTCATTTACTAGTTTATGCGCCTCATTGTACATATAAAGAGAGAGCAGAATTGTTATCGCTATCGGAAACATTATTTTTATATTTAGACCAAGAAAAACTTCTTTGAGAGAGGGTATATCTATAAGACGGATTATGTTTACCCCCAATACTCCTACCTTTACCGAAGTAGTGTGTATTTTTTCTATTAATTCAATTCCTATCAACATTGCCATAGTGATTGTCACAATGATTGTTAATACATTCACAGGATACTGAAACATCCCTACCATTCCGTGCTTTTTATTAAAGAGGAATTGCTTGTACTTTACCGTATTGTAGATAAACCCTCTAAACCACCTTACTCTCTGATTCCAGAGTGTTCTAAAACTGTTGGGTACCTTTGTAAATGTTATGCATTCAGGAGCAATTTTTATTTTATGCCCTTTTGCAATTAGGTGTAGCGCTACTTCAAGGTCTTCTGTAAGATTGTTTTCATCAAACCCCCCAATTTCTCTTAATCTATGGGCCCTATACAGACTTAATGCCCCGGGTGTGTTGTGAAGAGTATTTATTTTTGCCATGAGTTTTCTTGAAAATGTTGATATGATGTACTCAAGGCGCTGGACTTTTTCATAGATATTTTTTGTTTCATCTACTTTAATTGCGCTAATTACTGCTGCTACTTTTTCATCTTCAAAGTAGGTAAGCATGTTATCTATAGACCCGAATGTTACTGTAGAATCTGCATCAACACATCCAATTATTTCCCCTGTTGCATTATTTACGCCCATATTTAGGGCGGCTGCTTTTGTTCCACCATTCTTCTCCCTATTTAATAACTTGATTCTTGCACCCTCTTTGATGCATTCTTCTATTATTTCTTTTGTTTTATCGGTTGATCCATCATTGACTGCAATAATCTCTAACTTATCTTGCGGGTAGCCTGTGTTTTGGAGGGCCTGTAGGGTTTCTTTGATAACCATTTCTTCATTATATGCTGGGACTATTATACTTACTTTCGGTTTCCACGGCCCTTTTTTTTCTTCCACCTCTGCGTAGAGGACTCTAATCCAAAATATCCCGAGAAATAGGCTTAGGAAAGAAACAAACCATACAGCAATTTCTATCATCTTTCAATTTCCAAGATCTGTGTATTCTCACTTTCATAAATCTTTTTAAAATCTTTTCCGTAGGTCAATAGGAAGAGAAGACCATCCTCTTCGTTTTTCCACAGTTTCTTTTTCATGTTAGCATCAATCCAAATGTGAGTAATGCCATATTTTTCTATGACCTTATCGGCTTCTTTAATCTTTCTTGTTGCTGTTAAGTTTTTGAAATCTATGTTTCTTTCTTTTATGTCCCTAACCAGTTCAGTGTTTGAGTCCCAAACATTTTTCCTTTCCGCTATTGCGCTAATCCAATTTCCCTTTGTGATGTCTGAGAAGACAACTGCACTTTGATTACTTTGCTCCTTGAGAAACTCTAGGCTTTCTTTTATCTCATCTGTAGGTTGTGCTACTGTTAACGCTTTTACATGGGAAAATGAAGAGAATAGAAGGCCTGTTATTAAAACAAGGAGCGTCAAATTCTCTATAAGCCTTATCTCCCAGCGTATTTTTAATATTTCTTCTATGCCCAGCGCTGCAAGTGCTGCAATTAGGGGGGTAAGATAAAAAAGGGTATCTTTGATGAAAATAGAAGTGATACTGAATACGATTATAGTTATATATATTATGCTGTGTTTGTACTTTTCTTTCCATAAATATACGAACCCGAATATTGCAAGAATTATCGCAAATATATTTAGTCCGAAGATCCCTCCCATATCTGCTAGCATGGTTTGTAGGGTTTGCACAAACCTTATTGGTGTATCTTGAATTATATGTGATGTTCTTGCAAGTGCCATTTGTATAACTATAACCGTACCGATAATAACCCCCGCTAGCCAAAGTTTTTTCTCTTTTTTTAGAAGCACATATATTGCAATGGATAGGAGACTGACGATTGCCGGTATGATTCCAAACGCAGCTGTTGCTATCAGCGCAAGATTCGCTCGTCTTGTATTTTCTTTTAGCATACTATCCATTGAAATCAGTAGCAGGAGAAGTGGAAATGCATTTTTGTTTACCGTTACAAAAAGATAAGTAAATGCAGGAGATAATACAAAGATTATCGTTGCAAGGAAAGCAATTGTTCGTGTTCTTTTTAGTGTTTTCACTATTGAAAAGAAAGTTAATGTTGTTAGTGCCCCTAACACTATCATCAGAAGATTTGCGATAATTCCTACCTGTACGCTTCCATTCAAGCTTAACCACCTTATTATCTGTGGCAAGATATTAAATGAGTGAATTCTTCCACTAAAGCTCAGTTGGTCTTCCATTGTGTATTGAGCCTTTGCTTGTCTGAGGAAAAGATAGGTTTCATCCCCGATTGGTGTTGTATGGGGTCTGAGAATTAGCACCATCCCTAAGATTCCTACTGTCAAGGCTATAAGAATGACCGCGATTATCTTATCTACACTTGACGCGGTAAACTGTTGCTTTATCAGTTTCCTTGATTTTTCTGAAACAGTCCTGATCATCTATGTATGGAATTTGTGACTCGTTATATATTCTTTTTGTTTTATCTGAGAAATAAATAAGGCTTACATTATATTCTCTAAACACTTCTCTAGCCCTTTTTCCTGAGATAGTTGTAAACAACCTTGTCAGATCATTGTACCTTTCGTTTATTTCCGGGGCGAGCATAAAGTTTGTATCCATGACATTTCTTCTCTCAGCTATACTCGTTATGTAATGTCCCTCTTCAGGAGATGCTGCTACTACTTCATGTGCTGCTGCTGTAGTTTTGATGTGGAGCAATGCTTCTTTTTCTTGAGGAGTAACTGCTTGAGCCATTGCCTGCTCTGCTTGGGTGTATGAAGGTACAATTAGTGTTGCAAGTATTGCAAGAACAATTGCTGGTTTTATAATGTGTTTTGCCTTATCGGCCTTTGTGAGGCGAAGGTACTGCGTTGTTCTCTCAAAGCCAGCAGCAGCCATCGTTGCCATTGCAATTCCAAGGATTGTTACCCCTGTATTGAAATTCATTACCTTAAAAAACAACAAGGTAGAAGTTGCCAATATTGTTGAAGAGAATGTTAGAAAAGCGTGGGATGTTTCTTTTGTAATCGCGAGAAATCTTCCGATTCCTCCAAGAACAATGGTTACAATCCCTGTCTGAACAAGAATATCCTTTATTTCTATATTCCTGAAGTATTCCCCTCTTATTACCATAGGTGTGTTATTCCATATAGCATTCACCCCGTTTATGATAAAAGCCTCTTTGTATACTGCCAATTCAATAATGCTTACAAATAGAATTGTGAAGAGTATCACTTCTTTTTTTGCTTTTGTTACTACAATGCCTTCTACTGCCGCAAGAAGCAAGTATACTGCTAGACCAGATGCCAATAGTATCGCCAGTGGATGGAGCACAGCAAGTATCGCTGTTGTGAGTATGAACAGGTTGAGGTAGAATCCTCTTTCCATCTTTATAAAACAATAAAGGGCAAAGAATAAAAGTGGCAAGGCTATAGTGTATGGACTTATTTTATTCAGCGTTTCTCTGATGATTATTGGGGTAAATCCTGAAATTGATGCTGCTACAATTTGCGCAGTTTTGTCCTTTGTTATTTCCTTTGCTGCAAGGTATGTGATTAGAACTAATGTTGCAATCATAATACTTGTTAATATCTTAATGCCGTAAGGAATAACGCTCACAGGTGCAAGAATATAATAGAGGAGTGGCGATCCCACACTTTCGCGCCCACTATAGCTTAATGGATCGTATACTACGTGAGCGTATTTTTCTTTTACATTTTCAATATTTTTTAGAATATAATATGAGTTGCTATCACTCCATTCTGGAGTTTGTAACATAAAAAAAACACGGAATAGTACAACGAATATGAAGACTCCCAGCACCAGTTTATAGCTTTTCATCTTCCTGTTCTTTTTCTGCTTCCTTTCTATCCTCTAACTCTTCAGGAGCAGATCTTATCTCTTCTGGTATTTGGCTTTCTATTTTATCCTTTAGTTCTTCCTCTACAACATCAAAATAATCGAAGAACTTTGATGTCAACTTCAAGAGTCTTGTCCTTCCCTTTTTCTCCGATGTTATAAATTTATTCTCCCTTAATGTTTTTATGTGATCATATGCCGAGTTTCCCCTTATTTCAATTATTCCTGATTGCATTACTGGTTGTTTGTAAGCAATGATCGCCAATGTTTGGGTTGTAGGTCTATCGAATTCTGAATCTGATAGAAGGCTGGTTGTGAGGTAGCTGTATTCCTTTTTTATGTTGAGCTTCCATTTTCCATTTTCTTCTTGAATCTCGAGTGCAGTGTCCTTTCTTTCATAATTTTTTTTTAGTTCTTCTAGAGTGGTCTTGACATATCCCAGTGAGCCAATATGGCAGAGTCTTGCAACTTCTTCTATTTCCATGAATCTTCCGGTTGTGAACAGAATAGCCTCTACCTTTTTTATCTCCGATTCCATTTTATTATATTGCAAACCTTAAGATTGCCGCAACCCCTCCCAAGCTCTTTAACTGACTTCCTTCTCTTGACTCTATTGAGATGATGTGGGTTTGGGTGCTGAACTCTTCTGCTTTTTCTTCAAACTCTTCTATCAGCTGCTCATCTAAGCCTTCAGAAAGGAGCAGTTTTTCTACTACCCCCATTTCAAGCGCTTTCTTTACAGCTTCTTTTCCATAACTTGTTTTCTCTGGCTCTTTTGCAAGCAACTCAAAAAACTCGGTCATTACCTGTTTTTCCTGTATAATCTCTTCTTTTAGCAGAATATCATAAGACTTTTCTACCAGCTCATGTAAACCTGTTTCGTCTGTATAAGGAACGTCTTTTATTCCTAAAACTTTCCTTTTTAGTTCATTATTGAGATAATCCATGAACTCTTCTTTTGTTGGACCGGGTCCTCCGATGATAATCCCCTTGATTTCTTTGTTTTCGAGAAACTCTTTATTTGCCGCTTCTGCTATTCTTTTGTAGAACTCCTTTGCTGCTCCTTCCCTTATTCTGTGAAACCGCTGTGCAGAATTATGCACAACAAATCCGTTTGCTATGAAGTTTCCTTTTTCTACTTCTATGTCAATGAGTTCTATTTTTTTATCTGTCTTTTTTATACTTTCTATTTTTTCTCCTGTCCCTTTTTCTGTGAGAAGCTTATCTTCTGTTGTTAATTCTTCTGCTATCTTTGTACTTCCGTCTTCAATAAAGAAAATATGGTCTTTTGAGCTTTCAATCTCTTTTGTTTGCGTCCTTATTAGTATTGTTCGGTCCACACTTTTTTTCCATATCTTATTTACCTTGCTTTCTTCTGCCTTTTTTCCTTTCACATTCCAAGACTTCACTATGTCTTCTTCTTCAAGTTCTTCAAGAGGTATTAGCTGACTGTCTGCCAATTCAATGATTGTATCCTGGTTTAAGCACTGCCCTCCTGCTCTTGTTTTTCCGGGTACACCTGATGTAAGGTGTCTGTCTGCTGTAATCCTTGTTCCTTTTAGAAAACCTAGTGAGGCTTCTCGCCTGTCTAGCACGATAAGACCGAACATTTCTTTTGTGTCAAGCATCTCTTTTAATATGTCGAGCACAAAGGTCTGGTCGCAACGATACATCCTTGTGTTGAGTGGTCCAGGTGGTTCAATGGACCATACTCTGATATCTATCTTACTTTCGTTCTCTGACGCATTTCCTGCAAATACTGCTAATCCATTGTCCGGTGTTTTCTTGAATAGCTTTAGGTGTCTTATTGTTTTTTCAAGAGAATCTATTACGTTTTTTCTTGTACGCGCATCTTTGATGTTTGTTGCTGTTCCTTGTTCTTGTTGCAGATGATTAATTATCTTATTCATGTCATACCCTGCTGGGATGTAAACCGATACTAACTCGGTATGTCTTCCCCTAATCACTTCAAGTTCTCTCAAGAACTTTCTTAATATGTGTCTTTGTTTTCTATTCATCTTACGTTGCTTTTACGACTTTTTCGTTCCCCTTTCTTATTTCCTGTGCTTGTACCACACTTTTGATATCCTCTAAACAGTCTTTTAACATATTGTAGTTCTCTTCTTTAAGTGTTACTATAACCTTCTGTTTCATAGATACTCCCTGCTCTGCCTTGAATTTCCTTACCTTTGATATTATCTTCCTTGCTACTTCCCCTTTCTTTTCTGCATCTTCATCGATTTTTCCTTCTAGGTACCTTGGCCACTGCGCTTTGTGAATACTTTTGCCTTCTTTCCATCTACAATGCTGGTAAATCTCTTCGGTTATATGTGGCAGAATTGGAGCAAAAAGCTTTATTTGGGTAAGAATGGCTGTATACAGGGTGTACTGCGCAGATTTCTTTGCTTCTTTTTTTCTTCCATTATTATACAACCTGTCTTTGACAATTTCAAGATAATAATCGCAAAAGATATTCCAGAAGAAGTTATCTACTTCTTGGCGTACCTTTGAGTATTCGTACCTTTCAAAATACCCTGTACATTCCCTAACCAACTTTTGTAATTTACTTAGTATCCATCTGTCTAGGATTTCAAGCTTTTTTGGCTCTTTACCCTCGAACCCTTCCAGATTGTTCATTATGAGCTTTGTTGCATTCCACAGTTTTGTTATTGTCTTTTTTCCGGCTACAAATTCCTTTTCCTGAAATGGCATATCCTCACCGAGTTTGACTGATGCTGCCCAGAATCTAGTTATGTCTGCACCATACTTATCTAAGTACCCCCTTGGTTCTATTACATTTCCAAGTGATTTAGACATTTTTCTCCCTTTTGGGTCTAAAACCCATCCGGAGATTATTACATCTTGCCATGGGTTTTTGTTGTGATGGAGTTGACTTTTTACCATTGTGTTAAATAACCAGAACGATATGATGTCGTGCGCTTGGGGTCTCAAATTCATAGGAAATAGTCTTTTGTGAATTTTCTTTTCTTTGAGAAGGCTTTGTGCTATCTGGGGCGTTAGTGCGGATGTTGGCCATGTGTCCATAACATCTTTCTCAGGTTCAAACTCCTTTCTCTTACATTTGGGACAAGGTCTTTTCGGGTTTCTTTCTGTTGGGTCTACAGGTGTTTCATTTTTTTCTGCAATAATTATCTCCCCACAGTTTTTACAGTACCATACTGGAAATGGTATTCCAAAATGCCTTTGCCTTGAAATACACCAATCCCACTGGAGCCCTTTAATCCAGTTATCCAACCGGTTTCTCATATGGGCCGGATACCAGTTGAGTTCCATTCCATTTTCTAGTAGCCTGTCTTTTAGATCAAGGTATTTAATGAACCATTGTTTGCTTTCTAGAATTTCAATTTCTGTCTTACACCTTTCATGTACATTTACTGTGTGCTTTATTGGCTCTTGTTTTGTCAATAACTTTTGTTTTCTGAGATCTTCTATTATTTCTTTTCTTGCTTCCTTTACTTTCTTTCCTGCATATTTCCCTGCTTCTTTTGTCAGCTTTCCTTCTTCAGTAATCGCCTTTTTCAACGGCAGCCTGTATGCTTTATACCATTCAATATCTGTCTGGTCCCCAAAGGTACAACACATGACTAACCCTGTTCCTTTTTCTTTTTCTACCCTATTATCTTCTAGGATCGGTATTTTGTACCTGAATATTGGCACTGTTGCCATTTTTCCTTTGTAGATTATGTACCGGTGGTCTGTTGGATGGTAGAAGAGTGCAACACATGCAGGAAGTAATTCTGGTCTTGTGGTTGCAATCTTTAATTTGTCTTTTCCTACTTCGAACTCTATTTCATTAAACGTTGTTTCTTGCTCTTTATCTTCTAAGTCAACCTGTGCAATTGCTGTCCTACATTCAGGGCACCATATTGTTGGGGCAATTGCCCTGTATTCCCTGTTCTGATAATAAAGGTCTATAAATGATTGCTGAGAAATCTTTTGTACATTCTCTTCTATTGTGGAGTATGTTAATGACCAATCACAACTCATTGCTATGTCTTTCCAACCTTTAATGAACTCTGGCCTTATCTCTTTTAGTGTTTTCAGGCAAAGGTTAACAAACTCCGTTCTTGACATTTCTTTTGAGCGCACTTTGTTGATTCTTTCAACAAGTTTTTCTGTTGCAAGACCGTTATCATCTGTTCCGAATGGATAGAAAACATTTTTTTGCTGCATACGCTGATAACGGGCAACTATATCCTGCTGTGTGTATGATGCTACATGGCCGATATGCATCTTCCCAGATACTGTTGGAGGCGGCGTGTCAATAGCGTAGATTTCTTTTTTCAGATCTTCTCTGTCAAAATTATAGGTTCCATTCTTTTCCCATTCTTTTTGCCAGTAAGCCTCTCTCTCCTTTATTTCGTAGGAGGGCGGTAGTTCCATTGTCTTTACCTTCTGTAGTTGTTTTAAATAGATTGTCCTCTTCTTTTTATAAAAAACTATTTAAAACCGTCTTATGGACTTTTTGCTAAGGGACGGTAGCTCAGCCTGGGAGAGCACATGGCTGAAGACCATGGTGTCGAGGGTTCAAATCCCTCTCGTCCCATTTTTTAGAAATCTTTATATAGCTGTTTTCTTGTGTATGTTTGAAAAGAGGTTTATCGATGTATTCCCACCATAGGAAAAAGAGAGGTGCACTTGAACTTTCTATTAGTACAATCATCATTGTCGTGATTGGCATTACTCTTCTTACTCTTGGAATTGTTTTTGTAAAAAATATCTTTGGTAAACTTACCAACCTTTCTGATGATGTCTTTGATACAGCTAATGTCGAGTTGGGACAGCTTGGTGCAGGTGATGCTCGGCTCAAGGTTCCTACGACTGTGACTGTTAATCAAGGAAAATCTAAGCGATTCGATATTGTAATTGGTAATGATGGCACCACAACAGGTAGCTCTTTTACCCTTAGGCTCACTAGAAGCGGAAGTGCAGCAACCATCCCTGAAATCCAAGTCCAGGCCCGCATTATTGTCGGGACAACAGGAAATTCTCATACACTCACAATTTCTCCTGGTAGGACCGCCAAAGTCCCCCTGCAAGTTATAGCCATTTCTACAGCTCCGTTGACAAATGGTGCTAATGATCCAGCGTATGCTGTTGAGGTAACTTCTGCTAACGGTGATCCATACGAGACTTCTGCTTTTGTCATCAATGTTGAGAAAGGCGCTGGATTTTTCGGATAGTTGATAAATTTTATATAGCTTACATACTCTTTATTTTTCATGACAATTCGTTTTTACAATACCCTTACTCGTAAAAAACAAGTTTTTCGTCCACTATCTGATAAGCGAGTTTTGATGTACAATTGTGGACCCACTGTTTATACTTATCCTCATATTGGGAACTACCGCGCTTATGTATTTGCTGACCTTCTTCGGCGTTACCTTGAGTACAGGGGATTTGGTGTTAAGCAAATTATGAACATCACCGATGTTGATGACAAGACCATTCGAGATTCTAAAAAGGCTGGAGAGTCTCTGCATGTTTTTACCCGCCGCTTTGAAAAATCTTTTTTTGAAGATATAACTACCCTCAATATTAAGAAGGCTTCTTCTTACCCACGTGCTACTGAACATATACCTTCAATGGTCAAACTTATTGAAAAACTCCTCTCCATTGGAGTTGCTTATCGTAGCGAGGATAGGAGTGTTTATTATAACATTTCCCGCTTTGGCTGTTACGGCTGTCTTTCTCGCCTTGATACTTCCAGATTAAAGGCTGGTGCTCGAGTTTCCCAAGATGAGTACGAAAAACAAGAAGCAAAAGATTTTGCACTTTGGAAAGCTTGGGATAAAGAAGATGGTAATGTTTTCTGGAAAACCTCGCTTGGAAAGGGAAGGCCTGGATGGCATATTGAATGTTCTGCAATGTCTATGAAACACCTTGGTACGACTATTGATATACATACAGGGGGTATAGACAATATCTTTCCTCACCATGAGAATGAAATTGCCCAAAGCGAAGGTGTAACAGGTAAACCCTTTGTTCGTTATTGGCTTCATTGCGGACATTTACTTGTTGATGGGAAGAAAATGAGCAAATCCTTAGGCAATTTCTACACCTTAAGAGATGTTCTTTCAAGAGGTTATGATCCTATTGCTATTCGTTACTCTCTTGTTTCAGTTCATTATCGCCAGCCTCTTAATTTCACCTTTGAAGGCCTCAATGCGGCAACCCAATCTCTTTCTCGTGTGCAAGACTTTATTTTGAGGCTCAAGGAAGTTAAGAATCACTCAGGAGTTCCTGTTAAAAGACAGCTATCTAAGGTTCACACCAGATTTGAATCTGCACTTGATGATGACCTAAATATTTCTGTTGCTCTTGCAGCCATATTTTCTTTTATTAGAGAGATTAACTCTCTTTTAGATGAGCATAAAATATCTAGAAAGTCTGCTAAAGAGGTTTTATCCATGCTTCAACTATTTGATACTGTCTTAGGTGTTCTTTATTTTGACCAAAAACCCCTTCCTTTGCGACTTCGCAAATTGATTGAAGAGCGAGAGATTGCTAGGGTCGATAAAAGTTATGAAAGGGCTGATGCTCTTAGAAGAAAGCTTCTTGATCAAGGGGTTGTTTTAGAAGATACTTCCAACGGGGTGAGATGGAAGTGGAAGAAGGATTCATGAGTTGCATATTTTTTAATCAATTAACACCAAAAGAAAGGTTTTTAAATCCTTAATAAAGTTTATAGTTTATGACCCTTTTTGATGTTTCTGCACAGGAGGTTGTTGAAAAAGCTTCTGTTGAGCTTGAGAAAGTCATTACCGCTCCATCTTGGAGTTCCTTTGTTAAAACAGGGGCTGGTAGAGAGCGTCCTCCAGAAAACCTTCAATGGTGGTATTTTCGGGCAGCTTCTGTTCTTCGTAAGATTTATCTTCATGGGCCTATAGGTGTTTCAAAGCTCAGTATTAAGTATGGAAATAAAAAGAATAGGGGTCATAAACCAGAAAAGTTTTATGCTGGTTCTGGAAAGGTGCTCCGTACAATTTTACAGCAACTTGAACAGGCAAGCCTTGTTCAACAGGCCCAGAAAGGAGTTCACAAAGGTCGGATTATTACTCCAAAAGGTAAGAAATTTCTTGACTGCGTCGCTGTAGGTAAACCTGTTCCTTCTTTCCAAAAAAATGAGTCCTGATGATATTAGAAAGAAAAAAATTGCTGAACTCCAAGAACGCGCTTTGCGTGAGCAGGCACAAGCTGAGCAGGAAGAAGTTCAGTTGCAGCAGCAAATACACCAACTGGAACAAGCGGTTAGACCTTATTTATCAAAAGATGCCTTGATTCGCTACCATACCCTTAAAACAGCGCATCCTGAGAAGGCAATAAAGGTTCTTGTTAGCCTTTTTCAACTCATCCAGCAAGGTAGCCTTCGCGAATCCATTACAGATATGCAATTTCGTGACTTTCTTTATCAATTTGACTCTCCCAAGAGGAAGTCTTCTATTAAGCGGGTGTAATTAACCAAGGCTCTGTTCTGTTGGTTATCCCGATAAGCTGGCGGATTAAGAAGAAATAGATCCCTCAATGAGGTATCATTAATCAAGTCTTGATTATACGATATTACCCTTAATCGATACTCTTTTATATTGGTCTTTTTTGAAATTGTTATGGGTATTAAATGGTTAGCTAAAAAACTTCGTCTTGCAAAACGCAGTCGTCAAACCCGTTGGGCTCCCTTCTGGACTGTTCCAAAAATTTACGGAAAAGGGCGACGTGTTCATCCTGGCAGACATACAGCTGTCAAACGCCACTGGCGTCGCATCAGGACTAAGGCTTAATTTCTGTCCATAAATTTTATAAATGGTCTTCTTGCTTTCTTTTTATGGCTTCTCTTGAACGCACTTACATAATTCCTTTGCGTAAGGAATGGCTTAAGGTACCAATTTATAAACGTAGTCGAAAGGCCATTGTTGCTATTCGTGATTTCTCTCTTAAGCATATGAAGGTTCCAACTGTTAAGATTGGCCGTTTTCTTAATATGAAGGTTACAGAGAAAGGACGAAAGAGTCCTCCTCCCCGCGTTTACGTGAAGATGTTCAAGTATGAGGATAAGAAAAAAGGCCCCTATGCCTTTGTTGAGCTTGTGGATGCTCCAATTCCTAAGCTTGATACCGAAAAGAAGAAATCCCTTGTAAGCCGCGTTGGAGAAAAAATTGGTGTCCAGGTTCAGAAAGATAGCAAAGCTGATGTTGGAAAAGGTACCTCTAGAACACTTACTAAAGAAGAGCAGGATAAAGAGAAACACGAAATCCTTACACATGCTTCTCCTCTTCAAAAGAAAACTATAAGAGAGACAAAACTTCCAGAGAAAGCCCATTCTCACAGAAAGAGCGAGAAAATTATCGGTGATACCTCAAAAAAGTAGTTTTTTAAATCTTCTTTTATATCCTACATTATGAATCGTTATCCTGTCGTTGTTCATTTTGAATCTTCTTCTAACTCGGATTATGGCTGTCATCCTTCTAACCGTCCTATCTCTACACTTCTTTCTTCTGGAGTAATTTGCCTTAACAAGCCTGCAGGACCGACAAGCCACCAGGTGGCAGATTATGTTAAAAGCATTCTTCACCTTTCTCGCTGCGGTCATGGGGGTACTTTAGATCCAGGTGTTTCTGGTGTTCTTCCGCTAGCTATTGGCAGCTCAACGAGGATCTTACAGACCCTTCTTCTTTCTCAAAAGGAATATGTAGGTGTTATGCGACTTCATAAACCAGTACCCCTTCCCCTTCTTCATTCTACTTTTTCCAGTTTTACTGGAAGAATATCTCAACTTCCTCCTGTTCGCTCCGCAGTCAAGAGACAACTTCGCCAGCGTACAATATACTCTTTCGGTATCCTTGAAATGTCAGAGAAATATGTCCTTTTTTCTGTTAGCTGTCAAGCAGGAACTTATGTTCGTAAACTCATTCATGACGTTGGCAAGAGGCTTGGTGTTGGTGCTCATATGCAGGAGCTTGTCAGGACGCGGGCTGGACCTTTTTTAGATAGGCAATGGGTAAACTTGCACGACCTTGCTGATGCTTATGCTTTTCATAAAGAAGGAGACTCTTCGTTTTTATCTAGGATTATCCTTCCTTTGGAGTTTGCTGTTTCTCACCTCCGGAGTGTTTGGGTACTTGATAGTGCTGTTGATACACTATGCCATGGTGCCTCTCTTGCTGTGCCGGGTATATCCAAGCTTCATGCAGGTATTCAACATGGAGAAGTTGTTGCCATATTTACACTTAAAGACGAGTTGGTCTGCCTTGGGGAGGCTCTTCTTTCTTCAGAGGAGATGCTTTCTTCTTCAAGGCGTCTTGCTGTTCGTACAACAAAAGTCTTTCTTGCTAGAGGGACTTATCCAAAGATTACATGACTGTTTTACTATATGTTACTAACCAACATTCTTTATCGTTGATAACTTTTGTAAATTTTCTCAATAGACTTATTATATTGTTTTCATCCACTTTCTTTTCTTGTTTCTGGTCGTATTCTGTTGCCTTGTATTCTACTTGTTCGAAAGTTGCATATTCTTTGAGATTCTGCAACGTCTCGAGGCTTTTTGCCAATCTGAATCTGTCCCCCACTTTTTCAAATATGCCCTTCTTTGTTAGGGATGTTATACTATCATAAATTTGTGAGAACTGTAATCCTGTCTTCTCAAAAAGTTCTGCTGCTTTGAACTCTTTTAATGCTAGTGCGGCATCAGCTACTCTTTGCTGCTGCGGGGAAAGCTGCTCCTCATTTACTTCAATTCTCTTACCCTTTCCTTTCTCTATATCTGTTACTATTTCTTTTGTGTTAAGATTGACAAGGATGTTGAATTTCTCTTTTTCTTTGCTGCAGGTTAGCATCAGACAAGGTATTAGGATTTTTTGAATCTTTCCACCTTTGCCGTATATCAGTTCAATGTCCTCTTTTGTTATCTTCTGCTCTATGACTGGCAGAAGTTCTTTTTCATTATCTATCTCTTCTTTGCCTTTCTCTTCATCAAATATATTTACTGTGTAGCCACCGTGACTTGTTTTTCTCGGTCTGATGTCTACTAGGAGGGGCGTATCTACAATTCCAGTGACCCATGCTGTCCCAACTGGGATATTTTTTATTTCTCTTTCTGCTTCTTGAGTCATTCCTTCTACTGAATTTGCAATTGCTCGCACGTCGTTTGGATTTGTTACTTTAAGAATTATTTGTGTACTACACTGGCTTAGCACACTTTTATCAACCCTTGATGGTCGTTGAGATACAACCACCAGCCCGATGCCAAACTTTCTGCCTTCTGCTGCAATTTGTCTGATTATTGATGAAGACTTTGTCTCCTTAAAGCTTCGTTCTGGACAGTAATTATGCGCTTCTTCTGTAACCAAAAAGCATGGTGGGACATTCCCTTTTTTTCTTTCTTCAAAAAGGTCTTTTATAATCTTGTAGACTATCACCTCCTGTACTTCTTGCGGTGTTCCTTTGAGGTTGATGATTGTTGCAAGCCCCGGCTGGATTAATTGTGAAATCCTTGTCGGGCTTTCTGAAAAGAGATCTAACTTTTTTATGTATTCGAGAATATTGATGAGTGTCCACTTTGCCGGATTATCTTCTGCTTCTATTTCAAGAATTATATTATCAATATCTAACACTTCAAGATTTTTTACTGCGGCATAGAGCAGCCCTATTTGCGCATTTGAGAGTTTTGCTGGCAGGAGGTGTATTATCTCTGTTGGTCCTAGGTTTTTCCCGTTTAGTTTTAGAGGAGTTGCTTCAGGATTTGTCTCTATATCTGGGCTGTACTCTCTTATTTTCTTTTTATATCCTACTGGGTTTATCCCGAACTCGTCTATTTTTCCTTTATCCTTTTCATTTGGATACTTTAATGAGGTATACTCTCCATGCGGATCTATTATTAAGATCGGCACGTTTCTCTCAATAAGTTCCTCTAGAATCACACCTAGTGTGTAAGACTTACCTGCTCCGGTTTTTGCAAGAATGCTCACATGCTTTGTGAGCATTTTGTTGATATCTATGAAGACTGGAATGTTTCTCCTTCCATTCAACCTTCCAATAAATGCTGCTTTCTTTGTCTTTTCTACACCTAGCGTTCTTGTAATTGTTGTATCCTCTGCCCTTAATACCTCTGTTTCTGGTTCAAGGGGCACTCTTAACTGATTAAGTCCCTCTTTGTCTCTGTAACCTATTACCTGACAGTGAGCTACCTGCCTCTCTTTTTCCTTTTCTATATCTGCTATTTGTCCAAGTACAGTGTATCCTTCCGGGTGCTCTATTTGTACATACTGGAATTTTTTTGCCTCTCCTGTTACAATGAAACTAAACTGGTTTGTTCCAACCTTTCCTACAATTTTTCCAAGTATCACTTTTTTGCTCTTTTAGGATAGTTTTATTAATATTTGTGTTCATTTTTACCTTATGGGTTCTATTCTT